>CAXBPH010000004.1:0-69401 GCA_963977445.1 uncultured bacterium | reverse complement strand
TGCCAGGTACGGCGGGCCACGAGCAGAAAGAAAGCCGTCTGTGCCACCAATCCGAGAGCCGTCAAGGCATCGGCACCATCCCGAACGCCGAGCGCCGTGATCAGGGTGCCACCGATGCCGCTAATGACGAGACCGAAGACCGCATAGTCCTCGGAAGTGCTGGGGACGGCGGCAGCGGCCAGGTAAACGACGAACGACAGGGCGGCATAGACGGCCAGGAAGTCTCTGAGCGGTCCTGCGGCGTCGGCGGCGTAGGCCATGCCCACCACCCACAATACGATGGCCATTAAAATCGCACAGACGCTTGCAACCCGGTAAAACCCCAGCAATATCACCGCAATGCCCTCCAGCCAGCCTGGCCTTGATTCTTCGCCCGTTGAATTACCCCACCCCCCCCTTGTGCCTGCGAAGCGCCCAAAGCCAGTTTACGGGGCGGACGGGGTGCTGTCAATGGTAGGGGGCAATCCAGAGGACATCATCGCTTTCTGTGTTCGCGTTGCTGGCTCACCGAGCTCCCAAGGATGGTGCCCGTCGGTTTACTACATTTTCACGGCAGATTTGAACGCAATCTACCGATTCGGGCCGCCGGAGGACTTTCCCCATGTTTTTTCATCAATCTGGCCCCTGATATCGCGCCAAAATGGAGCGTTTTTTGTCACGAGAATTCTGGTCCCCCTGGGTGCACCGATATTCCACAAGATAGCGTATGTCAATAGTTTACCGACCTCTAAATGTTGCGGATTTGTTTGTTTCAGTGCGTCCAATTTGCTATACTTAACAACACTCCAAAAACCGTCTATCATGGGGGCACTATGATTCGAGGTAAGTATAATGGCTGAAAAAGGTTACGATGCTGGATCCATCCAAGTTCTTGAAGGACTTGAGGCGGTTCGAAAGCGTCCCGGCATGTATATTGGCGACACCTCCACGCGGGGTCTTCATCACCTCGTTTATGAGGTCGTGGATAACAGCATCGATGAGGCGCTGGCGGGTTATTGTAATAAGATTAACGTCAATATTCACATTGATAACAGCATCACGGTGATAGACAACGGCCGGGGTATCCCGGTCAGCAATCACGCGAAATTCAAGAATAAGAGCGCGCTGGAGGTGGTGTTGACGGTGCTGCACGCCGGGGGCAAGTTCGACAATGACTCCTACAAGGTGTCGGGCGGTCTCCACGGGGTGGGTGTGAGTTGCGTAAATGCCTTGTCGTCGTGGTTGGAGGTGGAGGTGAAGCGGGAAGGCCACGTGTGGGCCATGACCTTTGAGCGGGGCAAGCCAAAGACCAAGCTGGAGAAGAAGGGCACCGTGAAGACGACGGGCACGAAGGTTACCTTCATGCCCGATACGGAAATCTTCGAGGTGTCGGAGTTCAACGCGGAAACGCTGCGGACCCGCCTCCGTGAGATGGCTTTCCTGAACCGTGGTATTACGATCATCTTCGAAGATGAGCGCACGGATGACGAAGCGGATACGATGCACTACAAGGGTGGCATCGTGGAGTATGTGGCCTACCTGAATCGGAACAAAGAGCCCCTCCACCGCAAGCCCATCTATCTTGAAGCCTCTAAAGATGAAGTGGAAGTGGAAGTCGCCCTGCAATACACGGGTGCCTACACGGAAACGACGGCAACCTTCGCCAACAACATCAATACCCATGAGGGCGGCACGCACCTGAGTGGTTTCCGCTCGGCGCTGACGAAGAGCCTGAATGATTATGCGAAGAAAAACAATCTGCTGAAAAAGGCCAGCGCCTCTCTTTCGGGTGACGATGCCCGTGAAGGCCTGACTTCGATTATTTCGGTACGACTTCACGATCCCCAGTTTGAGGGACAAACGAAGACGAAACTCGGTAACAGCGAAATTCAGGGTATTGTGAATTCGCTGGTCTACGAAGGATTGCAGACCCACTTCGAAGAGAACCCTACGACGGCCAATCGTATCGTCAACAAGACGCTCGAAGCCGCCCGCGCGCGGGAAGCGGCCCGTAAGGCCCGTGACCTGACCCGCCGTAAAGGCGCACTGGATTCAATTGGCCAGGCCGCAAAACTTGCAGATTGCTCGGAAAAAGACCCGGCACTCTGCGAAATCTTTATTGTCGAGGGTGATTCCGCCGGTGGTTCTGCCAAGCAGGGCCGCGATCGGAAGTTCCAGGCCATCCTGCCGCTGCGCGGTAAGGTCCTGAACGTGGAAAAGGCCCGTGTCGACAAAATGCTGAACAACAACGAAATTCGTTCGTTGATTACGGCTCTCGGCACCGGCTTTGGTGACACCGACTACGACATCAGCAAGCTCCGCTACCACAAGGTCATTATCATGACCGATGCGGACGTGGACGGGGCGCACATTCGCACCCTGCTCCTCACCTTCTTCTACCGTCAAATGCCGGAACTGATTCGTCGCGGGCACCTCTATATTGCCCAGCCCCCCTTGTATCAGATTCGTAAGGGCAAAAAATCCCGTTACGTGCTCTCCGACGCGGAAAAAGATCAGTTTGTTTTCGACACCGTACTGGACACCCTCAAAGTCACGACGGCCTCGTCGAATGGGCGCGCTGTCCAGCTGAAGACCTTGCTCAAGGGCATCCGTGCGGCCCAGGATCGCCGACGTATGCTGGAGCGGCTCTTTCGCGTATATGGCGTCGAAGTGCAGGCGGTATTACGTTGCATGGAGCTGCCTCGGGATGTCCTGCGGGACCCCGGAAAACTGTCGGCGGCGGAGTTGGCAGAGATCTTTGGAGCCGATGCGGAAATCGTAAATCTGGCCGAAGAGCAAATCGAGCTGGAAGGTACGGAGTCCGAAGACGGTGCCCCTCCCCCCGCACCCAAGGTGCGGCAATTGGAGCAGATCGACCTGGCCTTCATGAAGAGTCATGAATTCTCGGCCATGCTGACCCACATGGAGCCTCTGAGTGCCGTGGGTGAAGCGCCCTTCCGGGTTGAGCCCAAAGAGGGACTTAAGCCGGGTGAAGAAGCTTTCGAGACCAACGATTTACTGGAGCTCAAGAGTTACCTGATGAAGGAAGGCGAAAAAGGCCTTACCATGCAGCGCTACAAGGGTCTTGGTGAAATGAATCCCGACCAGTTGCTGGAGACGACGATGGATCCGGCAAACCGGACGCTCCTGAAGGTGATGGAGGAGAATGAGAATTCGGCGGATGAGATGTTTGTAACGTTGATGGGGGACCTGGTGGAACCTCGGAAACTGTTCATCGAGAAACACGCGGCGGAAGTTCAGAATCTGGATATTTAGATTCGGGTAGTACGGGTTGCTCCGCTCGGCAACCGCACTTTTGACTACGTGCGCAGAAACGAAGGAGGTATTCTCATCGTGGATATGATGTTAGACACCCCCCCCGAAGTGCAACGAATTTATTATGCGATGCTGGCAGAAAAAACTTTTTCGGAGCGGGCTCTATTGACACAGGCCTTGTCCGCGAGGGCGCGCCTGGTATCACAAGCAGGAATTCGCGCTCAATACCCGAGCTATACAGAAGAAGAAGTAAAGCTGGAATATGTGAAGAGAATTACCACGCGAGAAGAATTTAACGCACTTTTTCCAAAGGCATGACTTCGAACGTACCCGATAATTTTCCGTTCTTTTCGGAATCCGTACACGTGTTGGAAAAATTGAATATCCCCTATATGGTAACGGGGTCTATGTGTTGCACGGCCTATGGTGAACCTCGTTCGACCAATGATATCGATATTGTGATAGAGCCGACCGCGGATCAGCTGAAACGATTGGTTTTATATTTTCAAGAAATTGCATATGTATCGGAAGTCGCCGCCATGGACGCGTACGAACGACGAGGCATGTTCAACGTCATTTCGAACGCAACTGTTGAGAAACTAGACTTTATCTTCCGGAAGGACAGTCCATACGCAGTTCAGGCATTCGAGCGGCGTAGTATTCAAGATTTTGGTCACGTTGTCGCGCTTTCAATCGCGCCAGAAGACATCATATTAAGTAAGCTTCTGTGGTCTCGCCAAACGTTGTCCGAAGTGCAGTTTAGAGATATCGCCGGAATAATCCGGATGCAATCAAATACGCTGGACATGGACTATCTGAGATATTGGGGAAAAGAACTCAACGTCCTTCACCGAATGAAAGAGATATTCAGTGAAGTAGAGAACAGTAACGATTCGCTGGGATAGCTATTTGTACAGCGCAACGTGACCGTAAGGACATGGAATGAGTACTGAAGAAAAAATTGAGCCGATAGCCATCGAGCAGGAAATGAAGAATTCGTTCATGGATTATTCCATGAGCGTTATCGTGAGCCGGGCCCTGCCCGACGTGCGCGATGGACTCAAGCCCGTGCACCGGCGCATTCTTTACGTGATGCAGGAACTGAGCCTCACCAAAGGCCGCGCCTTTCGTAAGTGCGCCAACATTGTTGGTGAAGCCCTGGGTAAATATCACCCCCACGGCGACTCTTCGGTGTATGACGCGCTGGTCCGCATGGCCCAGCCCTGGAACATGCGCTACCCGCTGGTAGACAGCCAGGGTAACTTCGGTTCCATCGACGGCGACAACGCGGCAGCTTACCGGTATACGGAAGCCCGGATGGAATCCATCACGGCCCAGTTGCTGTCTGATCTGGACAAAGAGACGGTCGACATGCAGCCGACCTTCGATGATCGCCTTATGGAGCCAACCGTGCTCCCTTCGGCCTATCCCAACCTGCTGGTCAATGGCTCCTATGGTATTGCCGTGGGTATGGCCACGAGTTGTCCGCCCCACAACCTCACGGAAGTGTGTAATGCGGTCATCCACCGCATCGACAATCCCGAGGCAACACCCGATGACCTCATGAAGTATGTTTCGGGTCCTGACTTTCCGACCGGTGGCGTGATCCTGGGCCGTAAGGGCATCAAAGATGCCTACCGCACGGGTCGGGGTCGGGTCAGGGTCCGTGGCCGGGTCGCCGTTGAATCAAAACGTGAAGGCGGCAATGGTAAGCAGAGTATTATCATTCAGGAAATCCCTTACCAGGTAAATAAACTTCGGCTGATTGAATCTATCGCCGACCTGGTGCGCAGCAAGACGGTGGAAGGCATTACCGATCTGCGGGACGAGTCCGATAAGGACGGGATGCGTGTCGTCATCGAATTGCGCAAGGGTGAAGAGCCGGAGGTGGTCTTAAACCAGCTCTACAAGCACACCCAGTTGCAATCCACGGCAAGTATTATTTTCCTTTCGCTGGTGAACAATACGCCCAAGGTGCTCAACCTGGCGGAAATGATTCACTACTATATTGAGCACCGCGCTGAGATTGTGGAACGTCGTACCCGCTTCCTCCTGGATAAAGCAGAGGCCCGCGCGCACATTCTCGAAGGGCTGCTTAAGGCCATCGACAACATCGATGAAATCATCAAGATCATTCGGGCGTCCAAAGATTCCGACGAAGCCCGTGACCGCCTTATCGAACGCTTCGAATTCTCCATTCTTCAGGCCAATGCTATTCTGGCCATGCGTCTCCGTCGCCTGACCGGCCTGGAACGGGAAGAGCTGGAAGCAGAATATGCGGCGCTGCTCAAGGAAATTGAGGGCTATCGCACGATTCTTTCCAGCACGAAGAATATCCTGGCGGTCGTGCGCGAAGAAATCACCGCCGTGCGGGACAAGCACGGTGACGAACGACGCACCGATATCGTGGAAGACGAAGGGGAATTCAATATTGAAGACCTCATCGCCGACGAGCACATGGTGGTGACCGTATCGAATCAGGGTTATATCAAGCGCCTGCCCGTGAGCACCTATCGCAAACAAAAGCGCGGTGGTCGTGGTATTTCCGGCATGGACACGAAAGACGAAGATTTCGTCAAGGACCTCTTCATCGCTTCGGCCCACCAATACATGTTGTTCTTTACCAACCTGGGTCGGGTCTACTGGCGTAAGGTCCATGAACTACCCAAGATGAGCCGCACGGCCCGTGGCCGGGCCATGGTCAACCTGTTGAATCTCGGCGGTGAAGAGGTTGTAACGACCTTCCTCCCCGTGCGCGATCTCCAGGATGAAAATCTCTTCGTATTCATGGTTACCCGTCAGGGCACGGTGAAAAAGACCTCGCTGAAAGCCTACAGCAATCCCCGCACGACAGGTATTATCGCCCTCGATTTGAATAAGGGTGACGAACTGATTGACGTGCAGCTTACGTCGGGTAACGACAATGTGCTGATTGCCACCTACAAAGGCATGGCCATTCGATTCCCGGAAAAAGACGCACGCCCCATGGGACGTACGGCCCGCGGCGTTATCGGTATACGTTTGACCGAAGAAGATTACGTGGTCGGCATGTCACTGGCCCAGGATGAACGCACGGTGTTGAGCGTGACGGAGCACGGCTTCGGAAAGCGCACGAAGGTCGGCGAATATCGCCTGCAACACCGGGGCGGCTCGGGCATCATCAACATTAAGACCACGGAACGCAATGGCAACGTGGTCAGCATGATGACGGTGGACGATGTGGACGAACTGGTACTGGTCGCTACAGACGGTATTGTCATCCGCACCTCGGTTAAAGACATCCGCACCATTGGCCGCAACACCCAGGGGGTGACGGTCATGAAGCCCCAGGCCGGGGCCAAGGTCAGTGCCGTAGCGAAAGCCGTGGCCGAAGAAAAAGAAGACGAAATGGCGGACGAAGCTGCGGCGGAGGCCGGTGATACCGATACCAGCGTAGCTACCGATGAGCAGGTCGACGATGGCGCGGAAGAAGCCACCGACGAATAAGCCCTAAATCATCCCTACCCTTCAGAGAGCACCACCGCTGTGGTGCTCTCTTTTTTGTTTCACAGGCACTGCTGGAAGCAAAATTAACGCACCTTCAGCCCGTGGCCGGAAAACCGCCAGCGCAACGCGCAAGGACGTCGCCCAATGAGTGAAGGCACATCTCTACTCTAAGCCATTGCCTGGTGGATAGTTAGAAAGACATCCCCCCCTACCCCAGGCCACTCCCGAGCGGATCACCTCGAGCATCTAAACAAATCTTTTTCTTGTGCCGAGGGAAGAAAATGCCCTCCTTACGGTACTACATAACAGGTGCCTCGTTGTCGGGGCCCCGATTCTATCGGCACATGGCCGCCCCTCGGGCGGCTCAAGGAGAAATGAATTATGCATGCACGTGTAATGACTTGGAATCGCACGTTATTTCGGGTGCTCGTTCTCGGTGGTATGCTCAGCACGTCTTTCACCCTCGCGGCAGTCGCCCAACCCCAACGCGCTCCCGACCTCTCCCCAGAGGATCAGGCCAAGGTGAGCGATGCCCAGGTCAAGGCGGTCGCGGCCAGCCTCAAGCTGGACGATACCAAAGCGAACTCACTGAGAACTGCCTACATGGCTTTCCTGGACAATGAAAAGAAGAATCCTCCAGAGCGAGCGGAACGGGGTGACTGGGAAGGCATGCGCAAGATTCAGGAAGCCCGTGTTGCCACGCTGGAAAGCTCCCTGAAAGATTTCCTCGACGCGGGGCAGGCCACGGAAGCGGCCACCGTATTGGCAGGGCGTAACCGCGGCTGGGATCGCATGGCCCTGCTGCTCCTGGGATTTGGCCTGGACCCGGCCAAAGAATCCGAAGCGATGGCCCATATGTTGGCCTACGTAACCTCAAGCACCCCTACGGGCCCGGGCCGTGGCAATGAGGCCGATTTTGAGGCCATGCGCACCAAAATGATCGAGTCGAAGAAAGCCCTGGACGAAAAGCTCGCCCCCCTCCTGAGTGAGGAGCAGAAGGCGAGCTGGAAAAGTGAAACCGATCGGGGTCCCCGTGGTGGTGGTGGCGGTGGTGGCGGTGGTGGTCGCGGCGGTGAGCGTCGTGGTGGTGAGCGTCGTGGTGGTGAAGGACGGCCCGGCGGCGGTAACAACTAACCGCTTCTGACGATACAAACAGATGTAGAATCTCCCTTTTCGGTGCAGGTCACGCTGACCTGCACCGGAGGGGAAAACCTTATAAAAGGGATATGAACATTGAGCTCCTCACTTCTTGCACGCGCGAAAGAGCGCAAAATCGGACTATTGTTGGCCGTCATCGGCGCGGCGCTGATGCTCTATTTCATAGCGGGTCAGCGCTACGACACTGCCGAGGGCTCGGTGAAGAAGGCAGATTCTTTTACGGTGCGTGAAGGCCCACTCACGATCAGCGTGACCCAGGCAGGCACGATTCAGTCCAAAGACCAGATCATTCTGAAGAACGAAGTCGAGGGCCAGGCCCAGATTATCTTTCTCATTGATGAAGGTGCGGAAGTAAACGAAGGGGATCTCCTGGTAGAACTGGATGCGAGCCAGCTCGTGGATGGTCGGGTTGACCAGGAAATCCAGGTTCAGAATAAAGAAGCGGAATACATCAGCACCCGTGAAAATCTGGAGGTGGTGAAGAACCAGTCTCTGAGCGACATTTCCGCCGCCCAGCTGGCCTTCCAGTTCGCCAAGGAAGACCTGACGAAGTATGTCGATGGTGACTATCCCATGGCACTCAAGGAAGCAGCCGCCAAGATTGCCCTGAGCCTCTCTGACCAGAGCCAGACGCGGGAGCAGCTCCAGGGGTCGCAACGCCTGCTGGATGAAGGGTTTCTTACCTCTATTGAATTTGATCAGCACAAGGCCCAGGCGGAGCGTGCCGAGCTCGACTTGCAGCTTGCAGAAGCCGCGATGGACCTGCTGAAGGAATACACCTACGAGCGGAAAATGACCGAACTGAAGAGCGCGATTGAGGAATCGGAACGCGCCTTGGAACGGGCCAAGCTGAAGGCCAACGCGGATGTGGTGCAGGCAGAAGCCAAACTCCGTGCCAGTGAATCCGAATTCGGACGGCAAAAGGATAAGCTGACGAAGCTGGACGAACAAATTACCAAGACCAAAATCTATGCGCCAACCGCAGGCCTGGCGATCTACGCCACCACCGCTAAAGGTGACGGCTGGCGTCGTCAGGAGCCGCTGGAAGAAGGCCAGAGCGTCCGGGAACGGCAGGAGCTCATCTATCTACCCACAGCCAACAAGATGATGGCCCAGGTTCAGGTACACGAATCTAACTTGAACAAGATCAAGCCCGGTCTTGGCGTGCGCATCACGATCGAGGCCCTGCCTGATCAGGTATTTACGGGGCACATCACCAAGATTGCGCCCCTTCCTGATGCCCAGAGCGCCTACATGAATCCCGATTTGAAAGTCTACCCCACAGAAATCGACATTGATGGGGCCAATCCCACCTTGCGCACCGGCATGACCTGTGAAGCGGAAATCATGGTCGCACGTTTCGAGAACACGACCTACGTGCCCGTTCAGTCCGTATTCATCGTCAATGGCTCCCCGACCGCCTTCGTGAGTGAGGGTGATGGCAGCTACGAACAACGTACTGTGGAGATGGGCCTGGACAACAATAACATGCTCCAGATTGCATCGGGGCTTACTGCGGGTGAGCAAGTGCTGATGACGCCACCGCTGAATCTGGCTTCTGCCTCTATGGATAGTGGCGTCGAAGGTAACGCGGACACCGGCTTCATTGATGCTCGGGAAGTCGCGTCGCCGGCAATCGTGCCACCGGCGCGCGGCAATCGCGAGGGCGGTGCGGAAGGTGCCGGTCGTGGCGGTGATGGCGGCGGCGAACGTCGTGGTCGCGGTGGTGAAGCTGGAGGCGGTGAAGGTGGTCGCGAGCGTTCCGGTCGTGGTGGCGAAGGTGCCCCGGGTGGCGGCGGTGAAGGCGGTGGCGAGCGTGCTGGCCGCGGCGGTGAAGGTGGCGCGGGTGGTCCTGGTGGCGCTGCGACTATGTCGGAAGAAGATCGGGCCAAGTTGCGCGAACGCTTCCAGAACATGTCGGAAGAAGAAAAAACGAAAATGCGTGAAGAGCGCACGAAAAATATGACCCCGGAAGAACGCGCCGAAATGGAAAAGCGACGTCAGGAAAGAGGTAATCGTGACGGCCAGTCTCAGTAGCGCAAGCAATCCCGTGGCTCTTGAATCATCGTTGGACTCCATCATCACCCTGGATGCGGTAACCAAGCATTACATCATGGGTAACAATGTGGTGAAAGCGTTGGACGGTGTGGACCTGCACTTCGAGCGGGGTGGATTCTATGCCATCATGGGCTCGAGTGGTAGCGGTAAAAGCACTATGCTCAACCTGATCGGGTGCCTGGATCGTCCTACGACGGGGGTCTATTCGCTGGAAAAACGGAATATCAGCACCCTGGATGACGATGAGCTCAGTGATCTACGCCTGAAATATATCGGGTTTATTTTCCAGAGTTTCAACCTCATCCCCCAGCTGACCGTTCAGGAGAATATTGAGCTCCCCCTGTTCTATCAGCAGATTGACCCCGAAGAGCGCGCGAAGGTTGCCGAGCGCCTCGCGGGGGAAGTGGGCCTGGCGGATCGCCTGGGCCATCGCCCGACGGAACTCAGTGGTGGTCAAATGCAGCGTGTGGCCATTGCGCGCTCCCTGGCCAATGACCCATCACTCATCCTCGCGGACGAACCCACGGGTAACCTGGACTCCAAGACGGGTGATCAGGTTATGGACATCCTGCAGAAACTGAACGATGCCGGAAAGACGTTGATCATGGTGACCCACGAGCCCGATATCGCTGCGCACGCCAAAGTGATCGTGCATATGAAAGATGGCAATGTGGAAGACATAGAAACGACGCGCCCATGACGAAGCTCTATCTGTTTCAGAATATTGTGCTCGGGGTGAAAAACCTGATGTTGCACAAACTCCGTTCCTTTCTCACCATGTTGGGCATGGTCTTTGGTGTGGCCAGTGTAATTGCCATGTTGTCCATTGGCGAAGGCGCTTCTGCCAAGGCCATGGAAGACATCCGCAAACTGGGCAGCACCAACATCATCATTAACTCCATGAAGCCCATCGAAGAAGAAGGCAGTCAGAACCAGGCGGGTGGCCGCGGCCGGGCCAGCATGTATGGCCTGCTTTATGAAGATGTGGACCGTACCATCCGGACCTTTGACTCCGTCACCACGGTGGTGCCGGTGAAATCGCTCCGCAAGGAAGGCCGGTTGGGCGATACCGCCCTCGATCTTCGGCTGGTGGGAACGGCCCCCGAGTGGTTTGACCTGGTGCAGCGTCCCTTGATTGCGGGACGGACCATGACTTCCCGGGATAACGACGATTTCGGAAATGTGGTTGTCTTAACCGAATTCGGTGCACGGCGGCTATTGGCGACCAATAGTACCATTGGCCAGTCCTTGCGATTGGGCGGGGAATACTTCGAAGTCATCGGTATCGTGGCCAGTGAAGGCACCTCCACGGGCGACATTCAGTCTCTCGATGAAAACGTGGATGCTTATATCCCCATCAGCGTGGCCAAATCACGTTTTGGGGACATGGTCACCATCCGCTCTACCGGCAGCTATCAGCGTGAGGTGGTGGAACTCCACCAGATGATCGTTTCGGTACGTACCAATGAAGAAGTGGAAGGTACGGCCAAGGCGCTTCAAACGATGCTGGAACGCTTCCACACGAAAAAAGACTTTAACATGAGTGTGCCCCTGACGCTGCTGCGCCAGGCCGAGGCCACGAAACGTACCTTCAACATTGTGCTGGGCTCCATCGCTGCCATCAGTTTGCTGGTCGGTGGTATCGGCATCATGAACATCATGTTGGCATCGGTCACGGAACGTACCCGGGAAATCGGTGTGCGTCGGGCCATTGGTGCCCGTCGGTCACAGATCATTCTCCAGTTCCTTATCGAAACCGTCGTATTGTCCGTGGCGGGCGGCCTGATTGGTATCGTCATTGGCTTTGCCATTCCCATGGGTGTGACCTATTTCGCGGGCATGCCGACAATTGTGACGATGAGTAGCCTCGTACTGTCTGCCGGTATCAGCGTGATGATCGGGATAGTGTTTGGTCTCTATCCCGCGATTCGGGCGGCAAATCTCGACCCTATCTCGGCGCTGCGCCATGAGTAATCAGTTCTACCCTGTAACAAGGAGTGTTGCGTTGAATTCACTTTTCCCGATTCGATTATTTTCCATGCTGCTGGTGCCCTGTCTGGTCCTCACGGGCTGTGCCACGGGCCACTATCGGGACGCGGCAGACAAGGAATCCTATGGCATTCTGAATGCAAAGGCACCGGCGGTCCCGGGTATGGAGTCCGAGTTCACCATCGACGAGGACCTGGCTTCGGATCCCATGGAGGCCCTTCCCCTGCTCGAAACGGCGGGTCGGGCCTTTTCCGAGAATCCCGATGAAGAGCTCGGTTATCATGTCTTGTCGCTGGAAAAAGCGTTGGAAATTGCCGTCCATGGCAGCCGGACCTATCAGGATGAAAAGGAGATTCTTTATCTTTCCGCTCTTTCCCTGACCTTGGATCGCTATCGCTTTGGACCCCGTTATTTTGCGGGTGCGTCGGGTGATTACGCACGCAACACATCGGTAGGCACGGGCCCCTCGGAAATCGCACAGAACGTAAGCGGTGCCCGGACCCTTGCTGCGGATATTGACGCCCTCTCCGGCACCTCGGCGGACTTGCTCACGGCCTATGCCAACGTGCTGGAAAGCGGCGCGGAACTTGCCGGTGTGGACTCCACGCAGACGGAAATCACCCATGACCGCAGCGTTTCTGGACAAACACAAATCGGCGTGAGCCAGTTGCTCAAAGGGGGTGGACTTTTTGCCCTGACCCTCACGTCCAACTTCCTCCGCTTTGTTACGGGAGACCCGGCGACGGCGACGGCCTCTACGCTGGCGGCCAGTTTTTCCCAACCCTTGCTTGCGGGGCGTGGCGCGAAAATCGCCGCCGAATCCCTCACACAAGGCGAGCGGGATGTGCTCTATGCACTGCGGGATTACACACGATTCAGAAAGACTTTCATCGTTCGCGTGGTGAATGATTACTACAATGTTCTTGAGCGCAAAGATATCACCCGAAACAACTGGCAGAGCTATCAGAGTTTCCTGACCAGCGTAAAGCGTGAAACGGCCCATGCCCGCGAAGGCCGCAGCACCCAGGCCGACCTCGGCCGGCTGGAACAGGCCTCGTTGGATAACCGCAATCGCTGGGTCGCGTCGGTTCAGTCCTACCAGGAGGTGCTCGACCAATTTAAGATTGAACTAGGTCTCCCAACAGATGCCCATCTGGTGCTTGACGATGCGGAGCTGGTAGAGCTGGAGGACCGGGGCATTGTTCACCCTCAAATCACGCCCGAAGAAGCCATTGACGTCGCGCTGGTATCCCGTCTTGACTACCTGACTTCCCGGGACCGGGTCGAAGACGAAGCCCGCCAGGTAAAAGTGGCGGCGGACGCGCTAAAGCCGGGTCTTGACCTGATTCTTGCCGCCAACATAGACTCCATTGGGCAGGATAATTTTCAACGGCTCGATGTCCGCAGTCTGGACTGGTCGGCAGGATTGGATCTGGATCTGCCGCTGGACCGAAAAGCCGAGCGCAATGCACTCCGGGCAGCCCTGATTGACCAGGAACGAAGCATCCGCTCCTATACCTTATCCGAAGATTCCATCAAGTTGGATGTGCGATCGGGCTTACGGCAACTTGAGCAGGCAAAATTGGCCTACGAGATTGCAGAAAACAGTGTAGAATTGAACCGTAGACGTATGCGTGAGCAGGAGGTGCTGGCGGAGGTGGGCCGTGGTACGGCCATCAACCTGGTGGACGCGCAAAACGACTTGACGAGTGCCCAGAATGACCTGACCAACGCATTGATTGGTCATACCCTGGCCCGGCTGGAATTCTGGCGGGACATGGGCATCCTCTATATCAAAGAGAATGGAAACTGGGAAGAAATTTACGAAACCCCATCCGACGTTGCGAGCACGGATGCCGAGGTAGCTGAACCGGAAGCAACAAGCGCTACGGCGACAGAAACCGACGCGCCTTCGTGATGGCCGGTTTTTGTTGTTGCGGTGCCGTGCATAATGCACGCTGTCGAATCGTTCTGGTCAGGTTTACTGAGGCGAATAGTTGCTGGATGAATCCGAGTTGGTAGAGCGCGCTACATCGGGCGATATGGATGCCCTTGGAGCGTTGTTTGACCGGTACACGCCGGACGTGTATCGCGTTGCCCGCTCGATGGGATATGCCGCCGTAGAGGCAGAGGATCTGATGCAGGATACATTTCTGGCTGCTTTTGAAGGTGTACTGGGCTTCAAGAAGCGCTCGACCTTTAAGACGTGGCTACTGGCGATTCTTTTTCGTCAATCCAACCATCGTCGCCGCTATTTACGAATACGCAAGACCGAGTCGCTTGATGATGCCTCCACCACGCCTCACGATGGCCGGCCGGTGGAAGCGGCGCGTAATGAACGTCGCCTGGATGTGCACGCCATGCTCGATACACTGAGTCCAGACCATCGCTCGGTGCTGGTATTGCGTGAGTTGGAAGGGTTTTCTTATGAAGATATTGCGTCAACGTTGAAAATACCGCGAGGGACCGTAGAATCCCGTCTGTTTCGCGCCCGCGCCATTTTGCGGGAACGATTTCAGGAGTATGGTGGCCATGATGGTGCCACCCTACCCGAGAACGTAGAAAAACGAATGGAGTTACGCCATGAGTAACTGCAAAACTTATTCACTGGAACAAGTACACCGCTTTTATGACGGCGAGATGAATCCTGCGGACGCCGCCGGTTTCGAAGCCCATCTCGGGGAATGCCCGGTGTGCCAGATATCGTTGGACGGGCTGGCCAATGTCAGCTGCGCCCTTCGCCTGGCCTACAGCCGGGAGACACCCCGTCCACGGACGACCCCCATGGTCTGGCGGGCACGTGCGCAGCAGCTACAACGCTCCCGGCGTATTGCCTGGAATCTTGTTGCAGCGGCCAGTGTACTGCTGGTCACCTCGTTCATGCTGGTCGGATACAGTCAATTTGGCACCGGTGGCAATACAGCGGTGATGACACGGTGGGAGGAGAATGTTGTCACCTCTCCCCTGGTAGATGAAGAGTATGCCGATCTCAGCGCCCGCACCCTCGTGGCGATACACGTGCAAGAAAGTCTACTCAGCGAGTATGGACATGAATAACGTCAAAGTATTGGCTGCCATTGCCTTATGTATGGCCTATGTGGCAGGAATCGCGACGGGTTGGGCCGGTTATACCCTGACGGGTGAGCACCCTCCCCGCCCCGGGGAAAAAGACTCCTGGCTCAGTCACACCCTTCAGCTGACCGATGAACAGCGGGAGACGATGGAAGCCATCTGGTCGCCGGAGTCGTCGGGACGCGATGGGGAAGACCCCCGTGCACGCATTCGCGCTATGTATGACGAGCGAGACAACGAGGTACGCAACCTATTGACGGAAGCCCAGCAAGCGCAGTTTGACGCCATCTATCGTACGCTCGAAGAGAAAAAAGATGCTCTTTCAGAGGAACGACGGGTGCGCCATGAAGAAGCGATTCAAAAAACGATGGCGATCCTGACCCCCGAACAGCAGAAAGAATACCAGAAAATCGTCGACGACTTTGAGAAGCGCGGATCCAAGCGTATGCGTGGACCCGGTGATTGGCGACCTGATAAGGATAAGCACCCGTAGGCGCCAACCCCGTGGCCGAGGAATGAAAACCGATCTGCCCCGGAACTACGGCTTCGGCACCTGACTATTCGAACCGCGAACATCATAGACGGAACGGCGAGCGATATCGGACACCAGTGAAAGATCCGTCCCATCCTGGCTGAGTCGCCAGAGTTCCGCTCCCTGGCCATTCACGGCTGCGGCGAAATAGAAGTACTCGTCTCCAACGCCCCCGGAGAAGGCACTAATCTGCTCGACCGGGGCATTCACCACATCCTTGACCATGACTGTTCCGTCTTTGGTGCCGTCGGTACGCCAGAGCTCTTCCCCGTGAACGCCATCATCCGCATGGAAATACACGTGCCCCTTCCAATACACCAGGTCCCGGGGCTTACTTGAGCCGGGACCACCATTGATGTCTTTTAGAATGTCGGGTTCCTTCCCCGGGCGCACAATCCAGAGTTCCTCTCCTTCCAGGGGGCGGTAGGCACAAAATATAACCCCATCCTTGAAGGCGGTAAGACCCGACACTCTTGCCGACGCGCTGTCCGCTATTTGACGGCACATCGTGGTCCCCAGCGTCGTACCATCGCTACGCCAGAGTTGAATTCCCCCGATCGGATCCTCCGCCACAAAATAAAGTAGTCCGCCCGAAGGGGTGAGCTCGTGGGGATTGCTGCTGGCGCGACCGGGAAAAATATCCTTAACCATGACCGTTCCACGGTCCGTTCCATCGGTCACCCAGAGTTCTGCGCCGTTACGGATGTCATTGGCCACGAAAAAGAGGCCAAAGTCGGTCGGCGTGAGGTCCCGGGGGTTCGATGCGGGGTTCACGCTATCGTCGGTATGAATGTCAGCGAGAAGTTCCAGAGAACGGTCACTGCGCACTATCCAAAGCTCCCGCCCTTCCACCGCACTGGTGGCGGCGAAGACGATTTCTCCCCCGACCAGCACGGCATAATCTGGATAGGACGGTTGGGGGCCCGGGTTGATGTCTGCAACACGGACTGCTGGCAAGAGGGCGTCCGAGATGAACCACAATTCCTCATCCCCCTCACCATCCGTGGCGCTGAAATAGAATCCAGAATGTGGATGAAGAAGCAGGTTATAGGGCTCACTGCTTCGTGGTCCGGGATTCACATCGCTCAATGCTACAGGGGGCTCGGGAAACTGGGTCGCCCATACTTCCTTGCCACGACTCTCGTCTATGGCGATAAAGTAGAGTGCGCCCCCTTTGGAATACAGATGATACGGATTAGAAGAGCCCGCTCCTGGCACCACGTCATACACGAGCGTAGTCCCTTCCTTCGTGCCATCTGTCTGCCAGATTTCCCGTCCCGTCTCGGCGTCCGTCGCGACGAAGAGCAATAGACTTTCTTTCTCTGGCAAAAAATGGTGGAAGTATTGGGGGTCTGAGGATTCCGTGCCCGTATAAATATCCTTAACCCGTACCGTCGATTCCTGGTCTCCACGGGTAATCCACAACTCGTTCCCGGTTTCGGGTGTGCCCGCAGAAAAGAGCACTGCACCGGAGTCCATGCCAAAGAATCCACCCGCCTCATTCGAGGACTCCATCAGTGTAACCACCATGGAACCAAGGGTCCGTCTCACAGAGTGGAGTCCCCTGTGATCCCGCCCGCCGCAGAAGTAGGCGTCGTTATCGATGACACCGACCTCATACGTCACACCAAGGTTTGCTATCTGGCCGCCCTCGTTGCGCAACGGCCGGGTACCTGCAGCCGTTCCGTCACTTTCCCATAGTGTTTTGCTGTTATCATCCTCCCCGACTGCGATAAAGAATCGGGTGTCTGACTTGCCCACGATATCCGCTACGGAATCGGCCTGGTCCTGGCCCTCGTACTCAAACCGCATGAATCGCTTCGTGCCTTGAGCGGTGCCGTCACTTTGCCAGAGTTCCGCGACATCGTCCTTTGGACGATATCGAAAATACAGGGTACCGTTGAAGACATGGAAGCGGCTGATATCTGAGCCTTCCTTCCCCGGCGTAATATCCTTGATGGGCTTGGCATTGCCCTCCAGATCGGTCCGCCATAACTCCCGACCTATACGTCCGTCATCGGCACTGAAATAGACGAAACCGCCCATCTCTGTCAGCCCCTCGGGATTAGAGGAAAGGGGCTCGAAGATGCCGGGCTTCGCCACACCGGGCACGGCTACGACCACGAGCCCAACAAGGGACGCCAATCGAAACAGTCTCTTCCCTAAGTTGATCCGGAGCATACCGATTGCCTCCTGGACGTCTTTACTTCTATGGAGACGCCTGTTTGATTTATTTTACGTCACGTGTAAACACAAAGAGCGCTCCATGTGCCAGTTCGGTGATGCGTTCGTCGCCCCAACGCGCCAAAATCTCCCGTTCTCCATTGGGCAGCTCCAGAAACCACTGTGCATTGACCCGCCATCGTCTGTGATGATTAACAGCCGCTTCCTCGCTGAGCATGCTTCGGGGAATTTCTATCTCCACGCTCCGCGAGTCGCTATCAACTTTCGCGGCGCCATTCCAGCTATAGTTTATGGGCTCGTTCACCCCACCTTGAAGATAGTGGAGTGCGCTGGTATTGTCTGCGGCTATTCGATATTGAAAAACCCCCGATTCCTGCAGGGAAATTTCGAAATCGGGCTGTATCGCAATCTCAAAGATGGCGTCTGGTTGGGCGGAAGGCAGTCGTGTGGCCATGCGTACACCCGTGTCGTCCCATCGAACCTGCAGGACGGGTCCTACTCTGGGTGCAAAGGGACTCAGGTCGCCTATGTCTCCTCCGGAACGTCGATAGTATTGTTTGTTCCACACCTTCTCATCCAATATACCGTCGATCGTAACTTCATCTTGCGTGAAGGGAATGTCGTATCGGGAGTGTTCCAGGGCGGGATACATGGACTCTATTCCCATGGCCCAGGAAGACGCCCTGGGAATCAACTCGTTGTAGAGCATGGATTGCAGGTGTGTATTCGATTCCAGCGCATAGAAAAATTCGTAGTTCGGAGCCTTCGAAGACGTTACTTTTCCTACAAAGGACAATTTGCTCGACTCATAGTCCCGCTCCCGAATGCGCTCAATATTGGCGTGCAAGGTATCGGCCCCATTCTCCCAATGAAGAAATCCATTCACCGGACCTAACTGGAAGCTTCCCGACTGGGGAAGAATGGTTTGGGCCCACCCTCCCGAAAGCGCCCAATTTCCGTCGCCCGTTGATGTCGCTGTCATGTGCGTCAGAACCGTTTCCGAATGGCCGAGGATGGTCAGTTCATTTTCGTCCGTATCAAAGCTCATCAACCAGTCTTCGGTTTCTGAAGTTGCACCAACGGCACTCGCAGTAATCCGTATGCCCTGGGAGACGGGGAATAAGGTCGTAATATTGTCGTCGACTACGGGTGCTTCGACACGATTCCACAGGACAACGCTAAGGAGGGCGATGCCGGCCATGAGCACCGCCCCATAGGCGAAGTTCCGACGCCCCCCTCTTGGGACATTACTTTTCCGATGGTAACGACGGCGTGGCACAGGCACGGTCGCGACCGCATTGCTTTCCTTCAACTCGGCAAACTCGGGAGTCCCCCGTAACGCCTCCAGAAACTCGTTTGTGTCCATGGGGGATTCGGCATGTATGACTTGAATCAGACCATCGACGATGTCGGTGAGTTCTCCAGACAAGCCCTCGGTAACGGTACGCAGGGAGGGAAGGGGCTCAGTAAGATGCTTCTTCATAATGGCCATGGGATTGTCCCCCGGATAGGCCACTTCACCGGAAAGAAGCTCATAGAGAACAACGCCGAAGGAGTAGAGGTCCCATGTGGGTAAGGGAGTTCCCCCCTCCCACGCCGCCACCGGCATATATCGGGGTGTGCCCATGTAGAAGTTGGACGAGGTGTTCCCGCGGACGGTACTTTCAAGGTGCGTTGCGTAGGCTGTTGCGAGTCCAAAGTCGGTCAGTTTTGCCGTCCCATCACGATGGATGAGAATGTTGCTCGGCTTAATATCGCGGTGGATCAGGCCAATGTCATGGCATATCACGAGGCCGCTCAACACATCCCGGGCAATGGCTATTGCGACGTGGGGTGAGACGGGCCCCTCGGCCACGATACGATCAAGAGATTGACCGTCTACATACTCCATATCGATGGCAACCACCGCGTTGGCGCGCTCGAGGCCGTGAACGCAGACAATGTTGGGATGGTGCAAGGTGGATACGGAGCGGGCTTCCTCCTGGAAGCGCTCGACGAAGGTGGACTCCCGGTTGAGGTGTTCATAGAGAACTTTCAAGGCAACCTGGCGCTTGAGAAGGCGATCTTCGGCCAGGTAGACCACACCCATCCCCCCCCGTCCCAATTCCCGAATAACGTGGTACTTTTCTGATTCGAGTGCGCTCTCTATTGAATTCATAGAAACCCGACCTCAAGTGGCGGCTCGAAGAATTCCAAGTCCTCCCGAACTCGTCTCTTCGGCATACCCCATCAAGAAACGTTATATCTCACCTGTACAGTAGCTTATTTCGAGTGTTTTTTAAATATCCGTGTATGGGCTCGGGTGGCTATATCATCCACCAGGGAGAAACCCTTCCCCTCCTCGTCGATGGACCAGAGCTCATGCCCAAAGGTCTCGGTGTGGGCAGAAAGAAACAGGCGGTTGTGCAGGGGCACCATGGACGTGACCGAAAGCTTTTCATAGGGTACCGGGACCACATCTTCAACCAGTGTGGTTCCTTCTCTGGTGCCATCGGTTCGCCATAGCTCCGCGCCCTTGGTACCATCATTCGCCTGGAAGTAAACGTGTTCTTTCCAGGCAACAAAGTTCGAGGGTAAACTGGATTCACTCCCCGGACGAATATTGGCGACAATAGCGACCTTTCTTCCAGGCCAAACGGCCCACAACTCTTCGCCGTCATAGGGGCGGAAGGCGCTGAACAACAAGATCCCCCTCCAGGCGAAAAGATGCTTCGGTCCTGAGCTGAGCTCATTCGGACAAATATCCTGTACCATGGACGTACCGGTCGGAGTACCATCGCTCACATAGAGCTCTGTCCCCGTCTCGGGCGCGTCGGCGGCGAAGTAGACGAGGTCACCGACGACGGTAAGCTCTTCCGGCTGGCTTCCAATTCTACCGGGATAGATATCCATCACCAGCTCGGCGTCTCCATCGGCCCCTTCTGTGGCCCATAGCTCTCTGCCGTGCGCCACATCGTCGGCCACGAAAAGAAGTCTATCGCCGAGTGGGGTAAGCCAGGTGGGCGAAGACGAAGGGTTTTCACTGTGGTCTGCATAGATATCGCATAAGAGATGGACGCTGTCTTTTTTGGACGTATACCAGAGTTCCCGACCGTAGATGGGGTGTGTCGCCGCGAAAACGATATAACTGCCAATGGCCGTCGTATAGTTCGGAAAAGAACTTCCCGGTCCTTCAACCATATCCACGAGCATCTGGGTGGTGTCTTCGGTCCCGCTGGAAACCCAGAACTCTTCACCGAGGGTTCCGTCAGCGCTGAAATAGAGCGCACCTCCTCCGCCGGGCACCAGATGGGCATAGGGATCTGACGATCGAAAACCAGGCTTAATATCCTTGACCAGGGCATAGGAAGGCTCGCCGGACAGCGATAGAAAAAACAGTTCTGTACCCGTTTCCTTGGTGTTCGCGTTGAAAAATATTCCGTCCGACGATGTGCTCAACTGGTAGGGGGAACTGCTGGCGGTACCGGGGGCAATATCGAATGCGAGTCGGGTGCCCTCGGGGGTGCCGTCCGACTGCCACAATTCTGCACCGGATACGGGGTTGATCGCCCGGAAATAGGCGATAGGCTCACGGTTTCCGAGGGGATCGTAGTAACAAACGCCATCGGCGACATCGGATGAATCGGGCCCCGGGTAAATGTCTTTCAGCAGGCGGGTAGTCTCCGGCGTCCCGGCCGTAAACCAGAGTTCCTGCCCCAGTTCTTCCGTTTTTCCCGTGAATAGGATACCTTTCTCGCCGAGACGGGTTATGAGCGCGATACCCTTGTCCATCTGGGTGAGGTACGTTGTCCCTTCCATGGTGCCGTCGGTAATGCATAGACCGCTGTTCGACTTGTCATTGCTGTTTCCCGAGGCCCCCAACAAGAGCTTCTCTCCCCATTGCATTCCTAGTTGCGTGGTAGATTGAAACGACCCCGTACTGCGCTCAAAAAAATCCGTGGTGCCCTCGGTGGTTCCGTCGGTGCGCCATACACTCCGACTACCGATATCCGTACCAACACCCAGCAGAACGGTGTCCCCCACATGGCCGAGGACACTAAAAAATCCTCCGTCACTGGGTACGTCGTTGAATCGTTTTATCCGTTCGGTCTTCCCGCCGGGTATCCCATCGCTCGACCATAGCTCACCGCCATAGACCGGGTCCTTGCGTCGGAAATACAAGGTATCGTTGAAGCCGTAGAAATGGTCGAGCTCGCTGCCTTCTGCCCCGGGAGTCGCGTCTTTGATGAGCTCTGGAAGGCCATCGGGAACGGAAATGCGCCATAATTCCCGGCCGTGCTCCCCGTCTTCCGCGGTAAAATAGAGGTAATCCTTGAACACGTATAGCTCTTCCGGATTCGAAGACAGGGGTTTAAAACCGCTTTCCTGTGCCTTGGCCGTTGCACTGCACAGGACCAGTACAAGGCAGATAAACGATCGTTCCATTCCGGTCACGGTGTTTCCTCCTCGAAAATAATCAACGCGCCATGTTCCGTTTGCTCGAACTGTTCATCACCCCAGCGAGCGACCACCGTTCGGGTTCCGTCGGCTTCTTCACGGGTCCATTGGGCGTTAAAGCGCCACCGCTTTCCCGCTGTCGGGCGTGCTATTTCTTCCATGTCATTCAGTGGAATCAGGATCTCAACCGTGTTTTCTTTTTCATTGGGAGCGACGCGACACTGCCAGTCGAAATTCCAGGTGGACTGCCAGGGAAGCTGACGGTTCCCTTCAAAATAGCGACGTTGCACGATACCCTGTTCGCTTATGGTGACATCGTAGCGTGGAGACTGATCGTGGGAACGCTCCAACACGGGCATAACGAACAGTTCAAATTGCGGGTTGGGTTCAGACCGGGTCAACTGCGAGGCCAACACGAGTTGAGCACCATCCCATCGAACTTGCAACGTGGCACCCCGGGGTGGCATCTGGGGTGGCAGACTCCCTATCGGTCCCGACGGGCCAAAGTATTGAGCACGCCAGATCGCTTCGTTCAATAGACCGTCCACTGTTATTTCGTCCGTACTGGCATAGGGGGCATAAAGCCGTCCTGGAGACAATGCGGGTAACAAGGCTTCGATTCGTTCGGGCCATACCAGGTCGCGGGGAAGCAATTGGCTGTAGAGCAGCGCCATCAGAGGTCCGCTGGATTCGAGGGCATAGCTGTAGTCCGTAGCGCGGAAACCCTCGCCCTGGGGCCACAGGGCAAGATTATATTGGGTTTTTCCGTTGGTGCGACTATTGTTGCACTCAATAGACATGGTCATGGAAATTGGCGCATGTTCTTTTTTCCACAACAAGGTGCCGGTAAGACTCCCAAACTGAATGCTTCCCCGCTGGACAGATACGTTTCGCGCCCAACCACCACGTATCAACCAGGCACTGCTTTTCTTTTTTTCGCTCGTCTCGACAAACCATAGCCCCTGTTCGGTGAAGCCGATGAGCGTATCCGGATCGCCATCTTCGTTTACCGTAATGCACCAGGAGCCTTGGATAAAATTGCCCAGGGTATCGACCAATTCACCTTCCATAAACAGGGTTCCGTTGCTCATGGTCTGCAGTGTGGTGACTTCTGTCACGGGGGCTACGACGGGCTCGGGAATCGTGGGTGGTGGCTCCGTATCGCGAAAGAAACGGGAGGCCACTACAAGCACAAAGGCTAGCACAAGTCCCGCTGCGATTCCGGCCACCGTTTTTCGACGCCGTGTCGTCGCGATCTGCGTTGGTCTTTTTCTTCGCCGCGGCGGCGGCAAGGTCAGGGTCGTCGCGCTGTTGCTTGCCCGGAGCTCCTGGCACTCCGGCGTCTCCTCTAGTGCGGCGAGGGCCGTGAGGCTGCTGAACTCATGCTCACCGCCATGGGTCGCCTTGAGCATGGCTTCCAACACCGCGACCAACTGGGGTGAGGCAACGTCGAGCACGTGGCTGAGCTCGGGAACGGGCTCCGCAAAATGTTTTTTCACGATCGCCATCGGGCTTTCACCCTCAAACACGATCCGCCCGGTCAGCATTTCGTAGAAGACGAGCCCAAAGGAATACATATCCCAACAGGGCTGTGGACGGCCTCCCTCCCAGGCGGCGGTGGGCATGTATCGGGGCGTACCCATATAAAAGCCCGACGATGCATTGCCCCGGACGGAGTCTTCCACGTGGGAGGCGTAGGCGGTCGCGAGGCCAAAATCAGTGAGTTTGGCTACACCCTCCGTATGTATGAGGATATTGCTGGGTTTAATATCGCGATGGACAATGCCAATGTCGTGGCAGGTAACCAGGCCGCTCAACACATCTCGTGCTATCCCTACGGCGGTGTGGGGACTAATCTGTGCGGATAGGATGAGTTTGTCGAGGGAGTCCCCCTCTACGTATTCCATGTCGATGGCGACGACATTATTGGCCTGCTCCAGGCCATGGACACATACGATGTTGGGGTGGTGCAGGGAGGAAACGGAGCGGGCTTCTTCCTGGAATCGTTTCACAAAGGCCGCATCTCGATTGAGATGCTCGTAGAGGACTTTCAGAGCAACCTGGCGTTTTAACCGTTGGTCTTCCGCCAGATAGACCACACCCATCCCGCCGTGTCCGAGCTCTCGGAGCACGTGATACTTATCTGTCTCCAACCCACTGACCAACAAGACAAAGGCTCCCCGCCTGGAATCGACTACGCCGTGACTACCTTGCTGCCAGGCAAACGCAATTTCGACACCTCTGACATTATTATGCGCATACTGACCCACGAATGTATAGTACGTTCGACACCGACGAATTTTGGTTCCGGGTTGGCCCGCTGGGTGCGCCCAGTCATTCGAAACACCGGGGCATAAAAAAAACCTGCGTGTCATGGTGCACGCAGGTTGGGTAGGACTCGCTGTCAGGTCTCTCAGTCGCGGGTGACCAACGCCCGCATATATTCTCGATTCATCTTGGTGATATTTTCGACTTTGATTTCCTTCGGGCAGGCTGCTTCACACTCGTAGTGTTTCGAGCAACTTCCGAAACCTTCGTGGTCCATCTGGTCAACCATGGCAATAACGCGCCGCCGACGCTCTGGGTCGCCTTGGGGCAATTCGGCAAACTGGATTATTTTGGCAGCCGTGAAGAGACTGGCGGAGGCGTTAGGACAGGCGGCGACACAGGCACCGCAGCCAATGCAGGAGGCGGCATCCATGGCGGCGTCGGCGTTGACCTTGGATACGGGCATCGCATGGGCATCGGGGGCCTGACCGGTCTTCACGGAAATAAAGCCGCCGGCCTGGATGATGCGGTCGAAGGAAGTACGATCGACGGCGAGGTCTTTAATCACCGGGAAGGCCGCCGAACGCCACGGTTCGAGCACGATGGTGTCGCCGTCCTTAAATTTGCGCATGTGAAGCTGGCACAGGGTCGTGGCGGACTGGGGTCCGTGGGCAACGCCATTGACGACAGCACCACACATGCCGCAGATACCTTCGCGACAGTCGTGGTCGAATACGATGGGTTCTTTGTCTTCTTTTTCGAGCCCGGTATTCACCACATCCAGCATTTCGAGGAAAGAGGCGTCGGTCGAAATGTTCTTTACGCTGTAGGATGCAAAGGCACCACGGGCGTGTTCGTCTGCCTGACGCCAGACCTTCAAGGTCACGTTAATGGTATTTCCGGCCATTACTTGTAACTCCTCTGGGTGAGCGCTACTTCATCGAAGGTCAGCGGTTCTTTGTGCAACGTGGGCTCTTTATCTACCCCCTTGAATTCCCAGGCGCTCACGAAACAGAAATCTTCGTCGTTGCGCTTGGCTTCGCCTTCGTCGGTCTGACTTTCTTCGCGGAAGTGTCCACCACAGGATTCGCCGCGGTGAAGGGCGTCGCGCACCATTTCTTCCGAAAATTCCAGGAAGTCGGCGACGCGGCCGGCCCGCTCCAACACCTGATTGAAGGTGCCGGGCGATCCCGTTACATTGACATTTTCATGGAATTCGTTCCGCAATTCCGGAATTTCTTTGAGGGCTTCTTTGAGACCCGTTTCATTCCGGGCCATGCCGCACTTGTTCCACATGATGAGACCCAGCTCACGGTGGAATTCGTCTACGGTTTTCTTGCCTTTGGAGTTGACGAGCTTGTCGATGCGGGCGGTCACCTGCTCTTCTACAGCCTTCACCTCAGGGTGGTCAACGCCGATTCCTGCAGGGCCCGCCTTGGCGAGATAATCGCCCAGGGTGTAGGGAATGACGAAGTAGCCATCGGCCAGTCCCTGCATGAGGGCACTGGCCCCCAGGCGGTTGGCGCCGTGGTCAGAGAAGTTGGCTTCGCCGAGGACGTGGAGTCCGTCGAGGTTACTCATGAGATTGTAGTCCACCCAGAGGCCACCCATGGTGTAGTGAACGGCCGGGTAAATCATCATGGGCATCTGGTAGGGATTGTCATCCACGATGCGGTCATACATGTCGAAAAGGTTGCCGTACTTGGCACGAATCGTTTCTTCCCCATCGCGATTGATGGCATCACGGAAGTCGAGGTAAACGGCCATTCCCGTACTACCAACGCCGAATCCTTTGTCACACCATTCCTTAGCATTCCGGGAAGCCACGTCACGGGGCACCAGATTACCAAAGCTCGGATACTTCTCTTCGAGGTAGTAGTTCCGCTCTTCTTCCGGAATTTCCGAAGGACGCCGGGCGTCGTCGGCTGCCCGAGGCACCCAGATACGACCATCGTTGCGGAGGCTCTCGCTCATGAGCGTGAGTTTGGACTGGAAATCACCGTGCACGGGTATGCAGGTGGGGTGAATCTGGGTATAGCAGGGGTTGGCGAAATAGGCACCACGACGGTGGGCACGCCAGGCGGCGGTCACGTTACTGCCCATGGCGTTGGTGGAGAGGTAGAAGACATTGCCGTATCCACCGGTCGCCAGAATAACGGCGTCGGCGGTATGGGACTCTATCTGTCCGTTGATAAGATTTCGCGTTACGATACCCACGGTGCGACCGTCTACGACGATGAGGTCGAGCATTTCGCGGCGGGTAAAGAGTTCAACGTTGCCCTGAACCGTTTCTTTCATGAGAGCGCTGTAGGCACCCAGCAGGAGCTGCTGTCCCGTTTGGCCACGGGCATAGAAGGTTCGGGATACCTGGGCACCACCGAAGGAGCGGTTGTCGAGGTAGCCACCATATTCACGGGCGAAAGGCACGCCCTGGGCCACGCATTGGTCGATAATGTTGACACTGACCTCGGCCAGGCGGTGAACGTTGGCCTCGCGGGACCGATAGTCGCCGCCCTTTACGGTATCGTAAAAAAGGCGGTGAACACTGTCCCCGTCATTGGGGTAATTCTTGGCGGCATTGATACCGCCCTGGGCCGCGATACTGTGGGCGCGACGGGGGCTATCCTGGAAACAGAAGGACTTAACCTTGTAGCCCATCTCCGAGAGGGAGGCCGCTGCGGAAGCGCCGGCGAGGCCCGTGCCCACAACAATCACATTGAACTTCCGCTTGTTGGCGGGGTTCACCAGTTTCATGTTGAATTTGTGACGGGTCCACTTTTCGGCCATGGGGCCGTCGGGAATTTTTGCATCGAGCATAAGGCTAGACTCCTATCACGTGGGCGCGTAACAACACATAAAGCGGAATGGACGAAAAGCCAACGGCAACAATGAGGCCGATGACTTTGGCGGCCAGTTCGGCCTTGTCGGTGCTTTTCTCTGTCAATATTCCCAACGTCACAACCACACTTGAAATGGCGTGGCTCAGATGGAGACCCACGCCGCAAACGGCGATGATGTAAAACAGGGAGCGAAGGGGATTGGCGAAGGAGTTAAAGACGACGCCGTAAAGACCCATGCTTTCGGTATCGCTGATGGCATCGATGAAGGAGCGGTCACCTTCCCGGTCGCCGGTAATGGTGAAATCATAGATGTGGAAGAGCACGAAGCAAAGGATGGTAACACCGCTGATGAGCATGAGTCGGGTTGCCGCCGTTTTGCGACCCACCGACTTCTCCACCTCATAGCGCTGGGTCCCCCGGGCCGCTGCGCTGGCACGGGAAAGCGATATGGCCATGCTGATGTGGGCGACAAAGGTGACGATTAGACCAATACGGGCCACCCAGAGCAATTCGCCCAGATTGTTCAGCTGCGCTGCATAGTGGTTAAAGGCCTCGGGGCCCACGATAAGCAGTAGATTTCCCACCAAATGGGCCAGGATAAAACCTACCAGAAGAACGCCGGTTACGCCGACGATCAGCTCTTTACCGACAGTCGTGCTTAGTCGACCGGCCAGTGTTTGTGTTGAACTCATACGTCCATTACACCTCCATTGTCAGGGGCTGTTGTCCTAACGGTCCTTTCGATGGTGCGCTCTCGCCTTCGCCCACAGGGTGCGGGGCGATGGGAAAGAGACCCGAAAAGATCACGCAAGCCATGGTACATCAAGATAACGCTGACAGTCCAGAGCAGATACGAAAAAAGGAGGTTTTTTGCAATAGCGTGGGGCTCGCTAAGGCTTTTGAAGGCCGTCACTTACCTTTCCAGCAGCACAGCATGCAAAACAAGCGATCATATTCCCATGCAATCACCGTCTCTTATGAGATTGCATCCGTTGGCCCACGGTGTCATCAGCCAGCGGAATGGGCCAATACGGGGTCACGGCCAATGGAGAAATAATCGAAGCCCATGGCTTCCATGTGGGCAAGGGCATAGACGTTTCGGCCATCAAAGACAACGGGAGCCCGCATGCTTTCCTTCAGGCGCGCCATATCTACGTTGCGGAAGAAGGACCATTCTGTCGCGACGATGAGGGCATCGCACCCTTCGACGGCGTCATAATACTGCGGTGAGTACTGCATGTTTTCGTGCTCTCCGAGATAGAGTCGTGCCTGGGCCTGGGCCTTGGGATCGTAGGCCACAATGGTGGCCCCTTCTTTGAGCAGGGCTTCGGCCATAACCAACGCCGGGGCCTCGCGCACATCATCCGTTTCGGGCTTGAAGGCCAGACCCCACAGGGCGAAGCGCTTGCCTTCGAATTGACCGCGGTAATAGGTTCTCATCTTTTCCAGGAGGGCGCGCTTCTGTTTTTCATTCACGAGATCGACCTGGGGCAACAGTTTCGCGTCGACGCCGACCTCCGCTGCCGTCTGAATCAGTGCCTTGACGTCTTTCGGGAAACAGGAACCGCCATAGCCGATGCCTGGGAAGATGAATCGGTAGCCAATGCGGCTGTCCGAGCCAATACCCCGCCGCACATCGTCCACATCGGCCCCAACTTTTTCGCAAATCGCTGCGACCTCATTCATGAAGGATATTTTGGTCGCCAACATGGCATTGGCGGCATATTTCGTCATTTCTGCCGATGCGGTGGACATGCTGAGGATGGGCCGACCGTTGCGGGCGAAATTGGCGTATATTTCTTCCATGAGTGCCTTGACGCGGACATTTTCACAGCCAATCACGACCCGATCGGGGTTCATGAAGTCTTCGATGGCCGCGCCCTCTTTGAGGAACTCCGGATTCGATACGACGTCGAATTCGTGGGAAACACCACGTGCCTCCATGGCTTCCTGGGTGGCCGCGCGCACTTTCTGGGCAGTGCCGACGGGAACCGTGGACTTGTCGACGATTATTTTGTATCCATTGATATGTTCTCCGACCGATTGGGCCACGCGGATAACATATTGGAGGTCGGCGGTGCCGTCTTCCTGCGGAGGCGTGCCCACGGCGACGAAGATGACCAGGCTCTCTTCCACAGCGCGTTTTATGTCGGTCGTGAAAGAAAGGCGGCCTTGCTCCACATTGATGCGAACCATTTCTTCGAGGCCGGGTTCGTAGATCGGGATTTCCCCCCGATTCAGGGCGTCAATCTTCTTCTCATCGATATCAACACAGAGTACGTCATGGCCCATGTCGCTGAAACAGGTTCCACTGACCAATCCAACATAACCCGTACCAACAATCGCCAACTTCATGATTTGTTACGCTCCATGGTGAGACGTGCGTTCGCGCACACCTCCGACTCCGGTCAAGATGATAGCTCTACATTCGTATGCGCCCATTTTTCCGTTCGGAATACGAGCAAGGTCAATATGAGACGCGCAAAGTGACTGATGAAAATGGACATCCAAACCCGCTGGGGCGTCAGGGTCCCCTGCCACTTGAAGAATGCGCACAGCCCCAGTAGCAACACGATCTGGGTCAGAAAGGCGATATACATGGGCATCTTCGTTTCACCGGCCCCCTGAAGGCCACCGGTCAGCGCGAGGGTAATAGCCAGCACAAACCCGGAAAAACATAAGAAGCCCAGGAGGGAAACGCCTATCCCGACGATGGGCCCTTCTGTTGCACCGAAGAGGCCAAGCAATTGAGTCGGATAGATCCAGAAGACGGTGCCGATGAGCGTGGCCCAGGTTGCGCCAAAAAACGCAGCAACCCGAACGGCCTGCTTACCGCGCTGGGGATTTCCTGCACCCATATTCTGTCCCATGAGGGTTCCCGCCGCAGAACGAAGGCCAAAACAGGTCCAGGTAATAATAGAGAACAATTGGGCATAGCAAATGGTATAGGCCGCCATCGCCGAGGCGGAAATGGTGTCATCCAGGGTGCCCAGGAAGATGATAACGACGAAGCCGCCAAGATTGAGCAGTACACCCTGAATACCCGTGGGCACCCCAATACGGGCCACGATCTTCATGATGGAAAAGTCTGGGAGCAAACGAAACTCGGTCGGGGGCTGTAAAATCATTTTCCGGCGCATCACGAGAATGATGGATATGACCACGCTCACAAAAGGGGCCAACACCGTGCCCAGCCCCGCGCCGATGGTACCGAGTGCAGGAAAAGGCCCCATGCCCGTGATTAAGACGACGCTGATACAAACATTCAGAATCGTTGTGAGGATGCCCAACACCAGGGGCGTTTTGGGATCGCCAGACGCCTGAAAGGCACCGGTAAACATAAACATGAGAAACAGGGGGGCGCCACAGGTAAAGAGCAGCCGCAGGTAGGGCAGTGCGTGGGATTCTACCTCGGGACCGGCATCAACCAGACCGATTAGATAGGGTGCGATAACGTAGCCAATGGGTGCCACGATAAATACGAGAATTATGACGGCCGACAAGAAAGATTCATAAGCCACTTTGCTCATGTTTTCGCGGTCTTGTTTTCCGGCATACCGGGCAATCAGCACGTTCATGCCGTGAAACACGGAAGCAATAAACACCACAAAGACCAGGAAGACCTGCCAGGCCACACCAATGGCGGCGTTGGCAGCGTTCGTCTCGGACTGGATGTAGTGACCGATCAGAATGTGATCCACCAGGCCGTGAACGCCGTTGACGAGATTCAGCGAGGCGGCTGGCCAGGTCAACTTCCAAACGGACCGGAGTATGCTTCCAGACACCAGTTGATCGTCAAATTTCTTCATGGAATGGGGGGATTCCTGTCACATGGAGAGGCCCTGCGGGGGTACGGGAAAGGAATTATTGTATCACGAGGGGCCCGCTCAATGACACCGACGCATGGGATATCCTGCACTGCCCGTTGGACTTGCACGCTGCCCGGTCCCGGCGAACTTGCACGTCCCGGCAATTCATGCCAAGATGGAAGGCATAATCCACAACATGGAGGAAATCCAGATGGACGCGAACAAATCAGGTATGGGTCGCCGTACTTTCCTGCAAGCAGGCTTGGCAACGGGTGTATTGGCGGCCAGCAGCGCCAGCGTAGCGGCACCAACGGGAGGCAAGCAGGTGGCTGGCACGGGCAACATGCCCACCCGTCGCTTTGGCAAGACGGGCTTCGAATTGCCGGTCCTCGCCTATGGCAGTGCCCCTCTCATGACGCAGGAAGACGAGTACTACGGTATTGCTTCGGGCCCCTATGAGGCCCGGGTGAAGATGGTGCGGACGGCCTACGAAAAAGGCCTCCGGTATTTCGACACGGCCCGCATCTATGGTGACAGCGAAAAGATTTTTTCAGAGGCCCTTCATGATGTGAAGGACGAAATCTATATTGCCTCCAAGGTGCTGGTGGGATCGGCCGATGACGTGCGTAAGAGTGTGGAGCAGACCCTGACGACGTTGAAGATGGACAAGATTGACTGTATGCAACTTCACGGCCCCGTGATTGAGCGTCAGGGCTACGAGGGGTGTATGCCCTTTGTCGAAGAGCTTGTGAAAATGCGGGACGAAGGGCTATTTTCCTTCGTCGGACTTACGGGCCATTCGCGCTTCGAGGAAATGTTCAAACTTATCGATACGGGCGGCTTTGACTCGCTCCTGGTCGAGTTCGGCTATTTTCACAAAGGGTACAACACGCGCCATTCCAATCGTTCACTGGCCAATCGTGAGCGCTGCGTCGCCCGGGCCAGCGAGCTGGATATGGGCATACTCGCCATGAAAGTCATGGGGGCCAGTATCTTTGGCCACAACGCGGGTAAGCTGGTCAGCGAATATGACCGCGAGGCCGTGAAAAAATTGCCGGCCTCCGCGATTCGGTGGGTACTGAACGACAACCGCATACAGCTCTTGAACATCGGTGTTTCGGTAGCCGAGGACCTCGATGTCAATATTGCGACGGTTTCGGGGGACACATCTCTCCGCAATGAAGACCGGCTCTTACTCGCGTCTTTCGCCGAGCAGGCCTATCAGCAGGAAGCGGTGACGGACCTCCCCATTGTTTAACTAAGCGAAAATTGACTTTGGACATCTTTCAACACGATTAATCGCCCGTCACGGACCGAGGGCACGTCGTCCTTACGTCTTCGACGTAATGCAGGCGAGCCGCCCTCCTTTGGCGCGTCCGAGACCTGCGCTCCCAATGGTCAAAGACTATTTGGGGAGATAGTGGTCATGCCAGCGGCACTATCCCCTTTCATCGCAGTTTGGATACGAGGCCGTAACGAACAGGCTGGATTTGTTCAAGGTATATCGTTTCCTGGTTAGTATTCCTGCAATTTTTAGACAAATACGCCGACAGCGCCACCCGGTGGGTGACGCTGTCGGTGTTTTATAGGAAGATATGGAGGGTGCTGAAACCTACGAGAATTTCAGCGCCACATATCGGGAATGGCCGTCTTTCTGGACGTTGAGCAGTACGGTGTCTTTCCGCTTACCGTTTTCCAGCGATTCCTTGAACTCTTTGACGTTGGAGACGGGTTTCCGGTTCACTTCCGTAACGATACAGCCCGGTTCGATACCCGCACGGTCCGCCTGAGAGCCCGGCTCCACTTGTGAGATTACCACGCCGTGTTCACCGGTGAATCCGAGTTGGCCCGCTATTTCCGGCGTGAGGTCCTGCAGGTGGATGCCCATGCGGTGTTGACCCGCCTGCGCTTCACGGCCGGCGATAATTTCATCGGAGTCCAGGCGACCCAATTCAATCGTCTTCTCCATTTTCTGTCCGTCACGGAGCACTTCCATGGAGAGGGACTTGCCCGGCTTGGTGGTGGCAACCCGGCTGCGCAAGGCACCCGCATCTTTCACCACGTGGCCATCGAACTGGAGCACGATGTCATCCTGCTGGAGACCCGCATTTGCTGCGGGGGAACCTTCGATGACTTCCGCAATCAACGCGCCCTGGTCACCTTCCAGGTCAAACCAACCCGATAGTTCGGGAGTAAGATTCTGAATGGAGATTCCGAGAAAACCCCGGTCCACTTTGCCGTCGTCTTTCAAGTCGTCCACCACATATTTCACCATGTTGATGGGGATGGAGAAACCGATACCGTTGTTACCACCACTCTGGCTCAGGATGGCCGTGTTCATGCCGATGACTTCGCCACGGAGGTTGATCAGCGGACCACCGGAGTTGCCCGGATTGATGGCGGCGTCGGTTTGAATAAAATTAGCATAGTCCACGATACCGACTTCGCTGCGGCCCTGGGCGCTCACGATACCCGAGGTCACCGTAAAGTCCAGACCAAAGGGGCTACCCACCGCAAGGATCCATTCGCCAACGCGAACCTTATCTGAATCGCCGAGTGTTACTGCGGGCAAACCTTCGGCGTCGATCTTGAGCAGGGCCACTTCGGTCTGCGGGTCTGTGCCAACGAGGGTTGCGTCAAACTGGCGCCCGTCTTCGAGGGTTACTTTCAGCCCGTCAGAATCGGCCGCCACGTGATTGTTGGTCACGATGTAGCCATCCGGAGAAATGATGAATCCCGACCCCGTGCCCACAGGCATAGGCTCTTGCTGCTGCTGGGGCATGGGCATGTTATACCCACGGGGATCGAAGGAGCGGGGCATGGGAAATCCATTGCCCCCACGGCCACCCTGGAAAGCTGCCGGTGTTGCCATGGTCTTACTGATTTCGATAAAGACCACGCTGTGGGACGTTTCTTCTGCGACTTTGACGTAGGTGTCACTTATATTCTGCAGGGTTGAAACGGTATCGTTCAAAGACTCTCCGTGTACTACGGGAGGACTATACAAGGTCAGGGTGCCTACTGCAGCGATGGCCGTGCCCAACACGCCCAATGCGGCACTCTTATAGCTACTATTTTTCATGTCAAAACTCCTTCTCGTTGTGCACCATGCCGTGCGAGCCCGACGCGTACTGGCGGCGACACTCACATACGTTATTGCCTATGGTAATGGCATAGTTCGTGCCAATTTCATGAAACAGGGTGCATCATGTATTGCAGCAAGGACTTAGCGACGGAGAAGGAATAGAGGATTGAGCCGCGTTGCCCCTGTGGCCCCCCGAACTTCACCCGAATTAGAGTATCCATACCTCAGCTTGGGAATGAAAAAGGGCAGGCGGGCGGATGTGAAAACAACGAAAGAAACAGGGGCAAAACGAACTATTTCTTACCAGCCCGGGCGCACGAGGGCGTATTCGGGAAAGCAGTAAAGGACCACCTGGGCCGCCTCAAGTTCGGGGGGATTGGCCGTCAAGAGGTGCTGGGGCACTTCCTGATCTTCCAGGTTCGCCCCAAGAATAGAAACGGGTGTTCCAAGTTTCGCCGAAAGATAGGCGGCGAGCGACGCACCCCGGGCCGCGTTGTTATTGGACATGGAGCCAACGACCAACACAGCGCTGGTAGCCGCGGGAGCAAACAAGGCTCCGTCGGGGTCCGTGATTTTTTCGATGGAATTACTTTCTGGCCCTATCAACGATTGTTGCGACTTGGGCAGGGCGGGAACGGCACCCTGGTGGAGGAGCACGGTTTCAGTTACTGCGTTGAAGGCGGCAGCGGATTCGGGAATGGAAACCGCGTCACGAATCATTGGGGCCACATACCCGGCGATTTCGCTCAATGTAAAGGCGGACACTCCGAAATCACCGCGATGGTAGACGGGGTTCTCTTCATGGCGGCGATGGAACAGGAGGGGGGCCACGTCTACCGCGATGGCACCCTGCTCCAACAGGGTGGTGACAAAGCGCGTATGGGGCAAGTAGGAAGGGGGCAACTCGAGGGCACGCTTATTTATTTTGTCCACATAAAGGTGAACCCGATCGGGGAGCGGCAGAATAATCAGGTCTTTCCCCCGCCCTTTCAATGCTCGGTCCAGGCGCAGCAGTGCCGTCAGGGCAGGCCGTATACCCATCCCCTGCTCGGTCTTCTCCCGGACGAAATCCCGCACGTTGTTTGCATAGGCCAAATCCGCTTTCTGGAAAATGAACTCGTCATATCCCAGGACCGCGCTGCCTTCCTGGCCTTCCGTTTCTCGATAGAAGCGGTCCAGGTTCTTATGGAGGGGCAGCAAACTTTCCGACCAGGTTGCCACGCCACCGTAGAGTTCGGTTTGCTGTTGTACATGGGCCAGACTGTTCGTCACCCAGAGTCGTCGATGAATGTCTTCCGACTGGTCAAGGGCGTTGTTGTTCTCGTGCAGCGCCCATTCGGACCAGATGACCGTGCCCGGCAGGGTGGCCAGGGGGGACACCTGACTGACCAACAAAACGTTTACCCGGTGATCCGTCCGAAACTTCCCGGTGTAGCGTTGGGCTTTTTCCTGGTCGATCTCGACGAGGTTGCCCGCGAGGAGGCCTACCGCTCCCCCATCGTCGATGGCATAGGCGCTGATGTGGGCGACCATCCCCGGCGATGCCGAAGCCACGACGGCAAAGGTATAGTCCTGGTTGGGTTGGAGGACGCACGTCGTTCCAAACCGTTCAGCCGGCGCTTCATCCAGGTCTACAGCGGTCCAGGATTGGCGGGCCGTGTATCCCCGGGTATCGAGGTAGCCATGCATAATATCCCGGGCGGTGGTGGAACTTGCTTCATTTACTGGCGCCTGAAAATCGGAAGGGAAATTCAATCCGCCATACCATTCATGAAAGTCACCGTTGGAAAGCAGATTGGGCGGAGGATCTTCGGGCAGGGCCGTAACCGAGAGCACGACCACGCTGCCGGGAGGCGGACAGGCCGATTGGGGGTTCTGCTTCCCACCGCATGCGGCCAGAAAGGACATTCCAAGCGCCAGCAGGCACGTTTTATAGGTAAAATTACGCAACAACAAATCTTCCAAAAGTGCGTGGGACGGAGCCCCACAAATCCGGTTCCAGTGTATGACGGTACGAACAACGAATACAAACGTTCCAAGCCGAGTCCTATCGCTACATGCCCCACAGGTTTACTTCAATTTCCGCCACCTTCTATAATAGGGCTCGTCGGACCAACCTTGGAACACCACGTGCCGTCTCCCCCGAAGATCCCAGTTATCATTGCCCTTGGCGACTTTGCCAGCGGGGTAACCTCGTGGGCGTTGCGTCTGCGCACCGCCTTCGCGGACCACCCGCGCTACAGCATTCGTCTCTTGAACTGCACCGACACGGGCAATCGCATTGGCACCTTTGACCTCCACGCCACCACCCAGGATCGGGCGCGGGCCTTACTGACCGCCTGCAATGAGGCCATCATTGTTCCCAATTTTGTATGGGATCTCTTCCCCCTCTGCGCCGAACGCATCGCCGCAGGGCAGGTGCTTCGTTGTATCGGATTTTGCCGGGCGGATTCGGAAGAAGAATACTATAGGCCATTGCGCTGGTATGCCCCGATGATCAACCAGTTTGCGGCGGTGAGTCCCGCATGTGCCGCCGCCCTGGCGCGGCATCTCCACGTAGACCAAGACGGCATACACACCCTGCCCACGGGCGTATGGGTTCCTCCCGTCCTCGAGCGGAGTTACGAAACAACCCCTATACGCATTGCCTACGGGGGCCGCATCGTGGAAGAGCAAAAGCGGGTCATGGACTTCGTTCCCCTGGTGGAAAAGCTGTACAAAAACGGGACGGACTTTCGCTTTACCATCATCGGCGCGGGGCGTCAGCGTGACGAATTGCGGAGCGCTCTGGCTGCCGTGGACCCGGAAAAACGGGTTCGCTTTGCGCCCCGTCGTCGGCCCGAGGAAATGGCTGCCTTCTGGGCGAAGCAGGATATATTCGTCCAAGCTTCGTCCTTCGAAGGCACAAGCAACAGCATGCTGGAGTCTATGGCACAGGGCGTCGTGCCGGTGGTGACCCAAACCGAAAGTGGCGTCGCGGGCATTATAAATGAGGGTGAGAATGGCTTTCTCGTGCCCGTGGGCAGGATGACGGCCATGGCGGCCGCCATCGACACCCTGTCCCGCGATCCCGAGCGACTCCAGACTATGGGGCATCGGGCGCACGAAACGACCCGCGCCTATTCGATGGAAAACTACGTCGAAAAATTTACCGCCTTGTTGGACCGAGCCATGGCAGAGGCACCACGGCCGTGGCCTTCGGATAAACCCCAGACGCCCCGGGAGCCTTTTCATGGTATCCGGTTAGCAAAAACGCCCGGCCAGGTCAAGAAAAAAGGCCGTATCGCCATACTTTTCCCCTCGCCCCTCCGTGGTGGTGCGGAAGATTATACGGTCGCCATTGCAGGTGGAGCCGTGCGTGCTGGCTACGACGTTCATGGGGCCTTTCCCGGAAAACGGGCCTTAAAGAGCCTCAGCGAGGACTACTTCCGGGTCGGTGCCTTTCATCACACCCTCGACATTTGCGATATCGGTCCAAAATCGGGGCAGGCGCGCCTGTATAAGCGATTTACCCGTACGGTCCGCCTCCTTCGTCGTGTTCGGCCCCGGATGGTCTTGTTTCAACTGTGCGGCATGCAATATGGACTCGTCAGCCTCTTTGCCTGCGCATGTCTCCGCACACCGACGCTGGTGGTCTTTCAGTTGGTTCGCGATGACCTTCGCTTTTCCCCATTCCGACGACTTCTCCATCGTTGGATGCGCGCTCGGGGCCAACGCTATGTGGCCGTATCCCAGGCCAATCGCCGACTGCTGTCGCGGGCTTTCGCCATGGAAGAGAAGGAAATACTCACCATTCCGAATGGCGTTTCGCTGGAACGGTTTTCCTGCGACACAGACCAGAAGGCGGCTCGGGCCCAACAACTCCGAGAGGAGCTTGGACTCCCGCCGGACACCCTCCTCTGTGTAACCGTCGGACGGCTTTCCCCGCAGAAGGGTTACGACGTACTCTGGTGATGGCCCCGCGAAGAAGGCCCTTAAGCAACAACTCGACACCTATGGCGTTGCCTCCCATGTAACCTTGCTGGGACGGCGAAACGATATCCCCGCACTCCTCCAGGGGGCAGACCTCTATATTCACCCCGCGCGATTTGAGGGCCAGCCCTTCTCGCTGTTGGAAGCCATGGCCGCCGGCCTTCCCGTCGTGAGCACCCATGCGAGTGGGATTGCCGAAGTGGTCACCCACGATGTCCATGGGCTGTTGTGTGCGCCCGACGATATCGCTGCCTTGCGCGATACGGTGATGCACGCCCTCACCCACCGCGACCATATGGCAACGCTGGCGCAGGCGGCACAGGCCCGGGTAAACGCCTTCAGCGAGGAGGCCATGGTCGGCCAGACGCTGGAGGCCCTGGAAGATTTGGTGGCGCGCAATGGTTGAGTCGGAGCGCCCCCGTATTCTGTGGATACATCCCGGCGGATTACTTCCCGTGGGTGGCGGTGGCGCTACGCGCACCTGGGCATTGATAGACTTTCTTCGTGACGCGGGCTACGCCGTGGAGCTACTCACGGGTGACCAGGGCGAACACAACGAGGAACTGGAGGGCCGGGTTGACCGATTGTGGATTGAGTCCCGAGACGATGACGTCGCGGTATCCTTACCCCCATCACGGCGCGACAAGGCAAAAGCCCTCTACCGAAAACTCGATCCCGAGCTATGCTGGCTGCCTTTCTTTCAGCGGGTGACGGGTGGGAAAATCGGTGCTGCGTCGCACATGCTGGCACGGAACCGCAGACCCGCCCTGGAACGCTATGCCGGGGTGGTCGCCTATGCGCAGCCACCGGTAGCGGCGATTGTCAGCTATGCATGGCTGGCACCCGCCCTCGACCATATGCCGCCGGGCACGTTACGCATTCTGGACACCATCGACATCCAACACGCGCGACGTGAAAATGCCCGATCGGCGGGGGGCAACCTGGACCACGTGGTCTGCACCCGGAATGAGGAAATTCAGGCCCTGAAACGTGCGGACCTGCTTCTGGCGATCCAGGAAGCGGAAGGGGCAACCCTGGAATCCATGTGCCCGGATTGCGAGGTTCTTGTGGCAGGGCATGCCCACGTCGTACCGGACTATGAACCCTCTCCCCCGACCTCGTGTGACCTGCTCTATGTGGGCAATCGCTATGACCCCAACGTGCTTGGCCTGCGGTCCATACTGGACGATGTGTGGCCAAAAGTACGTAAGGCCTGCCCCGAAGCCACCCTCACCGTCTGCGGACGGGTGGGCGAGTCCATCAAAGGCCAACACGGCGGCGTGCAGGTGCTCGGTCAGGTTCCCGACCTCGCGCCCTACTACCACCGGGCGGCCATCGTGCTGAATCCGGTTCCCTATGGTACGGGACTCAAGATAAAGACCGTGGAAGCCCTGGCCCACGGTCGTGCCGTCGTGTCGAGCCTCGCCGGGACCGGTGGATTGGGCGACCCGACGGAACTTCCCCTTGTTGTGGCAGAAAGTGCAGCGGCCATGACGAAATCCATCCTGCGGCTGCTGGCGTCGCCCGCGGAGCGCCATGAGCTCGAAAAGAAAGCGTGGCACTTCGCCCGGGACCGCTTTGGGGCGGATCAGGTGTATGGTGCCTTGGCGAAGCGGCTCGCGGCCCATTGTTCAGAACGTAACGTGACGAAAGACTAGGGGTCTGGGTACAGTTACCGATTGATCGACGACACGATTACCATGCTGCACGACACGTCGCAATCGAAAACTGTCCCCGTGGTACTACTGGGTACCATCACCGATTGATGAACAACACGATTGCCACGCCGAACGACACGTCGCAATCGTAAACTGTCCACGTGGGTGCTGGGCTTGCGCCTCTGGTCCGATCCGCCGTACCATGAGGCCCCGGAATCCTACTTCACAAACCCCACGGCGGGCACTGGCCCGCACGTGCGAAAGGCATAGCCCGTGACTCCAAATTTTTTTGAGGCTCCCCAACTATCCCGTCGAACTTTTCTGGGCGCGGCCGCTCTGCTACCGCTGATGACCCGTGGCGCCTTGGGCGACGAGAGCACCGCCGTGGTGCGGGAAGACTGGCCCGTCTTTCTTGGGCCCACGCGTAATAATATCTCTCGGGAAACCGGGCTCCTCAAGGAGTGGCCGGAAGACGGACCGCCCCTCGTTTGGGAACGGGAAGTGGGCGATGGCTACGGCCCCCCTGTGGTGGCCAACAAACGGCTGGTCGTGTTTCACCGCGTCGAAGATGAAGAAGTGCTGGAGTGCGTCGATGCGGAAACGGGAAAAACACAACATTGGCGCCATGGTTATCCGACCCACTATGTGGATAGCTACGGCTACAACGGCGGCCCACGCTCCTCTCCCTGCATCGACGGAAACAGCGTTTATGCTTTCGGGGCGGAAGGCGTGCTTACCTGCGTCGATGTTGAAACAGGCGAACGGCGCTGGCAACGCACCGTAAATGCCGACTTTAAGGTTCCCCCGGGCTTCTTTGGTGCCGGTACCGCACCCGTAGTCGACGATGGTTTGGTTTTCCTGAATGTGGGTGGTCCCGATGGGGCGGGCGTGGTGGCCTTCAATGCGGCAACGGGTGAAACCGTATGGAAAGCCGGTAAAGACCAGGCCAGTTATTCCACCCCCATCGTTGCCACCCTCCATGGAACCCGCATGATCATCTTTCATACGGCCGATGGCTTGTTGGTGCTGGAAACCAAGACAGGCGTGATTCGCTACAGTTATCCCTTCCGCTCCACGACGTACGAATCGGCTATCGCCGCCACGCCCGTGCTGGTGGGTGATAAGGTATTTCTTTCGGGGGCCTATGAAATCGGTGCTGTGGTCTTGCAACTGGGCCCCGACGGGTTGAAAGAAGTCTGGCGGGATGTTTCGGCCATGCAGAGCCATTGGGCCACCAGTGTCTATCACGACGGTTACCTCTATGGCATGGACGGACGGCACGAGCGGGGCTCCAACTTCCGCTGCATCGAATTTGAAACGGGAAAGATAAAATGGACCGCCGACGAAGGTCTTGGACGGGCCTCTTTCTTCATGGCAGAGGGCAATCTTGTGGCCCTCGGTGAACGGGGCCGCCTCGCGCTCGTGGAAGTGAATCCCGAGGCCTATGTGGAAAAGGCGCGGGTCCGGGCCTCCAGCCGCCGTATCTGGACACCGCCCATTCTGGCCCAGGGTCGGCTCTATATTCGCAATGAACGGGAGTTGCGTTGTTTCGACCTGCGGGCGACAACGTAGCCCCGACGTTTCGTTTTGTTTTACATTACTCCCTGAAACTTCTTAGTTCTCCATCCATCTACATAGGAACGCCCCGGTTTTCGGCGCTCCCACTTCAAATTGACCACGTATTGGATCTACTTATGTTGTACCCCAAATTCCTTCCTGTTCTTTTGCTGTCCCTCGCCATGCTCTCCCCGGGCGCTTCCGCGGCGGACGATTCCGGCTTTGTGCAGGATCGCTTCGCTATCGGCCTTTGGGTTGATCCTCCCTTGGACAAAAACGCGGAGGCCCGCTATGAAGAATTGGCGGCGGCGAATTTCACGGTGGTCATCGGCGGCTTTGGCAACGGCGACGTGGCACAACAAGTTGCCCTGTGTGAAAAACTCGACCTTAAACTCATCGCGTCCGCGCGTGGCCAGAATCCCGCCGACTTGCCCGACAGCCCGGCGGTATGGGGCTATTCCATTCGTGACGAACCCAGCGCTACCGATTTTCCCGACCTGCGGGCCACCGCCGATGCCATCGCGGCAGCACGACCAGGTAAATTGCGGTATATGAATCTCTTTCCCAATTATGCCGATGCCGAACAGCTGGGCACGGAAACCTACGACGAGCATGTGCGCCAGTTTATGGAAGTCGTGGCCCCGGATATCCTGTCTATGGACCACTATCCCGTGTTTCACCCCACGCGGGACGGACGAGAAGGCTATTGTGAAAATCTGGCCACCCTCCGTACCCATTCGCAGGCGGCCGGGGTACCCTTCTGGAATTACTTCAACACCATGCCCTATGGGAATCATACCGACCCCACGGAAGGACAACTTCGGTGGCAGATTTACTCGTCGCTGGCCTATGGTGCCAAAGGCGTGTTGTATTTTTGCTATTACACACCGGCGGGTGGAGAATTCCCGAAAGGCGGGGCCATCATTCAGCGGGACGGACGGCAGACCCGACACTATGGCGAAGCCCAGCGCATTAACAGCGCATTGAAGCACCTGGGGCCTACCCTCATGGAATTAAAAAGTGATGCCGTGGTCCGGGTTTCGGAAGATGCCGGTGATGTGCCTGCGGAGAAATTGGCCGGACTGCCCATAACGGATATCAGCCGGGACAATGTCGACCCCACGATGGACTACCTTGTCGGTGCCTTTACCCACAACGACGGCCGACGTGCGGTGCTGCTGAACAACTACCGCTTTGCCTACACGGCGTGGCCCACGGTTACCTTTGATGCCCCCCTGGAATCGGTCATTGAAGTCGATCAGGTGTCGGGCGAAATGCACCCCGTCATCGACGACAGTCCGGCCATGGAGGGCCTACAGCTGTCTCTCGGTGCCGGTGAAGGTCGTCTCTTTCTGTTACCCGCGAAGGCCCCGTGAGGCCAGTTACTTTTACGCGACAACCATCCATGGTGAATGCCAATACGGCTTGCGACAATGCACTATGGGACGGGCTTTCAGCCCTCTATGCATGAATCGGCCCACGACATAGGGCTTCGCCCTATGCTGGTATATTGCCGGGCCGTTGGCCCTCAAAACTTTATAGCGGTACGGCAACCCCAATTGCATCGGTGCCAAAGGCCAACCTACCGGCGGCCTGGCCGCTATCGCTTAAACCTGTCTTTGACCATTGGGAGCGCTTTTTCAGATGATGGCCACGGCCTCGATCTCAATTTGCAGCCCGGGAATGGCCAGGGCTGGCGTGCCCACGGCGGTCGACGCGGGATAGGGCTTCTTGAGATATTCCTTGCGTACGGCGCGGTAGGCAGGCAAGTCCCGCGCGATGTCCACAAAAAAGGAGCGGAGGATAACCACATGTTCCCAGCCCGCACCGGCCTCGGCGAGTACGCGGCCGATTCGGTCGAAGGTCTGGCGCATCTGGGTCTCCATGTCAGCACCGTAGTCCTCCGGACCCTGGCCCGAGACGAAGACCACCTTCTGGCCACCCGAGGCGACGATTCCCGGTGTGTATCCCGAATCGTCTGCCGGCGCACCATCGGGATCGAGTCCCGTCCGCACGACGGTATCGGTCGCGGCGTGGGTTGACGTCGCGGCGAGGGCAGCGGTGCCGCCCGCGAGGCTGGCAATGGTGCCGGTCATGAACGCCCGGCGATGATGGGGAGCGGTTTTCTTATCCATGGTCCATCCTTCCTGTTGGTGAAGTCTTCATTACAATCCGAGTATAGACGGGGCCAACGGCGTGGTCAACGACGTCCCACAGCCCCTTCGCACGAACTGGAGTACCAGATCGCGCGGCACGATTGATGGGTTCAGTTTGTTTTGGCGGAGTCCGTCTTTGTTGGCGCCCATGAAGCCAGGAAATTGGGTGCCACCGACGCCCAAGGCACCCCGGCGTCCTTACTCTTGAACAAAGGGGAAAGGAAATCCACCGGACGTATTTGATGCGATTGCCCTGACGCGCCCCATATAGCAACAGCGCCCGACCAATATGGCGGGCGCTGTTTGTAGCATCGTTGTTTGTTCGTGGGTGACTACGGTACCAGTAATCCGATATTCGCATCCATCCAATTCGCCCGCTCGTAGAGCCAGCTCTTGAGATAGTCGATTTCACCTTGATACGAGTCGGGATGGGGGCCGGTGAACATGAGAAACTTGAAGTCGGGGAGCAAGGTCATGCCCAGGGATGGCCACCGGATGAACTGCCGGGCCTGTGCCGTGTCCAACTGGGCCACGATGGCATCGATTCGATTGTTTACTTTGCCTACGGAGAGCAACTCGGCGCGCAGCGTACTCCACCGGTCGGCATAGCGCTGGGCAAAGTCGGGGTCTTCCAGCAGACGCGCGGTCCAGGGGCTCCGAGAAATCCGGCTCCGCTCTCCCGTCAACAACCAGCCGCTGGTCTCTTGCAAACCCTGAAAACTGAAATAACCCATGGCGATATTCAGATCCCAGATGGGCCCCATGTGAATGACATCTTCCCGGTCTTTGTAGAGAAAGGTACTGGAATGGAAGGCGTCGCGGTTCTTGAAGTATTCCTGGAGCAACATGTACTCAATAAAGGAATCCACATCAATGTAGGCGGCGTAACCCGTTTCCGGGTCGCGGAAATTTTCACCAAAGAGGGCCGTCTCAAAGGCGGTGATGTGGTTGGTAAACCACGTGACTTGCTCCGTCGTTATCTGGGCGCTGTTGGGCGAAACGGGGGTGAGCACAAAGCCATCCGAAATGGGGATGGCCACTTCATCGGGGTCCAGGCGGTCGGGCTCGCGCATTTCCATGAGATAGCCACCCGTAATTTCGGGCTCGGCATTGTCATCTGGTCCCAGTTTCTTGATATCGACGCGATCACCATCACGTTTAATCTTTTCTGTGAGCACATAGAGCCCCTCGTAGGAATCGGTCAGACTCGCTGCGGGGTCGTCGCGCAGATAGACTTCACAAAAGCGGGTGCGCGGTGCATACCACCCCAGAGCACCCCAGATTTCGTAACCAAACACGTTACGAATCAGGCTCCGATCCATCCAGGGGCCGTAGAGCACCCAATCTTCTTCGCTGGGCATGCCCAGAAGTTCCACATTGGTATCTTCGTTGTTTTCATCCCGTGATTCGAAGCCCCAGGAAGCCTTGGGAAAGGTCTGGGTGGAATACCCACGTCGCTCGATACCAATACGTGTGCTGAAGGTCACGTCGGTCGTGGAGGGCCTATTGACCGCTGCATCTTCATTGTCGATGACATAGAGGGTGGCATCGATTTTAGGTTCGTCTGGAATGGCCGTCGCGTTGGTGTCGATGACCAGGATGGGCAGGGTCGTCGATGCATAGAGTGAGGATGGCTCGGTACCCACGACAATCGTGTCGCCCGACATGCCCCACGTCCACCCGACAATGCCATTGGTCATGGAAATGGGACCACGGATAAATTCTATGGATTTGCCGTTGGCATTGGCGACGCCTTTGAGCCAATAGCCGCCGGGACGGTCTACGTCGAGATCGGCAACGGCATTCGCGGTGAGGGGCGAGGTCAGGCTGTTTTCGGCCGTGGCAATCCCTGCTTCCGAATCAGCAACCGCAAAGAATGTAATCTCAAAGGGCGTCTGGTTGATGAGTTGAAACCGCGAAATAAGCACGTTGGGATAGCATGACGAGAGTCCGACGAGCAGTGCGACAGCCAGCACCCCACTGCGCACCCCGCGAATTAGTTCTGCCTTCATAATGATTCCTTTTTCGGTAGTGTTGATGTCCCATAGAGTGGTTCGATGGACAGTCTACACCAGCGTCCTAATCATACCCAAACAATACAACAGGGTGAGACTATGGCGCGCAGGAATCGGCATGTTACTCTTTGGCCGGTGCGATGTGGCGGGCGGTAATCGCTTAGCCCGTCTCTTCCAACGGAGCGTGTTTCTGCGTGTCGGCCACGGCGCGAATTACCCGGGGCACTACAAGGCGAAACCAGTAGGTGAAGGCAGCGGGTGTCTGCTTCAGCTCTTCCAGCAGGTCTGACGTCTCTACCCATCGCCAGTCGCATACTTCTTCGCCGTTGGGCATGGGAACCCCGTCAAAGTGACCGAGGAATACATGATCGAGTTCGTGCTCAATTAGCGTGCCGTCTAATTCGGCACGATAGTGGAATTGAAAGGACGGCTCCAGGGCCGTGTCGATACCCATCTCCATACGCAACCGCGATCGGGCCTCTGCGTCCGTGGACTTACCCGGTTCCGGATGACTGCAACACGTATTCGTCCAGAGCCCACCCGAGTGGTATTTATCGGGATGGCGCTGCTGAAGGAGCCATCGACCATCGCGATCAAAGAGAAAAACGGAAAAGGCGCGGTGTAGTTCCCCGGAGCGGTGCACCGATAGTTTATCGGCTTCACCGATAGGGGTATCATTTTCGTCCACCAGAATTACTTGTCGATTCACTACACATACTCCATTTCGCTTCGTAGTATACGGCTTTCACGGCTACGGAACCCAAATAATGCGTTTTGTAGCGTTTTGGTCTCAAGACAGCCGTGGGGGGCGAAAGCGCTGGAAAGCGTCTTCGACCCGCCTGCCATGGTGCCGCCCTCGTTTGCCGATCCACTCGATATCACCGCATGGACACGGTTGAGTCTCGAAGTAATTCCGGAGTGCGCGGCAGAAGCTAAGTTCAGGCGGAAGTCAGCTGTTTTCGCGGAGTAATTGGGTCTGAAATTCCGCAAGGTCTGCGCAGCAGAAAACATGGTCGAGCTCGTAATGCAGACGATTCTGCGCCACGCCCCCACCACCTACCAGCAAGGGCACACGCTCTTCGAGGATGTTGCGGAGGGTTCGAAACTCGTGAATCACGGCCGGATTGTTTCCCGGCGATACGATACTGACAGCGACCGCTTTGGCGTTGGCTTCCATGGCCGCCAGCGCAATTTCCTGCGCCGGAAGATCGGGGCCGAGATAGAGATCACGCCACCCTTCGTTGGCCGCTATCGTGGCGGCCATAAGGGCGCCAATTTCGTGATCCTGGCCGGAGAGGGTTGCGATGACGATGCAGGGTGCGCCCTCACCGGTATGGCGAATCGGTTTAATGCGACCCAGGAAACTGCGAATCGCGGCCGAGGCCATGTGCTCGTGGGCCACCCGTATAGAACCATCATGCCAGCGGTCCCCTACCCAGGTCATCAAGGGCCCAACCAGTTGGTCGAGTAAGACCAATAAGGGGAGCCGCACACTAGCGTTCAAAAGGGTCCTCGCGAGACGTTCCTCATCCATGCCCAGCACGGCCTCTTTGCAGGTGCCAAAGAGCTCCTGCAATACGTCCTGATGCTCACCCAGGCCCAGGGCGGCGTCGGGACTCAGCTTGTCACCATCGACCTCCGTCAACATGCGTTTCAACTCGTCATTGGGCATTTGGGCAATGAGCCGAATGGACTGCCCCTGGGCCTTAACGCGGTTGAGCAGCTTCAAACGGTCCACATCGGCGTCGCTATACAAACGTCGATTGGTGTCGGACCGCTTGGGGACAATTGCCGCGTAACGCCGCTCCCAAACCCGAATAACGTGGGTAGAGAGGCCCGTTCGTTGGGCAACAAAATTGATAGGATGTCGAGGTTCTTCATAGACCATGGTTGATTATAACACTTTCGTCTAAGTATTAAAACACTAAATGTTAGACAAACAGGATCCAGAAGAAACTACGCCCTCCCTGTTTTTGAACGCCTGCGGCCCGAACTATGCGCTACCGGGCGGCGGCAGGCAGTTGGCGCTCCAGGGTGTCACGAAGAATGTCGAGCTTTTCGTTCAACGAATAATTCGTATAGACATAATCGCACTCAAACTGGAAGCCAAGGCGCGAGTCCCGATCCACGGCGATGACGGCCCGTTCGGTGCGGGCGATTTCTTCCCGCACCAGACCTTCCATCGTTGCCAACATGGCGGTTGCCTTCTCACTATCCTGCTCCGCTGACAATTCAAGGCGCAGTTGCTCGAAACCGAGGATGGCCTGGCTGCTCAGGAGCATGCGGTGCATTTGCTCGGCCACGATGACTTCGCGCATTGCGTCGGCGCGCTTGTCTTCGGGGCTTGCCAGGGCCGCATTGCGGTAGAGCACCAGTCCTTCACCAAGGAGGTCGGTGGTTTTGCGGAGGTATTTCAAGAAGACGGGAAGCACGGCGATTTCCCCAGGCGCTTCAATTCCGGATACGCCCCGGGCGTAATTTTCCGCGGCATTATAATTGTTGTTGAAATCGGGCAGGAACACGAGGCGGGTCACCGTGTAGGGCCAATAGGGATTCACCTCGGCACCCAGGTAGCTGGACCACTGCCCCTGATCCATCCAGGAATAGTTGAAGGTGGCCGTCCGCGCCGGGGGCTTTTCAAAGAAGATGGGGTTGCCGATGGCATTGGTGGTGCCCATGTAGGGTCCCGTATCGGGGAGCAGACGAACGGCCTGACTGAAGAGATCCCACGCCTTCACCACATCGGCGGCATGCTCCGCGCCGAAATCCCGGGCAGCGATCTTCAGGAGCAGGTCATTAAGGGGCGGTGCCTCGCTCCAGCAATACCAGGAACGGAGCTCAGTCATAAAACTCGGGTTGTAGCCCGAAGACCAACTCTCCAGGGTGCCATCAATCTTATATTCCGCCAGCTTTTCATAGCGGGCGTGCCACTGCTGCGGAAAGGGGTTGTAGGGCACGGTCTGCAATTGGGCACCACAAGAAAAGGTCTGGGCATTGGAGTAGACCTTCATGCCACGGCTTCGCGCTTCGTCAATCTGAGCATCCGTCACTTCGGCGGGCCCCACCACGTTGATGCCGTAGTCACGAAGGTGGCCTTCCATGCCGTCTATCTCAAAACTCTTACCATTTTCCCAGGTGAGGAGGGGTGTGGTCCCTTCGGGAAGCTGCTGAATGAAATAGCGCTTGGTCTCCACGTTGGAGGGACGAAAATCGATATTATATTCCCACGGGAGTATTTCGATATCGGGATTGACCTTGTGACACTCTTCTGCCACCACGCCGACAGCATAGGTCCAGTTTCGCGCCCAGTCTTCAATGTATTCTTTGCTCGCGCCGTGTCCACCACCCCACTTGTTGTACCAGAAGCCTTCCGTCAGCAGAACATAACCCGCAATATCGGGAAACTCGGTGAGAATCTCGCGCACGAGACGGCGGAGGTCGGCTTCGCTCTCGGGGGTGCCGGTGTATTGATAAATTATGGGGGTATAGACCTTGATACCCTGCACCTTGGCCCGGTCAATCAGACTGCGCACCCGGGCGGGATCCTGGTGGCGAATGCGACGCATGAGGCGGGCGTAGAAGTCGGTAGAGTTCTCCGCCGTAGTCCGGTCGCCATTGGGGTTGGTATACACCGAGGCAAATACCGCGTCGAACCCGTCGTGGGCCATGTGCGAAAGTACGGTGTCGGGGAACTCCATCCAGCCCATCCACGATTGGACCATGCGGGTCTCGTGGAGACTGTGGCGGACCGTATTCAGGTCGGCGGGAAGGTAAGGGGCCTCCCGAAGGTTCATGCGGGCCTCCAGGTTGTAGAGACCGAACAGGGCCCCCTTATCATCAAAACCACAGACCGTAATCTGGGTCGCCGTTGCCGTTATTTCATAGTCCTTCGGGCCCGTGAGCGACGCGCCCCGTTCTGGGAAATCCGCTTTCGTGCCGACGATGATAGCTTGTTCCCACTGCTGCCAGTCGGCAAGGCTTTCTTTCTGCGCCACCTGAATCTCCACGTTCATGGAGTGTTTCAGATAATCCTGAAAGTCAGCGACGGCATGCTCCACCAGGGCCGGGCTGTCCCCCCGCCGGATGAGGGTCCATCCCGTCGCAGGGAGGGACATTTCATCGTCGGTGGGCTGGGCGTTGGTATTGCGACTGGGCTGGTGGACGGGCGTTTCGTTGAGCCGCTTGTGGTAGGCATAGGGCTCCTCCACGGGCAGGGTGTCGACCAACGCCTGGGCAAAGGCCTCGGTGGAACCGGTCTCGGATACTTCGGCGGCCTGGGATGGATGGGAAAGAGTTGCGAAGTATAGGATGGTCGCAATTTTTCCTGCACCGGCCCAGAATCGAAACGTTTTGTTATGAATATCGCCTACCAGATTTGTCACCAGATATCGTCCTTTGTAGTGTTGACAGTTCGCCTCAGACCCGGTTAGCTCTTGGGACGGCAAAAACAGGCCATCTTACGTCTCCAGGATTCCTGACGCATTCACCCACAGCCTTCAAAAAATATGGACAAATTGTCGTTCCGCCCGGAGTTTAGCACACCCCGACGGCCCGCTGACCACACCGACTTCCGTCATCCGGGCAGTCGCACGGAATTGGTCACGCCGACAAGAGTGGCTTCGTATGCCTTGACCCACACCTTTGTCAGAATGACGTGAAGGACACCGTAGCGCAGTTCAACGCAATCTCTACATTGGAACAAGGCCACCGCCAAGTCTTCCGCGAACCCACCTGGCAGTCGCGGCCCAAGACACCCGAACCGGGAATACCGGATCGGGTGGCACCCCGGCGTCCATCCTGTTCGGCAACGGGGAGACGCGGTCTACAGCGGGAGCATTTAATGCGATTGTCCAACTTCCGTCATCCGGACAATCCCATAAACCTGGGCGACCTGGGGTACGCTTTCCGGCGCCTCATTCCCATTTCGGGAAGCTCCCGCCACGACGTCACGACACGGCAGCGCTGGCAGCCTCCCTATGCTCTGGGATTGCACTAGGAACATGGTGATCTGCCCTCCTAAAACTAAGTGGTAGCTCCTAAAGAGGTTACGGATCGTCAGATGCCTTTTTTCTCCCTGTACATCGGGCCGTTTCGGCAGGAAAAGCTACTTAGTTTCAAGGCCGAAAACCTTCAAAAAAAAGCGATTGACATGCTTATAGATATGTGCGAATATCACATCAGCCAAAGTAGGGTTGGGTAGAGGAATAATTTTTGGCTGAACCGGTGCGGCGGGCCCCTCCGGTTCCCTATTCGGGGAACCTGGATGAACATTCAAGTGCCCACCATTTTGTCACCGCCCGGATTGGGAAAGGAGAGTGCCTATGGCATGAGTTACCGTTGCCCATGGCAGGCCGTACGGCCGCATTCGCGGGACGTGTCATTTTTATATCTTTATATCTCGAACAGACACGCTGTAGAAACACCGGTAACAACCTCACCTCAATTTCAGCCTTTTCCAAATACATTGCGCATTCATGAGCTTTTTATACCAAAAGGGATCTAGCGTTATGAACATCGAATTTAAAAGAAATACTCGGAAGGGTTTTACGTTAATTGAGTTACTTGTGGTAATTGCCATCATTGGCATTCTCGCGGCGATTCTGCTGCCGGCGCTGGCCCGGGCGCGGGAAGCAGCACGCCGCTCAAGTTGTCAGAACAATCTCAAACAGTGGGGCATTATTCTGAAGATGTTCAGTGGTGAAAGTAAGGGCGAGAAATTTCCTTATGGCAGCCTGGACCATGGCGGAAACAATTTCAACAACGTCACAAAACGCACGGCGGTCTACGTCGGTTGGTCCGAGGTGTACCCCGAATATCTGACCGACATGCTCATCGGCCAGTGCCCGTCGGCCCTGCGAACCGGAGTCTATTCTGCTACGGACTGGAGCTCGGCGCGGAACACGATGGGCGGGTGCGATGATTCCATCGTCGCCTGGGCAACTGCCAACAACGAAACCGACAACCCCTGCTACGGAAAGGTTGGCCTGACCGGCGGCGAACCGGAAATAATTCCCGTTTGCGGCTCCAACTCCTCCCGTTGTTACAACGCCTGCGATGTGAACCCCCAGTATTGCGCGCCCTATCCTCACACGGACCTGGTCAAGACCGGCTTCACCGACATGCGGGCCTATAAATACATGGTATTCGCCCTGGACGACGACTGGTTCCAGAATGTCGACGACTACCAGGCCGTTGGCCGTCTGCTCAACACCGGCAACCTTGCGGGCGTATGGCCCGGTGCGCCTGCCGTTGACCAAACCCCCATGATGTGGAAACTGCGTAACAGCACAACCTCAGTCACCCTCCCCTCCGGCGTCAGAGCGAGTTTCAACCGCCTGGGTGAAGGTATCGAGCGCTTCCTGATTACCGACATCAACAACGCGGCCGCGTCAGCCAGTGCCCAGTCGAACATCGTAACGATGTATGACGAATCCCAAGGCGGCGGTGGTGCCACCTGGGGCCGTTTCAACCACGTTCCCGGTGGACAGAATGTGCTTTTCATGGATGGCCACGTAGAATGGGCCAAACTGGGTGCCAGCACGACCTGGGTGAACAACGAATACGCCTATAAGCCTTCCACGCTCTTCCCGGGCCAGAGCTGGCCAGGCTGATTGCTTTCACGACGGTAACACCGCTGTTACCTGACGATTGCATGTGAAAATGAACGCGGGGTGCCGGAATGCCAAGGTGGCGTGACCGCACCCCGCGATTTTTATTGCCAGTCCGTTCCGCCGTTGCGGGGGCTGGTTTCGCGGCTTAAAAGGAGTTTTAATTCTATGTCCAACTCGACATTTTATCGGGCCCAAGTTGTAGTTGCCCTGTGTGTCCTCGCAACCTTCTGTGGTTGTTCACAATTTCGCGCCCCCGAGATCGACCCGGGGGAACAGAGCCTCAGTGACCCCTTTGATATCGCCGTAGACGCCGTGCGGAAGGGCGACTTGGGCTTTATCAAGACGTCTGTGGAATCGGATTCACGGTACACGAAAGCGGTCGATAGTTCCGGGCGTACGTTGCTTCACTACGCCGCCGAATCGGGCGACTCAGACATGGTCTCCTACCTCCTGGAGCAGGGTGCCCATGCCCTCGTCGAAGATGATGATGGACGCTCCCCACTCGATGTTTCCATCATGGCGGTGGCCCCCAAGGGGGTTATTGATATTCTACGGGAGGCTACCATGCGGGAAGCGGGCTCCAGTTAGGGGCGCGTCGTGTTGCTCAAGAGGAGGAAAGGGCGACCAGGGCATCCAGAACCCGAATGCGACCTGCGTCGGCAAGGCTTCGGTCCAAATCTTCATTCCACATCAGACTCGGCGATTCCCCCGCCGCGAGGACGGCACCCGGCACTTCTGCGAGTACGCGAATGGCTTGATCTCGCGCTGCCCCCGGTGGGGCGGCGTCGATAGCCTGCTGGAGCATGACAAAGTATTCGTAGTCCTCTATCCCCTCCCGGGCCGCTTCCAGCATTTTGGCCGGTGTGACTGACGTGTCGTCGAGAAAGGTCAGGGTGTAGATGTTGCGCGGTAAAACGTATTCATTCCACGACGAACCATCGGCATTGTCGCCAAAGGCCCAGAAATAGGAGGCGGACGCCCCTTCGACCCAACAGGACCAGGCCTGGAGACGAAAGTAGCTGTAGGGATCGAGGCGTGTCGTGGGCCCGGAACAGGAGTAAAACTCCAGTCGCGTACCCTTATCTCGCTCCCCGCGAAAAAAGTCGCGGTAGGCCTCATTGGATTTCAGGAAGATGGGCCGGTTGGGGCAGAGCACATCGCATACTTCGGCAAGGGCAGCCTGGCTGTCGCTGACGCCCTGGTAGGTAGGATCTTCCCATATCGTGAAGTCCACGCCCGCCTCGTTGATGGCCGTCGCCCAGGCAATGATAATCTGGTCTTGTGCGGGTTCATGGGGCTCGTCAAGGAGAAGCACACACAGACGGCGCGCCTCGATGCCTTTGGATTTGGCATGGGTCGCCCAGAAACGTGCCCATTCCCCCACCGCAGTCTTGAAGGCCGGCGTGTCCATGGTCCAATCGCCGAAGTGATCACCTACTGCCGGGAATATGCAGTAGTTGGTGGCCTGGGGCCAGCGCCCGATCCATTCATCGAATCGGGCGGTATCGGGGGCCATCGTCATGTGACCTTCCCCATCGTGAACGCCCTGGGGCAGGACGCCACCCGTGGCCCAGGGGCTATCGACATAGTGGGCCTTAAGATCGGCGATGACGGCATCCCGGTTGTTGGCATTAATTCCCCGGTTTTGCTCCCCATCGGTGTAGTCCCATCCACCAAAACTCAGGGTGGGATTGTCGGGAAAGCGCAGGGGATAGCAGATAAATTCCAAAGGCACATCCTGGGACTGGACACCCCGGAGTGCGATATGTCCACGGTAGGTGCCGGGTGCCACGCCCTGAGGATAGAAGGTAAACCAGAGTTGGCGCGTCATGCCACTGGGTACTTGAATCACCCAGGAGCCTGTGTCGGTGCGATTGGCTTCGGGCAGGGCACTGGCAACAGGAACGCCCGAGGCCGTATCCGTCCAAATAACCTCGTGGATGGTAATGTAGTCGGGATTGGTGCCGCCGGGGAGGCCCTCGATATCAACGTGGAATTCCTGGGTCTCCTCCGTCGTGTTGCTCAGGTTGAGCGACGCGGCGCGATACTCATTGTCCATCATGGCCACCTGTACCGTCGGCGTACCCTCGTTGGGAGGTGTCGCCAGGTGGTCGAGGGGGGCCCACAGGTCGTTTTGCCATGGGACGATTTCAGCCAGTCCGGCCGCGCGCCACAACTGGGCCTGACAGGCGAACTGCCGGGTGTGCCATGGGTTGAGTGGGAGGATGGCGCGAAAATCGCTGTAGTCCGCATCAAAATCGGGCTGGGCGGCCACGGTAATCGCATCGAGCTCCTGCAGGATGCTATCCCGCAGTACTTCGGAGACACCCTTTGCCTCGGCACGGGCACGAATCACCGCGCCATCAAGCCGCAGACGCCGGGCGATACCGTCCCACGTCTGACTCTCGCTCAGGTATTCGGCGATATCCTCGATGGGACGTCCTGGCACGGGTGCGCTCAGCCAGCCAGGATCCCCGGCGAAAACCTCAAGTTCATCAATGAAGGTAAAGGGCTGGTTGGTCACCACAAAGGCCACGTAGCGCCCGTGGGTCTCCATGGCATCGGTCCAATAACGATGAACGGCATAAGGCTCGGGGCTGGGCTCACCATGGGACGCGTTGAGGGCGAGGAGATCGCCGGCCAGGCGAAACTGCTGATCTTCACCCGCGACGAACAGGCGAATCCCACTGGGCCAGGCAACCCCCGCGGAGCCTGCGGCCGTGCGGAGGGACACGCCCCGAATGGCAACGTCACTGCCCAAATCTATGGTGACCGTCACGTTCAACTGATTGGCCCAACCCACCGTGCCCGGTTGGGTCCAGAAATAGCCCTCCGTGTCGACGCCGTCGGTCAGTTGGATGGGGTCATCCGGGTCGGTGCAGAGGGCATAGCTTGGCGGCGCGCTGTAGGTATAGGGACGATCCAGGGCAATATTCTCATGGGCCGTCTGGGCGAATACAGGAGAAAAAAAGAAAACAACGGCGACAAACAGGTATGCATAGCAATGATAGTACTTCACGGGAAACTCCTTGGGGTGTTAGCAGGCCGTAGCATGGCCCCTGCACCGGGACCGATTCAACTGTCCGGGCTTCAGCACATACCAATACCCTCGTCTCGACACACGCGCCGCCGTGACAAGAATGTTCAAGATCCGGCGGGACCTATCCCTGTCTCGGCCTGTTTTATCCGGAAAAACTGGACGGATGCCCCTGCTGCACGGTAGCATCGATAGATACAAGACATTGGAATAGAACCTAATGATAAACGTAACAGAACAGATCAGCCTCGGTGAAGAGGAACTAACGGAGCAGTTCATCCGCTGCTCCGGCCCCGGTGGCCAACACGTTAACACGTCGTCCACCGGCGTCCAACTGCGCTTTGACGCGGCAAATTCGCCGTCCCTGCCCGACAGCGTGCGGCGCCGTTTGCTGGAGGGTAAGGACAAGCGCATCACGGACGAGGGTATCATCATCATCAGCGCCACCGACTCCCGCAGCCAGAAGGCCAATCGCGAAGAGGCCGTGGCCCGACTGGTAGCCATGATTCGCGGTGCCGCCACCCGCCCGAAGTTTCGGGTGAAGACCCGCCCCTCCCGCGCGGCAAAAGAGCGCCGTATCGAGGGCAAGAAAAAACGGGGCGACCTCAAACGCACCCGCGGCAACGTCCACGACGATTGACACCTTGGGCGCTTGCCCGAAGTGCATTCTAACAAGAGAATCTACGGGTGCCACCTATACAGACGGGAGGTCGAAGACGCGCCGTAGGCGGGCACGAGCGGCTTTATGGGTGCGGGCCAGCGCGAGTGCCCGGTTTCCATACAACGGTCGAACACAGACGAAGGCGTCACAACATTCCATTCCTCACGCCCACACACACACGAACTCACCTCCGTCGAGTCTTCGACCGACGTTGTCGGATCGCGTGGCACGACGGAGATGCCGACGGAGATGCCGACGGAGATGCCCACGGAGATGTCGTTGATATCGTAGCGAGACCTCGCCTACCATGACGCTTTGGTCCGTTTACCGGTATTGGAGCTACCCATGAATCCCAAACCCTCTTTCGCCTGCAGTCGCAGACAACTTCTCCTGGCCGCGGGTGGCGCAACCGCAACCTTGCTCGCAGCGTCCCGCACCCATGCCGCGCCCATGCCCGAGGTGAAGAGCCCCCGGGCCACGTCGGGCGACTCCCGCCATGAACCCGATTGGGACCAGTCCCTCACATTGACCGTCGGCCCCGACAAGGCCGATATCGTGGGCAACAATGACAAGGCCATACAGGCGGCGGTGGACTATGTGGTTCGTCTCGGTGGCGGCACCGTTCACGTCCAGCCCGGCACCTACCGCCTGCGCAATTCTATTTTCCTCCGCAAGGGCGTGCGCCTGTTGGGCAGTGGCACAGACTCGATACTGTTCAAAGAGCCCTCTCAGGAGACCGTGCTGGCGGCGGATTCCGATTGGTTTGACCAGGAAGTGACCCTGGAGAACGCCGATGGATTTCAGGTGGGCGATGGCGTCATTCTGGAAACGAAAAACCCCAGCACCAATGGAACCGACGTATTGTCTCGCACCCTGGTGGCCCGTAGCGGTAATCGCTTCAAGCTCGACCGGGCACTGCGCAAAAATTTCTGGACCATGATGACCCCCACCGTCTCCTCCCGCTTTGCCATGATTACGGCGGAAGAAACGTCGGGTTTCGCGGTGGAAAATATCGCCCTGGATGGCAACCGGGACAACAACGCAAACATCAACGGCAACTATGCCGGGGCCTTGTGGTTTCAGGATTGCAGTGACATCGCGCTGAAGAATCTCGATGTGCGGAATTACAACGGCGACGCCATCAGCTTCCAGATTTGCCACGATGTCTCCGTGGAAGACTGCGAGATTCACAACAACGCCGACCTGGGACTCCATCCGGGATCGGGCTCCCAACGGCCGCGCATGGTCAACAACACGGTCTCGGGCTCGAACATCGGCATCTTTTTCTGCTGGGGCGTGAAATATGGCCTGGCCGAAGGCAATCGCCTCACCGAAAACAACTACGGCGTCTCGATTGGCCACCACGATGATGAAAACCTCGTCATCGACAATGATATACAGGGCAGCCATATTAATGGCCTGGTCTTTCGTCCCGAACGGGGCGAAGGCTTCACGGCCAAGGGCAACCGCATCGAGAACAACCGTATCGCCGACAGTGGCGGTGATGGTGGCATCGCCGTGGACGTGCAGGGCGTGACGGCCAACAACGCACTCGTTCGCAATACAATTTCCGAGAGCCGGGGTCCGGCACAACGGATTGGCATCAAACTGGGCGAAGAGGTGGGCGCCATGGAGCTGGTGGACAACACGATTGAAGGCTTTGCCACCGATATCAGTGACCTCCGGAAGGCGTAAGGGGATTTTTAACCACAGAGAACGCAAAGAACACAAAAAAGAGAGGCTCTGAGGGGATATGGAATTCGAAAACGATATCGCATAGCGTTTAAACGAAATATTCACCCGCTTGGCTGGCCACGTACACGTAATTTATGTCACCAAACTGCGGCGCGCCGTTGGCCCTCAAAGGGAGGCGGAACGTGCGCCTGTGGCAGATGCAACGTGGGGGAGCTGTAAAGTAAACACTTTAGTAGTATAGAGACTTCGACTGATCAACGCCACCCCCAGATCAGCTTCATGCCCCACGGGTGCCACCCTCAAACGGAGGCGGAACGTCCGCCGTGGCGGAAGCAAGGCGGGGGAAGTTTGTGGGTGAAGGGACTTCAACCAGGTAACATCTAGTCAGCACCAATTAGCGATTTCCTGCAGCGCGAAGCCTGATAAGATGACGTATCTCCCGTCGCCGGAGGTTTCTCTAGCGCCCCCCGCCAACGACCATCGCTGACTCATGGGGCCAATGCTTTCGGATACCCCCGACGATACACTATTACGACAGAATGGGCCGAAAAAACGGCACCCCTCAATGTTCACATTGGCAATAACCGTTTACCTTGTAAAAGGACACGATACTTCATGTACAAAAAACTCTTGGTCGCAACACTCTCCGTCCTTCTTCTTAGCCTCCCGACCTACGCCCACGCGGACTCCACCGCCGCCCGCACCGAGCTACTCCAGCAATTCGGCGACACGGTCTACCAGACGCCCACGATCTACCGCGTTCCCGAGCTGGACAAAGGTCCCATCCAGGCGATTTATTATGATGGCCTCGATTATATGGGTAAACCGACGCGGGTCTTCGCCTACCTCGGCATTCCCGAAGCACCGGCAGGCAAAAAGCTCCCTGGCATGGTACTCGCCCACGGCGGCGGTGGCACGGCGTTTCCCCAGTGGGTGCAGGTCTGGTATGACCAGGGCTACGCGAGCATTTCCATGGATCTCGAAGGCCGCCTGCCCGGTCCCGACGGTTGGCGTGGCGGGGAAAGTCATGCCTTCAGCGGCCCCGCACGGACCGGCATGTTTGACGACCAGGACAAGCCCCGTAATGAACAGTGGATGTACCACGCGGTGGCCGACATTATGCTGGCCAATTCCCTCCTTCGCTCGCTGGACACGGTAGATGCCGAGCACATCGGCCTGACGGGCATCAGTTGGGGCGGCGTGCTCAGCAGCCTTACCGGCGGGCTGGACGACCGCTTCGTATTCGCCGCGCCCGTCTATGGCTGCGGTTATCTCTACGATTCAAAAGGCTATTTCAACCGCATGGGTGCCAAGGACGATGCGATCCTGGAGAAGCGTAAATATTGGGACCCGGCCCGCTTTTTCACCAACGCGCCCATGCCCATGGTCTGGATAAATGGAGACAACGACCCCCACTTTTCCGTTGACACGTTAACCCACTCCCACGTCAGCGCCGGGCCGGAGTCCACCCTCTCCATTCACCCCCGCATGCCCCACGGCCACGGCCCCGGTTGGGAACTGAAGATGGTGCCCGAAATCTTCGTGACGGCGGACCACCTGCTCAAGGGCACGGGCGCGCCACTCGCACGCATCACCCACCAACCCGAAGTCGACGCAGACCGAAAGGTCACGGTCCATTTTGAAAGCCAGCAACCCATGGCCGCCGCCACCCTCTACGCCATGGTTGGCCCCTTTGAATACGCCGAAAAAGAATCCACAAAGCGGCTCGATCTGGTCGTACCTTTTGAAGCCGTCGACGCGATGCTCGATGCGGCTACAGGGACGGCATCGTCAACCCTGCCGGAAGGCACCACGCACTACTACATCAACCTCACCGATGACCGTGGCTGTATCGTCTCGTCAAATATGATGGCGGTGGAATAGCCTGCTCTGGTCCGTGGAGCGCCACCGAGGGGCTAAGTCGTGGAACTCGGCGTAGTCAAGCCAACAGCAAAGCTACTATTGGAAAGATAGATTTACGACGGGTCAGGCGAGACGCCTAACCTACGTTAGGCCGCTTCGCTGTTTCTGATGGTCGTGACAGGTGGCGGGTAGTGCGTTGCCCGAAAGTCCTTCGCCCTAAAACAGACGGACCTGCCCCGCCACGTCTTCGACATGGCGGGGCAGGTCCGACCGGGTGACCGCGCTATTAATTACATGCTACCTTCATCACCCTGCGCACCATTAAAGGTGCGCACCGAACCGTCGCCGAGCTTCGCGGTTGTGGTGGTGCTTCTCGCCGCTTCGCGCACTTTCTGCACCGCCGGAAGAAGCAATCCGCCACCCTTCACCTGATTCAACTCTTCTTCGGTCATTTCCACTTCGGCAGACTTCTTCGTTTCATCCAGATCGTTTACCTTGATGTCTTTCATGATGTGTTCCTCCGTTTCCCTTTTGGGAAACTTGTTCGACTTCCTGCATCCGTGGGCTGTCCCACGTTCCTGACCCTGCGCTTCGTTGCGCATAGGTTGGTATAAGCGCCATTCGTGCCAACTTTTCCTTTTGCGACTAAGAGACCTGATTGCAGTCACTTGGAGCGACGATTGGCGCACCCTAACCATTGTAGGCCGCATAGATTCCGAAAAACGGTCCCGAAAGACTACACCAAGATCTCAAAACGATACTATACGGCCCGTGCCCTCCGCCCAAGTCAATTGCCGTCCGGTCCAACACCTGCCATATAAATATCGTATACATAAGAGTCTGAAAAGCCCCCGGGGCGAGGTGTGGCGAAAACCAGCGTATAGTTACTATCCCCGCTCGCAGTAATTGCGAAGTCGCCGTTTCTTTCTACAATAAATGGTACAACATCATTTCTCCCAAGGCTACAATTGCGCACTTGAAATATCCGGTCGGTGCGCCGGCAATCGCAGAACTCAGGGTTCCCAAGCCGCCAGCCGGGGAAAGACTGAGACAAAAGTAGCCCAACTGCAGGAAAATCCGCTACACTGACGGGGTACGTTGTTGAATACACAGGAGTGAACTAAGCACCCATGCAAATAGCGCTGGAATCTACGGAACAAGTAACCATTATCTCCCTGACGGGGCGTTTGGACGAGTTGGCCACGACGGAAGTGGAAGCGTTTTTTACCAAAACGCTCCATGAAGAATCCGTTGGGGTGATTGTGGATATGGCCGGCGTGGAATATATCAGCAGCAGCGGGTTGCGGATTCTACTGATGTTATCCAAGGCCATGAAGAAACAACAGCGGCCCTTACGACTCTGCAAACTGAGCCCTTTTGTGGCCGAAGTATTTGAAATCAGCAATTTTTCTGCAATGTTCGATATTTTTGACGACATTGAGGTCGCACGGCAGGGCTTCGACAACGAACCTACGTAGCAGGTGGTTATGCAACCGAGTAACCCGGAACAACATCGACCCTTTCTGAAATCCCGCCCTGAGTTGTGGGATACGTTGATGGCCGAAGATCCGGATTCGGATAAAACCACCCCCGCCGCGCTTTCCACACTTATTACGGGCGAGCCCGTACCCGATTTAGAAGAAGCCTGGCACCTGGGCTATCGTCTCGATGACCGCTTTGAAATCAAGGATATTCGGGGGGGGCACGGCACCAGCGGCATGGGTATCGTCTATATCGTGGAAGACGACCATGGGCGCACCTACGCGGTAAAAACCCTCCAACGGCGCTTCCGCCACGAACTCCAGCTACTTCAGCGCTTCATCCGTGAAGCCCGCACCTGGATGCTCATCGGCACCCACCCCAATGTGGTGTGCGCCCAGCGCCTGGATATTATCGAAGCCATCCCCTGCCTTTTTATTGAATTTGTTCCGTCAAATGACCTCGACGAGCATTCCCTTTCTCAGCGATTACACCGAGGACCCCTTTCCCCCCGCGATGTGCTCGATTTGGGCCACCAGTTTTGCACCGGTATGATCCACGCCACCCGCGCCGTGCCGGGGCTGGTGCACCGGGACGTCAAACCAGAGAATCTGCTCATCGCGCCCGATGGTACATTGAAGATTACGGATTTCGGCCTGGTGCGCACCAAGGCCATGTCGGACGACACCTTGGAAAAACTATCTCAGTCCGATTTTTTTGAGGACCTGCCGACGGATATAACACGTATCGGCTCCATCTTTGGAACACCTGCCTATATGGCTCCGGAACAATTTCTCCGCGCCAGCGAAGTGAGCTTCCGCGCGGATATTTATGGTCTGGGATGCTGTCTCTATGAAGCCATCACGGGCATGCCCCCTTTCCTGGTCCGGGGGGACACGACCGTGGAACGGCTGGTGCGCATGAAGCAACAGCATCTGACCGCGGAAGTTCCGTCGATTCGAAACGCCGTGGGCGACATCTGTCCGCCCGCGCTGGAACGCATTATCCTGAAGTGTCTTGCCAAACGGCCCGAAGAGCGATGGGAAAGCTATGAAGACCTGTCGGTGGCCTTACTCAGTGTGATGGACGCCTTAGACATGATGCCCACTTCCCTCGTGTGTCCCAATCCGACGCCCCGGGACATTGCGTTGCAGATGCGCTCCATCACCTTGTTGGACGGCTATGACCAGGCGATCCACATGCGGAAACTGCGGGAGGGCCAGGATGAAAGTCCCTATGCCTTCCATCTGGCCCTGGCCTCCTATTTTCACTGCACCGATGATGAAGCCGAAGAGGAACGGCAGTTGTCCAAAGCCCTGGGGTTGAAAGGGGATTTGGTGGGCTCTGAATCGGTGCGAAGATTGACCGACTTGTGGGTGCGTCAGGGCCATTATGGTCGGGCGGAAGTGGTGCTCAACGCCTATCTGAAACAGGCCCCCGACGCCTTGGAGCAAATCCTGGAGCCCGTCGTTCGGGTTGCCTGTGCGCAGGAGAATTTCGAAGACGCCTTGGCTGCCCTGTCCGCTTATGGTGACACCTTTCGGACCCGCCTGCTTCGGGCAGAGATATATCGCGCCCAGGGTGATGTTGTCGCCCTGGGGGCCTTGCTGAAGCTGATGCACGAATCCATATTGGTGGATCTCCAGACCAAAATTGATGGGCTGGACCCAACCGACACGGTGGGCTGGGGCCGGCGGGACGATCGGCTGGCGTTGGAAACCGTCTTGGGCGATCTGCTTCCCGGTGTTAATTTGAAACCCCTGCAGCAGGTGTCCAATGCTATCTGGCCCGATATAACGGGGTATCCTGATTTTGCGCCCGATATGGCGTGGTTGTCCTTCACGCTGGGTGAACTGGCAGCAGCGGGTACCGTTCCTGACCCATCAACCGTAAAGAAGTTTTCCCAGTATGCCGAATTTCTGGGCCATCCCAGCCGATTGGAAAAGCACCTGGAGCGGGACGAGTACTGGTTCTGGATGCGTGAGACCCAATTGAGTAAGCGTAGCGAGTAAGGGAGATGGACGGCTCGATCTTACAGGCCACCGAAGCGGCCCTGGTCGAACAGTGGAAGATAGCGCCTCTCGGACTTTCTCCCTATGACCTCAATCGCCAACTGCTGCTGGAAGCCCTTTTCGAGCGGATTTTGTACTTACTCGTATATCGGCCGCAAAAGCTCCTTTCGGCCTTATATATCCTCGATGTAGGCGAAGACTCTTATACCCAAGCCATGGATCAGGACACGATGGAAGACCGGGCGTGGGCCCTGGCGGTGGCCATCTACGACAGAGAGTCAGAGAAAATCCGCCTCCGCAAAAAGTACAGTACGCCCGAATCGGACAGGCAGATTGATGGGCCCGAACGGGGCGAATGACCCCCATTACCTTGATTCAATTCAGTCGATCTTGTAGCATGTCGGTGGCCCGCCGAATGGCGATTCGCAGTAACTCTATCCAAAGGAATTCTTCCCATGCCCATGCCGGTAACCATCGAAACTACGCCCATTGAAGGGCTGCTCATTGTAAAAACTGGAGTCATCGGCGATGACCGTGGATTCTTTTCAGAAACCTACTCCAAGATGATGTGGCACAAGGCGGGTTTCGACACCGCCTTCATGCAAGACAACATGAGCAAGTCCGCCAAAGGCACCCTCCGGGGATTGCACTACCAGATTGAACCGGAGGCCATGGGCAAACTGGTTCGATGCGTGCAAGGTTCGGTCTACGACGTTGCCGTGGATCTGCGCAAGGGTTCACCGACCTATGGCCAATGGCACGGCCTCGAATTGAGTGGGGAAAATCATTTGTCCTTCTGGGTGCCCGCCGGATTTGCCCATGGATTCCTCGCCTTGGAAGATGACAGTCTGGTTCACTACAAGTGCACCACCCATCATGCGCCGGACTTCGAGCGCGCCCTGAATTATGGCTGCCCCAAGGTCGGCATAGTCTGGCCCATCGAACCCGCCATCATTACGCAGAAAGATGCCGATGCCCCGGGCTTGGATGACGTAGACGCCAATTTCGTCTTTTAGATAAGCGAAGATTCATCTCAGATACTTTCCAAGCCATTTGGTTTCCAGCTTCCAGACTTGGAGCGTCGGCATTGCGTCAAGGACGTAAAAACAACGTGCCTTCGGCCCGGGCAGGCGGGCCGCCTGCGCTCCCAATTGTCAAAGCCTGCTTTGAGCGATGGTAGCCAAGTCACCCGTACGTAGGCCTTTTTAAGCGCTTGCACACGCGGTCGAAACGAAGGAACTGGATCTGAGCGAGGTCTACCTTCGCTTATTTAGCCATGGTGTCCCGCTGGCTCCATCATTTCCGTGGCCGAATGCCCAACGTTTCTTCCAGGCAAACGAGAAAATCATCGGCCTTGCTGTTTCGCGTGTAGTGGGCGACAACGTGGTCGCGCCCACGGGCCCCAAAGACTTCGGCTTGGTCGGGGTGTTCGGCGAGGTACTGGATAGCATCCCGGTAGGCGATTGCATCCTCCGGCTCGACGGCCAGACCCCCGTTGGCCTCTTCGAGTAGTTGACGAGACTGTCCATGAGCCCCGAGGATCATGGGGCGTGCGCAGGCCATGATCTCAAACATTTTCGACGGAATGTTGTAGCGAAAAACATCGCGCTTCTTCAGGGGCACCAGGCAGACATCGGCCGCTGCGTAGAAATCGGGCATGCGCGCTTTTTGCTGGTGGGCAAGAAACTCGATGTTCTTGAGTCCACGCACCGCAGCAGCTTCCCGGAGCGTATCCCATTCGGCACCACAGCCGACAAAAGCGAAATGATACCGGGGCTCTCCTGCCAGAAGTTCGGCCGTGTCGAGTATGGTCTCCAGCCCCTGAGAGAGACCATGGGTGCCGATGTAGAGCACAACGAATTTGTCGGACCAACCGAATTCCGTCCGCAGGCCATTTTTCGGTTTGGGCACAAAGAGAGTCTCGTCGATGCCGTTGGTAATGGTGTACAGCTTCGCAGGATCCACGCCCCGGTCTTCGATGTATTTTCGGGAGGCTTCAGCGACGGAAACAATTGCCTTGCTGCGCCGATACAAAAACGACTCCAGTCCCTGAAGCCCACGAATTATCAGGGGATTGGTAATGGTCCCCAGGTCGATAATATGCTTGGGCCACAAGTCGCGCACTTCCAGAATAAAGGGGCGACGTTTGAAGACGGACACGATGTAGCCGCCCAGGGCGCAGAGCATTTGCGGGGTGGTCCCGATGACCACATCACATTTTCCTGTGGATGTTATGCCAAAAAATATGGCGGACATCATGAAGGAAAGAAAGCTGACACAGCGCTTGAAGACACCCTTGTTGGGTGCCACAAAGAACCAGCAGCGCAAGACGTTGATGCCGTCGATGTTTTCCCGATACAGCCAATGGCCGCGATAGGCCTCGGGCACAATGCCATCGGGATGGTTGGGTAGCCCGCAGAGGACCGTCACCTCGTGACCCCGCTCAACCCAACGCCGCGCATGCTCGTGCGTCCTTGCAGCGGGTGCCCCCATCTCCGGGGTGAAGTATTGGCAAAAAAATAGTATCCGCACGCTTGTTCAGGCTCCTCCACGGATACTGTGCGACAACAACCGGGAAAAATCGCTGGAAACGCGCTTACTCCCTCCCCAAGAATACTATTGCATCTGCACCACTAGATCAAACTGTGAAACCTGAGCGCACTTTCTACACCACGAAGGTCGCTATGCAATTCGGTGCGAGCGTGCCATCACCGTACTCCACGACCGTCCCTTTTTTCTTTCCTCGTGGGCAGTGTACACTCCATGGGCTACCAGGCCCCCAACGCAGGGGGCGTTGCTGCGCTGTTAACCAAGAAAACCTGGAACCGTAACCTACACAGAAAAGCCGGAGACGGTATACGCCCGATGATCATTCCTGGACCGGACAACCCCAGCTTCCGCGTCATGCGGGGCCTCTTCTATAGCTGGATAGTCCTGCTGGTCCTGAGTTTGTATCCCTATACGGAAGATCCGGCGACGCCCATAAAGCTATTGATAAGCGGAGGCGCGGCACTGCTCATCACCGGAGTCTGGGCGGTGGGCACGGTCCGCCAAACCCTTTCCATTCGGCCGGTGGGAATACAGGCGTCCTTGTTGGTCGCCCTTCTCGGGGTGCTTAGTCTTTCGGCCCTGTTTTCTGTCTCGCCCGCCCGCAGTCTCCATGCCCTCCTTCCCCTGGTGATAGCGGCCACCCTGGCCCTCCACGCACAACAATTATTTTCCCATCCCCGGCACCTGCGCAATCTTTTCCGCGTCATCGTCGGTGCCGTTGCCGTTGCCAGCGTTTATGGCATCGCCCAATACCTGGGGATTGACCCCTTTCCCTGGACCCTGCAACGGGGGGAAGAATATCGCGGACTTCCGGCAACCTATGGCCATCCCAATTTCGCGGGCCACGCCCTGGTGATTGCGATTACGCTGTGTGGTGGCCTCATCGTCGATGCCTGGCACCGAAAAAACAAACGCCACGTACTGCTGGTCTATCTTCCCGTGCTGCTGCTCCTGATGACCCACCTCTACCTCACGCACATGCGCGGGGGCGTGGTGGCACTGGCGTTAAGCCTTCTCGCTGTCGGCGTCACCCTATGCCTTCGTTGCCGTTGGACTCCCCGTGCCGCGTGGCTTACTGGTCTGGTGGCGGTGGCGCTGGTCTTGGGGGCAGGCGTGGCCGTGGTGCTGCTCCGTCCCGCCCTGCTGCCTCTCGACAACTCGCTCCAACTGCGCCTTCACGCCTATGGTGGCGCGTCGGCCATATTTCTGGACCACTGGCTACTCGGCGTGGGGCCCGGCAATTACACGTTCTTCTCCATACCAACGTGGAGTACCTTTGAGTCCCTCTGGTATGCCCTCGAAGGCAAACGCAATCACCATGTCCACAACGAATGGCTCGAGTTTGCCGTGGAAGGGGGCATCCCCGCCCTCTTTCTCCTGATCCTCCTTTTTCTCCATGGCCTCTATGCCCCCTTTGCCCGACCCGCAGAACGCGCCGTACTGCGTTATACCCTCCCGGTCGCTCTGCTTGCCGTCGCCGTCGATGGGTGCTTCGGATTCAACCTCCATGTTCCGGTGAGTGGCGCGCTTATCGTGGTCTTCCTTGGGCTGCAGGCCGACGGCACAGAACGGTGGCTACGTCCCGGTCCTCCCATGCGTGTCGGTGCCGTGCTCCTGGTCGCCCTGGTGGGATTCTATAGTCTGGAAGCCTGGTGGAATTTTACGGCAGAACGACGCTATCAACAAGGTCAGGGTGCCCTTGCCTGGATGGCGGAACATGGCGATATAAGCGTTGATGAGCGCCTTCAACTGGATAACACGGCCCAACGACTTTTTCTCGAAGCACAACGCAAGGCGCCCTGGGATTTCCGTCACCCCATGGCCCTCGGTAGCCTCGCCCTGGACCAGGGCCACGGTGCGGAAGCCGTGGTATTTTTTGAGTCGGCCCTGCGACTCCACCCCCACCTGCCGCGACTCCAACTGGGCCTGGCACGGGCCTGTCTCCAGCAAGCCTCCACGGTGACGGGTACCGCGCGGACAACGACGCTGAACCGCGCAGAGGAACTGGCCCGGGGTGTTATCAGCGCTTGCCCTGAGCTCGGTGATGCCTACACGGTCCTGGGTTGGCGATATTGGCTTGGCCTCCCCGAGGGGGAAGATGCGTCTGCTCGCACGCAGGCCCGCTTGGCCATGGAAGCCTTTGCCAAGGCTCGCCTTCATGGCGTAACCCACGACCCAGAAATGGAATATGTGATGGCGTTGTCCGCACAGCGGGCCGATGAGCACGAGGAAAGTGTCTTGGCCCTGAGACGTGCCATCACCCTGGACCCTGGTGTGGAACGCTACTGGGCACGCTTTGAGGAACTGGCATCGACCGGGTCCGCAGACGTGATGGCCCCCTATCGCCAGACCCTCCTGTTTCACTTATCCGAAGCGGAGCCCATGAGTGCGCCACTGCGCGCGACCCTGGCCCATCGACTGGTGCATATCTCCCAAACCATGGGAAGCACCGACGTCGCGCGCCAATGCCTCGACCGGATGTTGCTACGTTACCCCGAGGCGGACCCTCTTTGGGCCGCGTGGGTTGCCACCCTGCCGGCGGCCACTGCGGTGGGGGAATTCGTATCGCGACAGGACGCCATTGAGGCGGGCACGCACGTCGGCCCCGTGGCAAGTGCGATCTATGCCATCCTCGGCAACCCTTCGGCGGTGGATATCGATTGGGACGCCCTCAGCTCCCTGGCGATTACTCCACCTCGGCCTGCCGGAGAAAAGGAAGAGCATAAGCACCTGACACCCCTGTTTGGGTTGTTGCCTCCAATGGAGCTTCCGGCAGGAGGTGACGCACTGCAACGGGGCCGACTTGCCTTCGCAGCCACAAACTACCGTGAGGCAGAGGCCTTGTTTCGGGAAGCTGCACGGACACTTCCTGGGGCGCAACACGGTGAATTAAGTTATTTTCTATCCCGGACCCTGGCCCATCGCAAGCAACCGGCGGCGGCACTGGCACTGGCGCGAGAGGCCCTTCAGCGGGATCATGATTCCCTTTTCTATCAGTGGAATTTTGCCTTGCGACTTGCCGAGGTTGGCGATTATGCGGCCGCTCGTTTTCAGCTCGAAACACTCTTGCCCCAGATGTCCCAGCGGCCCGATTACCAGGAAGCGGTTCGTGGCGTGCTCGCGAATCTCCCGGATGGAGCCCGTCCATGATTCGCGCGCGCAAGAAACACCAGTTGTTCCTCCCCCTCGTGGCGGCCTGCCTGACCCTGATCATGTTGGTGACGGCGAAGGTCTATAGAGAACAAAGTCGCACCCTCCTCCCGCCCTTGACCCGGCAGTTGGGAACGGTGGCCATGGAACTCGGCACCCGGTCTGAAGGGGCCGGCGACCTTCCCGGCGCACTGGCTCATTATCTGGACGCGTTGCAGGGAGTACTGCACGGCGAGCAGGACCGGGTACACGTCGAAAAACGGTGTGGTGTACTCTATTGGAAATTGGGCGACGCCGAGATGGCCATCCCCCATCTCATACGCGCGCAGGAAAGTTCCCTACGTAGCCTCAACGGTTACCGACCCCTGGTCGAATCCCTCCTCGCCGTGGGAAGAGTGGCCGAGGCCAACACCTGCGTGCAGCGATGGATACTTGAGGCCGAAGATGCCCCACGGAGCCTGGCAGACGCCTTACAAATGTTGGGTCGCCTGGCGGTCATAAGTGGAGCACCGGATCAGGCCCGGAAAAACGTTACGGCGGCCCAGAAGCTCGTGGAGGGCCATGAATCCCTGGTGGACCGCGCCCGCCGCCAGGCGGATGGGGGTGACCTGAATGGAGCCATTTCTTCGATGGAACGCTATCTGAGTAGTGCCCCACCGGGTGTTACCGCCGACGAAGGGTGGGAGTTATTGGCAACGTGGAAGGCACTGCGTAGTCAGTGACCAGCTGGGGAGGAGATGGCTCGCCCGCTTTCCGCAGAAAACATAAAATCAATGTGCCCTTTGGAAAATAAGACTATAAACCATGGACGT
>CAXBPH010000003.1:0-73963 GCA_963977445.1 uncultured bacterium | reverse complement strand
TATTCGGTTTGCCGGTTTATCTATTCGCCCTGACAGGGCAGCGCAGACATCGTATCGATGGGTTGCGTCGCCCTTTCCGGGCTCATTTAAATTTTGTCTTCGTTAACCCAGGGCGTTGCCCTGGGCTATGCTGTGTTGGCCTTTCAGGCCGGAATATTTTGGGACCTGTGGGGCCGTTATTCTACCGCGTGTGTTTGCGGGTTACGTATTGTTTGTTGCGCCCCGAAGGGGCTTGGCAGCTTAGCCCAGGGCAACGCCCTGGGTATTGGTTTGCCGGTGTATCCATGCGCCCTGAAAGGGCAGCGCAGACCTATAGCTCGCCACCGCTGGCAACTGAAAAATCGCCCCCCGGGTTTCCGGGGGGCTCGGGGAATATTAGCTGCAGAACTTTTCGTTGAGGGCGTCGATGCTGACTTTGCAGCGCTCGGTCACTGCCCAGGCGTCTGGCCAGAAGCACAGATCGATGGTCCACCAGTCGTGGGGGCAGCCTGCGTCGAGGAGAGCCGGTACGATGGCGTCGAAATCGAGGTAGCCGTCGCCGAAGGGCGGGTGGCTGCTGGTTTCGTCGTGGTGGAGGGTGCCGTCGGAGTCGATGAGGTGGATGTGGTTGATCTGGCCTTTGAGTTTCTGGGCCAGTTCGAGGCAGCCACCGGGGAGGACTTCTTTGGTGCCGTGTTGACGGGCACCTACACCAGCGACCATTTCGGCGTGGCAGGTGTCGAATTCAACGCCGAAGTTATCTTCTTTCACTTCGTCGAGGATGCGGAAAATGTCGGTGGGCTTGTTGAAGGCGAATCCGGGTTCGAATTCCCAGGTCACATAGCAGCCCTTGTCGGCGGCGATTTTGCAGCACTCGGCCCACGTGGTGACCAGACGTTTCTTGGCGGTGTCATAGTCGATTTCGTCGTGGATGGTTGGAGGCTGTACGCAGTCAACACGGATACCTTTGATGCCGAGGTCCTGGGAAAACTGGGCGGCTTCTTTGAAGGCCTTGATGTAGCCCGAGTTGTCATCGGTGTTGATGAGCTTTTCGCCCCAGAGATTGGGCACGAAGCCGGAGAAGCCGATGCCGATTTCCTTGGCCTGGGCCACGATCTTTTCGCGGTCTTCTTTGTTGGGGCAGTTTTCCGGGCTGGGGTGGATCGAGAATCCGCCCACTTCGACGCCGTCAAAATCCATTTCCTTGAGAGTCTTGAGCACGGTTTCCCATGCGATGGGCTCGTTTTCGTATGGCCCGATGCTGTAGGCCCAGCTGCCGATGGAGATTTTTTTCATGATCTATGTTGTCCTTTGGGTTATCTGGCCTATTGGCCAGGCTTCCTGGTATCTGCTATTTGTTGTCACCCCCATTGGGGGCTGATTCTTTATGGTGAGCCCGTGACCTTACGAACTTTCAGGGACGACAGGGACTTCAGCGACGGCAGGGACGATTTCTAACCGTCTCTGCTGTCCTTGAAGTCCCTGCTGTCTCTGTAGCGCATTGCAAGGACACTGGCCGGGACAGCCTCACGCCTATAGGCTCTCCTCGTAGGCGCGAGATCCTATGGGGCGTGAAGGCAGTCCCTATTACTTATCGTGTGTAACTTCCGATGGCCGGGGCCTGGGGGTTCACGTCGGGTCCGAAATAACGGAGGATGACGAGGGGGCATTCTTTGGCCAGGTTCTCGACTTCGTAGCCTTCGCCGGCACGTTTCGCGGTGATGAAGACTTCGTCTTCCGTCATCTCGCCGAAACGAATCATGTCGGGGCTTTCCAGCGCCAGGTTGCCGACGCGGCCACGGCCCTGGACGGTAATGAGGCTGGTTGCGCCCTTGTCCTTGATGGTGACTTTCTGGCCGGGGTTGACGGTGAGTTCCTTGGCGGAGAAGTAGTCTTTACCCTTGACGCCGCCATAGACGACCCAACGGTCGGTGTGGGCGTCGTCCTGGGTGTCGATGATGGGCTCTAGGTAGTGGTTTTCCTTGAAGTTCGGATCCACATTCGATTCCCAGTCGAGCTGGTCGACGATGAAGTCGATGTCCTGGTGCTTTTCTTCGGGCATGTCTTTCACGAGGAGGGCCCAAGGCACGTCGCGGCCTTCGACGAGGCTCTGATACATGCCGAAGACGTCGCTGCCCCACTGGGGTTCATAGGTCACGAGGGAGCCGGGGGCGTGGAGGATGCAGGGTCCGATCATCCAGCCGGTGCCGGGCTTGAGGCGGTAGGCCTTGGAGAGATCGAGGATGCCGTTGTCGCCGGTATTCCAGTTTTCGATGCAGCGGCGAACCTGTTCGCGGGTCGTGCCGGGTTCGAAGCCCATGAAGGTGTAGGGGAAGTTATTCCCGATGGCATTCATCTGGGGGGGGAAATAATAGGATTCGGGTTTTCCTTCCTGACCCACCAGCGCGGCCTGTTCGGCGTTCTGGTGCATGTGGTGAGGAATGGGGCCCATGTTGTCGAAAAACTTGGAGTAGACGGGCCACTTCTTGTAGCTGTTCCAGATGTCGTCGCCGATGATCTCACCGCCGAGGGCGTCTACCGCGTCTTTGAGGGTGAAACGGGCGCCGTCGTTGACCACATAGCTGAGACCTTCGTCTTCATTGCGGTTGTCGTTGGCCGCAGGGGTGGTGGAGCCGAACCAGCGTTCGTCGATGCCGCCGCGGTGCTTGCCCAGCGCATAGTAATCATTGGGATGCAGCTTGAGGCGACGTCCGGGTTGCAGGAAGGAACGGGGCACCCAGGTGGGGGCCAGTCGGAGGATTCCTTCGCCCGCTTCGACGGCGCTCTTGGCGGCCTGGCCGGCCTTATCTCCAGAAAGGGTATTCATGGTCAACTCCTTAGAAACAATACACTACCTTGGTTTAAACAGACTGCTAACCGACGACATCTCGTGGCCCTGTCTATTGGAAAAAGCATGGGAAAACGCGTTCACAGCGCGAAACGCTCCAGAATCGCGTCCAAAACACGGCGTCCCTTATACCATTGTTCGACCGTTGACGCAACTGGGAGATTCATTCCCCGTATGCAATATCGTATAATACACAATCTTAAGGTCCGATTGTCATCCCTTATTTCTGTAAGACAATGGGCCTGCGTGTGTAAGGAGTTCGATGTGCATTCTACCCCACCCCCGCCCCCAATCGACGCCTATAGTGTGGCGGAGATTCAGCAGCGCCTGGCGGCCTTTTGTCCCGAAACGACCCCCTCTGCCCAGGTAGACCGGGTGGCCGCGGTGGCCATGATACTGCGCCATGGTACCGATGGTGGGCTGGAGGCCCTGTTTATGAAGCGGGCCGAGCGCGAAGAGGACCCCTGGTCCGGCCATATGGCCTTTCCCGGTGGCCATGTCGAAACGACCGACGCGAGCATCGAGGCCGCGGCCCGGCGGGAGACCTTGGAGGAAGTGGGCCTGGAGCTCACCGAAGAGATGGTCATTGGGCGGCTGAGTGATATTTCCGGTGGTCGGTTGCGCACCTTTGAGTTGGCCGTGTGTCCGATAGTCTATTATTGTCCCGCGCCGGGTCCCTTGACCCACAACTACGAAGTGGCGGCCACCGTGTGGGTGCCGCTCCGCTATCTGGGCGATGTGAACAACATCGAGGCGTATTATTACCCGCCGGACCCGGAACAGCGTGCCTTTTCCTGCTTTAACCACGGCCCCTACACGATTTGGGGCCTGACCTATCGCATTTTGACCCAGTTTATGGGGCTCTTTGAGATAACCCTGCCCACAGAATTACCGCTGACCGACGTGGAGTAGTTATTCGCCCGATCCCGGTCGATGGCATATTTTGGATTCGCCGGTCATGCGCGGTAAACTCAGGGTATACAACCCAACGAGGTATCTCCCATGGCTACGAAAAAAAGTACCTTTCCCCTGTTTCGCGCGGTCTGCGTGTTCATGCTCCTGCCCCTCGGTGCGTCGGTGGCGGTCCAATACAACGACCCCGACGGTGTGGTCTGGATGTTTATCTATGGCTACAGCATCCTCATGACCGTTCCGGCCATCTTTGGACTCTATTCCCCCTGGGCCATCCCCGGGGTGCTGGGCTATCTCGGTGGCTTTGCCTATCTCATCCCCAGCTTTGAAGCGCCCTATCTCAAGAGCGAATTGACCCGCGAAGGCGGCGGGGTACTCATTGCGGCACTCTGGATGGCCTGCCTTGTAGTCGTCTGGTATCGCAACGCACGGCCCACCGAAGAACAACTCGTTGCGGCAGCGGCCAGTGGTGGCGGCGGCGGTGGTTGCGGAAGCGGCGGCTGTGGCTCGGGCGGCTGTGGGAGCAAGAAAACCGCCTAATTGGGTGTCCAACGGATAACGTTCCCAGGACCACCGGGCCTGGGTGCCCCCTGCTGTCCGCTGATTACGCTGGCCCATTCCCATATTTCCAGAACTGTAAAAATGACTCGCCACGGAGTCGTTCTACCAGGAGAATTTAATGCGTTTTCGAATCGCCCTTGCCTTGTTGGCCTGTCTTGCTTCTATTTCAGCCTATGCCGCCGATGAGCGGCCCTGGCCCGCGTTGCCCGCTGAAAACGCATCGGCGGAACTCCCCGCGCAGGAATGGGCCTTTCAGGACGGTCCACGGACGTTTGTGGCCTATGTGTATTACCCCGGCAAGGCCCTCGCCAATGTGAACGAACACACGGGTCTTTTCCTCAGCCTCCACAATTGGGGTGGCACCAATGCGTCAGGCACGGCCGACCCCCAGCTATTGGCGGACCGCTACAACACGGTTGCCATCTGCCTGGACTATCTTCAGAGCGGCAAATACGAAGACGACATGCCGCCCTATGACTATGGCTATCTGCAAGGGCTTGATGCGCTTCGTGCCCTGTATTGGGTCTACAATGGACTCCAGGAAGGGGGTACGGCCTTTAACGCGGGGCGTATCTACTCTACCGGCGGCTCGGGCGGCGGTAACGTGACCCAGATGGTCAATAAGCTTGCGCCCCGGACCTTCGCCGCGATTGTCGATATGTGCGGCATGGCCAAACTGAGCGACGATATCGCCTTTGGTATCGAAGGGGGCTCACGGCTTAACGCGGGCTACAGTAAGGACCCGGCAACTCCCGAATACCTCTCCCCCGACGCCCAGGCCCTGCGTGATCTCAGCAATCCCACCCACCTGAAGCAGATGGTGGACTACGGGCAGGAAACGAAGATTTTTGTGGTCCATGGAACAACCGACGACGTTTGTCCCGTGGCGGACAAGGAAGAGGTGGTGCGGAACATGGTGGCGGCGGGTATGCCGGTGACGGCGTTGTTCCTGACCGATGCGCACTTGGACGACGTGGTGTTCAAGGGTACGGGTCACAGTCTCGGTGACCGCACGAAGATTGTGCAGCATATGGCCGACCCCCAGTTGCTTGCGGACAGCCCCGATGCGGCGGTGCGGCAGGGTACGGCCGACTTTGAGCGCAAGGAAACGATTTGCTACACCACGCCCAATGGGTGTTGGGAAATCGACTATTCGGCGGGCTATCCCGTGGGGCGGATGGTGACGAAATAAGGTGGGTTGGGTGACCGCGGCCAGCTGTAGGGTGGAGCAAATCTAGATGAGCTCATTGAACGATGCATTGAAGCAATTTGAAGCAACCGAAGCCAATCTTGTGAAGTTAGAAGCTTTGTGGGAAAAGATCAAATCGATGATTCCTGAAAGTGTTTCGTTCGGGGACATGACCGACGGAGTGTACGATGATTGCTGCCGAGATTATCGTCAAGTACGTGAAGCTCTTCCTAAGATTGATGGATGGACAATGCCAGATTCACTCTTAGAGCTAAATGAAATCGGACAATTCAGATTTGACGCCATGGAGATTGGCGACTTTGAGAGTGCCGTAATAATAGATGAGCACATATTCTCGCCAGAGAAAGACCTCAAAGAGTACCGTTATCGGTTGAATAGGTCACGGAGAACGGTATTTCGTCACGCATTACTTGAAGAGATACGTATCGCCAATTTAGCGCTGGCGCGTCTTCGCACAGACTATCCGAGCAAACTCGAGGCTAACGGTTCTGTCGACGGTGACGACTGGGAAGTATTGGTCTCCAGTGTTTCCAGAATCGATACTATCTTGGGAAGTAGTGCCAAGCGTCCTCCGAGATGGGGTGATCTGAAAAGGCACCTTCATTACGGTATGATTGGCGATCTTCGAGACATAATAAAGCACGATTGGCCAGCTGTCGACGCGGGGATGACGGAGATTTTATACGGTAGTTCCGACCCATTACCGGTGGCCGTCGACGATTTGGGTGAGTTAGTTAAGGCTAGGCCCGTCGGAGAAATCGCAACCAAGCTAAACTGGGAAGCCATCGATGAGGATGATTTCGAGAGATTGGTTTTCAATCTGATATCGCAAACCGAAGGTTACGAAAATGCGGAGTGGCTTACTAAGACGAACGCGTCAGACAGAGGACGGGATCTTTCGTGCCAAAGAGTGTTTCTCGACAAACTAGGCGGAACGTTTCGCCTGCGAGTGATTATTCAATGCAAGCATTGGCTGTCGAAAAGCGTCGGTGCTAAGGAAATTGCGACTTTGAGAGAGCAAATGAAACTCTGGGAGCCGCCGCGAGTTGATGTTCACATTATTGCGACGTCCGGCAGATTCAGCACAGATGCTATTCAAATAATCGAGAACCACAACCAATCAGATTCGGCACTTCGCATCGAAATGTGGGCAGATAGTCACTTAGAGAGTTTGCTTGCGCGACGGCCTGGATTGATTGGTGAGTTTCGCCTTCGGTAGCAATTTAGAAAACCGACAAGAATAAGTCACGGTGATCTTGCTGCGTCAGGGGCCAGTTTCTTAAGCTCCTGAGGCGGGAAGTCTTAAGTCGAAACAATTTGGAGTTTGTCCATGAAGTCATTATTCCCTATCGTCCTTGTTGTGTTGAGTCTGGCCTGTGGTGCCTTCGCCGACGATCGCCCCTGGCCGCCCTTGCCTGCCGAAAATGGCACGGCGGAGCTCCCGGCACAGGAATGGGCGTTTCAGGAAGGTCCCCGGACGATTCGGGCTTATGTGTATTACCCGGGAATGAAGCAGGCGAATATTAATGAAAAGACGGGCCTCTTTCTGACCCTCCATTATTGGACCGGTACCCATGCGGACGGCGTGCCCGATCCCCAGACCCTGGCGGACCGCTATAATGTGGTGGCTATTTGCGTGGACTATCTTCAGAGCGGTCCCTATGATGGCACGACCATGCCGCCCTATGACTATGGCTACCTCCAGGCCTTAGATGCCCTGCGTTCTCTTCATTGGATGTATAGCGGGCTGGAACGGGAGCGCATCGCTTTTCATACCGGTCGAATTTACTGCACCGGGTATTCGGGCGGAGGCAATGTGACCCAGATGGCGAACAAACTGGCCCCACGCACCTTTGCCGCCATTATCGATTTCTGTGGGATGGCCGTGTTGAGCGATGACATCGCCTTTAATCTCGAAGGGGGTTCGCCCCTGAACGCGGGGTATTCGCAGGACCCCGAGAGTCCCGCCTATCTTACGGCCGATGCCCAGGTCCTTCGGGATCTCGGGGAGACCACCCACCTCAAGCAAATGAAAGACTATGGGCAGGAAACGCAGATTTTTGTGGTCCACGGCGCGACGGACGAGGTCTGTCCGGTCGAGGACAAGCGGGTGGTGGTTGCCAATATGAAGGCGGCGGGACTGCCCGTGGTGGCACGGTATCCGGAAGAAAAAGATTTGGATGGCGTCATTTTCACGGGCACTGGACATGGGATGGGTGACCCGACCAAAATGCTGGAAGTCGTGGCCGATCCCCAGTTGTTGCCAGACAGCCCTGATGCGGCGGTGCGGCAGGGCAAGACCGATTTTGAGCGCAAGGAAACGATTTGCTACACCACGCCCAATGGGTGTTGGGCATTTGACTATTCGGCGGGCTATCCCGTGGGGCGGTTGGTGACGAAGTAAAGGGGGGTAGGTTCCCCTTCGCTATTTCATGACGTTGATGGCCCATGCATGTCCCTTGATGTGCTTTGTCTCAGGCAGGAATGCCTAAGCCCCTTAAAGACGATTCGCCAAACGGGGCTTGGGCATTCCTGCCTGAGACAACGTCAACGCCAATCGCCGGATACGAATTTACGCCATGGAACCAGTACGTAACACGGCGCATCTCGCGGGCTTATTCGCCGGTTGGCATGGCGGGAATGTAGGCGTACCTCGTATCGGTGGGCGGCGGCTGGGCAGGGCTCTCGACGACGGTGGGGTGCAAGATTTCGCCCCGCACGATGTGTTCCCGCGTCAAGGTACTCGCCTTCGCGACACCGGCGAGGGCCATGGTCACGTCAAATTCTGCGAGGAGGCGCTGCACCACATTCTTCACGCCATTTTCGCCATCCACCGCCAGGCCGTAGACATAGGGCCGACCGAGTAAGACGGCCTTCGCACCGAGGGCCAGGGCCTTGACCATGTCGGCCCCATGGCGGATGCCGCTGTCGAATAAGACAGGCAATTCCGGTACCCGGTCCACGATGGCAGGCAAGGCATCGAGTGCGGCGATGGCCCCATCTACCTGACGTCCGCCATGGTTGGAGACGATGATGCCATCGACACCGTGGTCGAAGGCCAGGCGTGCATCGTCGGGATGGAGGATGCCCTTCAAGATGATGGGTAGCGTAGTGACCTTACGCAGGTCGGCAATATTTTTCCACGTCTGGCTGGCGTCGGCGTAAACCTGGGTCCAGTGTCCGATGGCGGCCTGCATATCATCCATGGGGGGCTTTTCGAGGGCGTCGCAAAAGACCGGGTCGGTGACGTAGTTGGCGATGCCCTTGCCTTCCAGAAAGGGAAGGTAGGCCGTCTGCAGGTCCTTTTCACGCCAGCCCATGAGTTTGGTGTCCAGGGTCACGACAATGGCCGTGTAGCCTGCTGCTTCGGCCCGCTCGATGAGGCTTGTGGCCAATTCGGGGTCACCGGGCCAATAGAGCTGAAACCACTTCGGCGAATCGCCCAAGGTCTCCGCCACGTCTTCCAGCGGGTGGGATGACAGGGTGGACAAGACCATGGGGATGGCCAGAGACTTGGCGGCCCGGGCCACGGCCAGTTCCCCTTCGGGGTGGATGATCTCCTGGACACCCACTGGTCCCAGGAAAAGGGGCGCGTTGTAGGTCTGGCCGAAGAGTTCGATGCGGTGGTCGCGTTGCGACACGTCGGCCAGCATACGGGGGATGATTTGCCAGCCTGAAAAGGCGACGCGGTTGCGGCGTACCGTTTCGCTGGCCCCGGCCCCGCCAGCCACATACCAATAGGCCCTGGGGTCGAGGCAGGCCTTTGCCTGTTCTTCCACTTCGTCGATGTCAAACGGAAAGTCGGGTAGGTGGCCCATCATGCCCTGGAAATAGACGCCCAATTGGTAGTCGCCGTAATTGGTACTCATGGTCGTGCCCTTTCGCGTTGGCATTCAATATAACCGGGCAAAGACGGCGAAGCAATGTGGAGCGTCCGAGGGTTGCACGGTGTGTGTCGGATGGCTCCGCCCGCAGAAGAATCGGCTACCGCAGGGGCAGTATCAATGCACTCGGGTGTTCGGCGCTCAGGTGTATGATGTTCGTCGCTTTGCGCAGTTCCTCGCCGGGGAAGTCTTCGCCGGTGTTGGGGTTCACTTCAAAGCGGGGGTGGTTACTGCTGGAGATGTTCAGGCCGATGCGGTGGCCCGTGTCGAAGACCCATGCCGTGCTCCAGAGGTCAATTTCCAAGGTGACAATTTCCTCGGTGCCCGTCAACAGCGGGGCGGCTTCGGCAAAGCCATTGCGCGTCTTCACGCGGCGAATGTTGTCCAGGATGTTCAGCTCCCGGCCGTCTCCATCGGGATAGATGTCGAGGAGCATGGCCGTGAAATCGGTGTCGGGGGCATCGGTACTGATGTTCAGTCGCACGGTGACACGGCCGGTAATCTCAATTGGTGCGTCCAGCGGCTCGGTCATGAAATGGAGGATATCCGCCCGGCCTTCGGTGTGCTTTTTCTGGTTGAAGGCGCCGGACGGCATGAGGAGGTTGTTGCCGCCATGGGTGGGGACGGGATTGGCGGGATCGAAGACATAGCTGCGCACGCCATCTGCATTCGGTGTGTTCGTGCTGAGCGTGCTGTCCTGATGTAAGTAGTAGGTCGTCGCCGTTGTTTCGTAGGGCGGCCACTGATTGGCTGTGCGCCATTCGTTGCCGGGCGCGTTGGGGGTGTCCGCCCCCATGACGTAATAATGGACCTTGGGGATCTCGCTGATGTCGTCGTTGCCCCGGAGGTAGTGTCGAAATATCTGGTCGCGTAGTTTGCTGATTTTGAGGTCGAAACGGTTTTCGTTGAGTTTGTAATCGTCTTCCACGTCGGGGCCATGACTCGACCATTTCATGATGAGAAAGTTGTTGCCTTTTGCCGGGGCTGCGCCCTGTCCTTCCCGGGCGAGAAATCCGTCGATGGTGCCCTGCTGAAAGATGTCATACCACCCGTTTTCAAAGAGGGCCGGTGCGTTGATGTCAGCCGCCTTTGCCACGGTGTCAAAGTGGGCCCAATAGTCGTCGTAACGGGGGTGACTTTTGTAGACGTCGATCATATGGGGTTGTCTAATCGAAGTCAGCCAGCCTTCGATAAGCATTTTGCGCAACACGCCGCCATGGTAGGCCGTGTCGAAATAGAGGTTAGCGGGCGTGGCGACCATGTGCTGCACGGCTATATCCGGCGTGGTGGGTGCCATGAGCATTTCGGTGATGGCCAGTGCGGAGCCGCCCCAGGTGCCGATCTTGCCGTCACACCAGGGCTGGGCCTTGACCCACGCGACCGTGTCGGCCCCATCGTGCTGGTCCTCGCGCCATCCATCGGCATAGAAGACATGGGCTTCACCTTCGCTGTCGCCCATGCCGCGGACATCCTGAATGACGACGGCATAATTCAGTTCGAGCCACTCGCGGGCCACGGAACCCATGCGCCCGTAGGTACTGCGGAGGACAATGGCGGGCCAGGGTGCTTCACCACCGGGCAGATGGACATCGGTTGCGAGTTTGGTGCCGTCGTCCATGGGCACCATCGTGAAGGTAGGGCTCCCGACTGCCGCGAAGGACAGCAGGGTGCAGAGTAGCAAGGCGAAACGCGTAGACTTGTGCATGGAAGGTTCCAAGGTCGTTGAGCGCTTCAGCGTCTACACCGATAGCGCGGATGATGCCTCCGGCTGTATGGCTTCTTTCGGCTCCGCCGGTTTAATATCGGTCGGCGGGGTGACCTCGGGTGCTCCATTGACCGGTGCAGGGGGCGCTGCTTCTTTCTTGGACTCCGGGACGATGGCCTTGGTGTCCTTTTTTTCCGCTTCAGCCTCCCGGCGTATCCCCTCGGGCTGCAGCCCCGGGGGCATGGGGGGGATGATGGGTGCCCGATCCATTTGGAAGAATACGACCGTGAGAATGATGGTAGCGCCCAGCAGCAGGGTGCCATAGCCGAGTTGACCGGCGACATTGTGCCGCGCCTCATCTTCGGTTTCCAGGGTCGTGTTTATGCTGCGGTTAAGCAGAAAGGTGCCCAGCCACATGGCAAAGGCAAATCCAAAGACAATGATGCCCGTCAATATAAAATAGGTCAGCATGGTAAAGGCCCTCCAATCGGTCAATGGGGTCAGTGCAGTAGGATGCTACGACTACGATACCCCCGAAGACGTCGTGCTGTCCAGTGCGTATCGGTGTGGACTAGTTCTCTCCCCGGTCCCGGGCGTCGAGTTCATCCATCCAGGCCTTTATTTCGGCTTCCTTGCCATTTTTCGTGGGCTGATAGAAGGTGCCCCGGGGGATGCCGTAGTCCTGGGTGACGTAGTTGTCTTCAAAATCGTGGGCATACTGATAGTTGGCCCCGTGACCCAGTCGTTTGGCCCCCTTGTAGTGGGCATCCTGGAGGTGTTTGGGAATTTCGGTGGTTTTTTCTTCCCGCACGGCCGCGATGGCGGCGTCGATGGCCGCGTAGGACGCATTGCTCTTGGGGGCGGCGGCGATGTAGGTCACGGCCTGGGCGAGCATGATGCGCGCTTCGGGCATGCCGATGAACTCACAGGTCTGGAAGGCGGCGTTCGCCAGCACCAGCGCCATGGGGTCGGCATTGCCCACATCTTCCGACGCGGCGATGCAGATGCGTCGCGCCACAAAGCGCGGCGTTTCACCGGCTTCCAGCATGCGGGCCATCCAATAGAGGGCCGAATCGGGATTGCTCCCCCGCATGGATTTGATAAAAGCCGAGGCCGCGTCATAGTGGCCATCGCCCGTGCCATCGTAGTGGAGGAGTTTGCGCTGGATGGATTCCCGGGCTTCTTCCACGGTGATGTGAATCTTCTCATCGACCACCGGCGTGGTAAGCAGGGCCACTTCCAAGGCATTGAGGGAACGGCGCACATCCCCTTCGGCATAGCGCGCGATATGAGCGAAGGCGTCGTCGTCTACCGTGATGGTCTCGGGGTCCATCCCCAGCTCGGGATGTGTGAGGGCGCGGCGCAGTAAGCCGACGAGGGCTTCTTCCGTGTGACGTTTGAATTCAAAAATCTGGGAACGGGAGAGGAGAGGCGCGACGACGGAGAAGAAGGGGTTCTCCGTGGTGGCACCGATCATGGTGATGTTGCCATTCTCCACATCGGGGAGGAGGGCGTCCTGCTGGGCCTTATTGAATCGGTGAATTTCGTCCACGAAAACGATGGTGCGCTTCTGTTGGTGGATGCGCCGTTGCTTGGCCTGGGCCAGGAGTTCCCGCAGCTCTTTCACGCCCGACGTCACCGCATTTAAGGGTTCAAAGGCCGATTTGGTCCGCATGGCGATAATACGCGCCAGCGCGGTCTTGCCCGTGCCCGGGGGACCATAAAGGAGGAGGGAGGTGATGCGATCGGCTTCGATGGCGCGACGCAAGAGTTTGCCATGCCCGAGGATATGCTCCTGCCCCACAAAGTCATCGAGGGTGCGGGGGGCGATACGGCGGGCCAGCGGGGCTTCCTTCCGCATCCGCTCAGCGGCGGCATTTTCAAATAGATCTTCGGCCATGAATTTTGATTGGGCTTTCCGGTTAATCTTTGGGGATTGTCAGATAGATTAATGTCTTGTACTATAGCGTATCGGGCTATTTCGTTGGCAGTTTTCCCGCTGCACGCAGGTTCTGCAGCGAAGAACAAGGGGAGTTGTTTTCGTGCAGGTTATGGATAAACAGGCCCCGGTGAAGACCGAGTCGGTGGTCGAAATCTCAGAACTCGTAAAAACCTACGAACACGGAGATGGTGTCCACGGCCTCAATCTCCAAATAAAGCGTGGGGCCGCCTTCGGCCTTCTCGGGCCCAATGGCGCGGGTAAGAGCACGACCATCAAGGTGCTCATGGGGTTGCTGGCGCCCACTTCGGGCGAAGTGTCATTCTTCGGCGAATCCGTACAGGGCGATCTGAATAGCCCCAACGGGGTGACACACTATAGCCCAGGGCGCAGCAAGTTCACGCCCCAAGCGCGAACAAGCAAAACCCTGGGCTATACCATATGTTAGAAAATCTAACATATTGATATTTTGTGTTTGATTTTCCAACTGAATTTTGGTATCCTAACCAAGTAGCACAGGAGATTCGGTATGGCAAACACATCCACAGCGTTTCAAATCGACGAAGATGTTCATTTGACTTCTTGCGAAATTCGGGCAGTTTTGACTGACAAGCTTGACGAGATTGTGGATGAGGGGGCTCTGTTGCGCAAGGTTTGGGAGCCACTTTTGGACTCCTTTGCCGTCGTAAGCACTTTGTTAGCCATCGAGCCAATCGTTGGTTTTCGACTACCTCCAGACAAGACTATACGAAAAGGCGGCTATCAAAGTGTTGATGAAGCAATTGACGATATGATGCTGCGTATAGATAAATTGTGCCAAGAAGAGGAAAAAAGAAAGGGAAGCAAATGAGTAGTAGAGCTCCCAACAATAAAAAAGTTGAAGGTGATAGCGATAGAAAGGTACTTGGTGACCGGCTACGTGAAGCCCGAGAGTATGTTGGATTCTCCCAGAACGAAATAGCCACGAAAGTAGGTACTTCTCGTTCCGCGCTATCTTTGATGGAAGCAGGGCTGAGGAAAGTTGAAGTGTTTGAACTCAAGAAATTAGCCGAACTCTACGGGAGGTCTCTGAACTTTTTTACCGGTGAAACCGCTGACACGCATCCAGTTGACAAGGAAGTCGCTCATCTGGCACGGCAGGTATCTGAATTGGCCCCGGAAGATCGCAGCGAACTCGCCAGATTCGCAGAATTCTTGAAATCGAGGAAAGCGCAAAAAGGGGGCTGACCTATGCCAGACGTTCGTAAGGCTATACTCGAGGCGGCTCTTGCTGCTAACCGATTACATGCTAGCCATGGTGTCAAAAAAAAGGTAAAGAGTGGGGTGGGACGCATCGATGTGTTTGGACTTCTCGCAGCTCTCGACATACCTGTCATGTTCCAACCGATGAAGGGGCTGCTCGGATGCTATTTGGAAGAAAATGGATCTGGAGTTCTGTTGACCACACAACGCCCCCTTTCCGTACAGCGCTTCACGGCAGCACACGAATTGGGTCACGCGGTCATGGGGCACTCGTCTAGTCTAGATGACGAATCCAGGCTAAACCGAACTCCGTTTGAGAGCGGGGCAGCTCTTGATCTCATAGAACTGCAGGCAAATGCGTTTGCCTCCGAACTGCTTACACCGAAATGGCTAATCACGCACCACATGGGTCAACAAGGGTGGGCGAGCTCAGACCTAACGTCTCCGAAAATAGTCTACCAATTGGCCTTACGGATGGGGTCAAGCTATGCGGCGACTTGTCATGCGCTCCTCAAGCACAATGCGATTTCGAAATCAGTACGAGACTCCCTGCTCAAAACCCAACCAAAATCTATCAAGCAGCAGCTCACCAAACAGCACACCCCAGAATCATGGTATGCGGATATATGGGTGCTTGGCATGGGCGATCAAAGGCTCCTAATTGAAGGAAGCGCGCACGACATCGTGATTCTCGAGCTGATCGAACACGCTTCATCAGGGTACATGTGGTCGTTTGACAGTCTCTCCAAAGTCGGCCTCAAAATAGTTGAGGACATCCGAGAGGCCCGCTCGACTGAAAATGCAATCGGTAGTATTGTCGAACGTAAGATCGTGGCTGAACCGGAGCAGTCGGCACTCGGTCACGTGAATCTTCGTGAACAGCGACCATGGCTCTCAGATGATGAATCTCTACAGTCGCTCGAATTTGATGTAAACTTGACAGGACCACTACAAACCGGCCTCCTGCCAGCTCAACGCCAAGCAATGTTGAGTCGCCCATGAGTTCGATGATTATCCGTCACGACCTACGACCATATTTTGGCAGCGCTCGCGATCAAGGAGCGCGCCCGACATGCCTGGCGTTCGCCACGAGCGACGCACATTCCGCCGCACTGGAGAGGAATTGGCAACCCTTGTCGTGTGAGTACCTATACTACTACGCGATAAAGTGGGAGAGAAGCTCTCCAGATTTGGGTGTTTCCATTCCGGGGGTATGCTCTGCATTAACTGGGGACGGGCAACCGAACGAACTCGCCTGGCCCTACCTCAAGGCATTGCCAAGCCCAATTTCGCACTGGAAGCCTCCCAACAACGTAGGGCAACTTTTCCAATGCCATACTAGCGCCTTAACCGCCACATTTGACGCCGTTTGGGACTGCATCCAAACCGACAAGCCCGTCGTCCTCGCGATGTCGTTCTCAGATGCGTTCTATACCCCGGACAACGTTGGAATCGTTGATTCAACTGAGCCTATCGACCCGGTTCGACGACACGCTGTTGTTGCCGTCGCAACAGCTACGAAAAACAGCGAAAAGTATATCGCTATCAGAAACAGTTGGGGTGAATCCTGGGGCCTTCATGGCTACGCCTGGTTGAGCAAACGTTATCTCGGGTCGCGAATCTTTTCCGCATTTATTACGCATTAGGGAGACCTTTCTATGTACATCGCCATCCCGACACAGAAGAGTTGTGCGCGAGCGTGGGTAGCGGCTGCAATGGAGATCATGAAGCACAATGATGAGGGATACAACGTTATTGTTGATGTAGAAAATCCCGTATCGTTCGATTCAACTGACAATGAAATCATTTCAGAGGTAGACGATTTTCTACGAAAGTACGATTGCTACCCCATATCCACGGTCTGTAACACGATTTTTCCCCAATCACTCTACAATCAGCACGGGGCTCCGGTGTTCTACGAGAAATACCATGAAGCGTTCGATAGACTGACGAAGACCCGGCGCTGGGGTAGGTACTTTGAGCGAATGACCAGGCATCAGACTAGGCTCGGCAAGACATACAATCCACTAGAACAGCTGATCGGTAAGCTACAAGAACGCGAGAATGGTGGTCAGAAGTTCAAGTCGGCATATGAGCTAGCGGTTTACGATCCCTTGGAGGATGGGCGTAGTCGATGGGGGGGACAATGCCTCAGTTTTTTGAGCTTTAAATGTCATCCAAACAAGGGCTTGATGCTTACAGCAATGTACCGTAACCACACGTACATATCTCGGTGCCTTGGCAATCTAATCGGTTTGGGGCAACTTCAGGCGTTTGTGGCAGAGCGAGCTGGCCTAACCGTCGGTTCGCTCACCTGTGTCTCCACACATGCCGAAATTGATAAAGGCCCAGCCAGAATTAAGGATTCAAAACAATTTCCTTGGGGGGTACGCAATGCACGTGACTTGATCACGCGCTCTAACAAAATACTTTGCAAATCTGTGACGAGCACAGTTTCCGAGCCTATTCATGACGATTTTTAGAAAGACAAAAATGACTCCACTGTACTCGTATACTTTCGGCCGGTTAATATGAAAACTACTCCTGTATACGATACGTATTGGAAATTCGCCGCCGAGCGACAGAGAATCTTCTTTCGACGAATAAGTAAGCGCCCTCTTCCGTGGACGGATGACGCTGTGCTTCAAAACCACAAATTCACGAACGCCTACAGAGCCTCTGACAGAGTGAGCCAATATCTCATTAGGAACGTAATATACAACGAAGACCTCCCGACTCATCCAGCTGAAGTGTTTTTTCGCATAATTCTATTCAAACTTTTCAATCGCATCGATACATGGAAACTACTTGAGAATGAGCTTGGCCATCTCACATACGCCGATTACTCATACAAGGCATATGACCGTGTCTTAAGTCAGGCGATGACGCGAGGCCAGCGGATCTATTCCGCAGCCTATATAATGCCCTCCGTCCGAAAATTTTCGCTAACATTCAAACACCAGAACCATCTTAAGTTACTTGAATACATGATGTCTTCGGAGCTACCGAAACGAATTGCTGATTCGGAGTCCATGGAAGAGGCGTTCGAATCAATGCGGTCATCACCTGGGATAGGCAACTTTCTAGCCTATCAGTATGTTACCGATTTGAACTACAGCACCATCATTAACTTCTCTGAAATGGACTTTGTGGTCGCAGGCCCCGGAGCACTCGATGGAATCCAGAAGTGCTTTCTAAACCCGGGAAAGAAGGATACTGCACAAATAATCCGGTGGGTGACCGAGAGGCAGGATGAGGAATTTAATCGACTGGGCATAGATTTTTCCGACTTATGGGGAAGGCCGCTTCAATTGATTGATTGCCAAAACCTGTTTTGTGAAGTAGACAAGTACGCGCGAGTTGTACATCCAGAATTCGTCGGAAAATCAGGGCGAAGTCGCATAAAGCAGAAGCTGAAGCCTATTTTAGAACCAATCGACTATTGGTACCCACCCAAGTGGGGCATAAACGAATTAATCAGCCGTACCAGCTCAAACGAAGAAAATCGATCGAGTACGGGGGTGAACCTGGAGACAAGAGCCATGGATATGGGCAAATACCAAGAGAAAGTTGCCGGGACAGATCAAAATCCCGGTGTGGACGAGTCTTCGCTAACGATTCCTCTGTTGGGCCTCGCAAGCGAATCCGGTGAATTGTTGAGTGAATACAAGAAATATCTTCGGGACGGTGACACGCATAAATTGTTTAAGGACCGCTTAAGCGAGGAACTCGGAGACTTGCTGTGGTATGTGGCAAACGTCGCCACGAAGTTTAATCTCGATCTGAAGGAGATCGCCGAGCTTAACTTGGCGAAATGTGATGAACGGTGGGGCACGTTACCTTCGCGAACTCCGTTCGATGCAGGATATCCCGAAAATGAACAATTTCCACGTAGTTTTTCACTCGATTTCAGCACATACCATGACGAATTCAACAACCCAAAAATACGGGTGATGTACAAGGGTCAGCAGTTTGGTGATGACTTGACTGACAACGCTTACGAGAACGATGGTTACGGACTCCACGATGTAATCCATTTGTCTTTCGCTGCGGTTCTAGGTTGGTCTCCACTCGTCAGGAAAATGTTCACAGCGAAGCGAAAGAGTGATCCGAAAGTTGACGAAGTGGAAGATGGTGCAAGGGCGATTGTCACGGAAGAGGCACTATCGGCAATGATTTTTGCCTACGCTCGTGACTACAACTTCCTAGAGGGTAAATTGTCGGTCAGTAGTGAATTGTTACGAATGATAAAGAATACCGTCCTTCATCTTGAGGTGTCAGCATGCACAACGGGAGAATGGGAACGCGCTATCCTGCAGGGCTTCAAAGTTTGGAGAGAGTTGAAATCTCGTGGAGGCGGAACTGTTGACCTGGATCTTGACAAGAGAGATATCGTAGTTCGAGAAATAAAATAGGGGGATGCATGCGAATCATTGGTCACGGAATCGATATTGAAAGAATTCAACGTATAAGAAATGAAATTGACTCAGGTACGAATAGCTGGGTCAATTGCTTTTGCTCAATAGACGAGCGAGAAGCCGCCGACCCTCCCCCAGCCCACTATCGTTACTATGCAGGTAGATACGCCGCAAAGGAGGCCATCGCAAAGGCTCTTGGTACTGGGTTTTCTGGAAAAATAACGTGGCATGGAATAGAAATTCTTCGGGGGAAGAACGGGGCTCCATATGTAAGGCTAAATCATGACGTGGCAAAGTTTTCTGATGAGCTCGGTATCTTAGATTGGCATGTGAGTATTAGCTATTCGAGCGGAATCGCTTTCGCCAGTGCCATCGCAACGGGTGAGTAGGCCGTGAAGGCAGAACAGCTTGGCCCTCCTCGTCGCGCCTGAAGACCTGCTGACACTGGAATCGGTGTGGACTCCAGAACGCTCCCGCATCCTTCTCGAAATAGCCCGCGCGGGTCTTCCCTATTCCGAGCGACCCCAGAGCCTCAACTGGAACTGGCGGGCCAAGGCGCAGCACCTGCGCCTGGTTCCTGCATCTGGATTCGCCGTGGTCTGTGACGACGAATGGCAGGGTGCCATGCTGACCAAGTCTGGGACACATTTCTCCCAACTCGGCGAAGATCATGGCAAGCCGCTGGTATATATAGACTTCCTGGAAGTCGCCCCTTGGAACTGGACCATTCCAGGTATCGGGCAAACGCGAAAATACGGCCTGATTGGTCCCCACCTGTTCGAGCGCGCCGTCCGGCAAAGCTGGGACGAAGGCTTTGGAGGTCGAGTGGGCCTACATGCCTTGCCGCAGTCCGTACCCTTCTACGGAGGGGCGTGTTGGATGACACCGTTGGGCCCTGACGTGGATTTCGAAAACTTGACGTACTTTGAACTTTCGCGCGACAATGCAGAGAGAATTCTGGAAAGGCACCTATGACCATGGATATGAATAGCACAAGTGATGCGTTTCCTTTTCCCGAATGGATGCGCCACGCGGCGGAAGTGGAAGAAACCTGCCTGTCCGTAGCCGCAGCCGGTTTGGCCGCCGAACTTGGCATGATCGACCAGGAACTCATGCGCAAGAGCCGCGAGGCCTCGGAGCCCGTCGCGATCACGGCTGCGCATCCCGCAGAGTAGGCCCCTTTTCGGCAATCTTAAAAGGCAGCCGACGATGACCGACAACGACCCAAGCCACCAAGACACCCGCACAAGACTCCGCCACCACTTCCTCAAAAACATCGGCAACATCGTCGGAAGTCGGCAAAATACCGGTTGAGTCGGGGCTTCGTGGGGGCATGGCCTATGGGGCAGTTATTTCATGAATGTTCTCGGCCAACCAACCTGTTTTCAGCGATTTTTCGGACAAATTGCACTGCATTGAAACTTGGTGAGCTGACGACGTAGCCGTTCCAGCGATTGTGGGTTAAAGACACACTTTATGTAACGCCTTTAAATTGAGATGGTTAGGTTGTTTTCATTTCTTTCGGGTTCGTGGAAATGCGCGCTTCGACAGGATTGCGAAGTGGCGGAGTTTTTGTTATGCTGAACCCTACGAATAATTCCAGGTTTTGACATGAAATCGGGTCAATTTTGAATCTATGTTTATCGTGTAGATTGCATGGGTAACTTATTTAAACACTTGTGGAGCAATATTCAATGAACGAAGAACATCAGGAAGAGCTTGTGACCGAAGAAACGGCTCAAGCACCGAAACGTAACAAAGGCAAATGGGCATCCTTCGTTGCTGCTATGGTCGTCGTATCCGGCGTGGCGACTGCTGGCGTTGTTGCGAACAACGGAGCATCAGGTTCCTGCGCCATCACGAGTGCTAAGAACAGTGTTGCCTCCTTCTTCGGCATGCAGACGGTTTCCGCAGCGAATGAAGATGCCTTTCAGCCATGCGAAAAGAAAGCCAAGCTGATCGCCGACCGGCAGGCGACCTTCGATAAGGCGTTGGCGGCTTCCTCTGAAGGTGAAGCGTCCAGCTGCTGCAAGACGAAGGTAGCCAAGGCTGCTTCCTCCGAAGGTGAAGCGAAGCAGTGCGATAAAGCGAAGGCCGCTTCTTCCGAAGGTGAAGCCAAGACCTGTGACAAGGCCAAGGCTGCTTCTTCCGAAGGCGAAGCCAAGACCTGTGACAAAGCCACGTCTGAGTGTGACAAGGCCAAAGCCGCTTCTTCTGAAGGTGAAGCCAAGACCTGTGACAAAGCGAAGGCTGCTTCCTCTGAAGGCGAATGCCCCAAGTCCGCTTGTGACAAGGCCAAGGCTGCTTCTTCCGAAGGTGAAGCCAAGACTTGTGACAAAGCGAAAGCTGAGTGTGACAAGGCCAAGGCTGCTTCTTCCGAAGGCGAAGCCAAGACCTGCGACAAAGCCAAGTCTGAGTGTGACAAGGCCAAAGCCGCTTCTTCCGAAGGTGAAGCCAAAGTTTGCCCGGTTACCGGAAAGAAAATCGTTTCCGACGCCGTCTAATTTCAATATCGGTTCGTAATTCTACGACGCGCTTTGTGAGAGCCTTGGCCCTCCGAAGCGCGTCGTTTTTTTTTGGGGTTCATGGACTAATACCGTTGAAGCCGACACCCTTGGCGATTATAAACGCAGGGACAATGGTATTGGCCGCAAGCGATCGCAAAGAAGTGAATCCTTTGCGCTCTTTGCGTTCTCTTGCGGCAAAAAATCTGTGATAGGCCGGGATTCGTTTCTTCTGTAGATATCCCACGTTGGCGGCATGCAGGACGACTTGGGGTCCGCCCAAGGGCTCCGGATGGCCCGTGTGGGGCTCAGATGCGGGCGTTGGCCACCGTGGCATAGACCGCCCGGGTTTCCTGGGCACAACGCTGCCAGGTGAATTCATCAGCCCGTTTACGTCCCGCCGTTCCGAGTGTGCGGTGAAGGTCCCCATCCGTCGAGATTTGGGTTAACGCCCGGGCGAGGGCTCCTTCATCCCGAGGATCTACAGTGAGAGCCGCGCCGTCTGCAATTTCCAGGAGGCTCGTGGTGTTGGCGGTGATGACCGGGGTGCCGCAGGCCATGGCCTCCAGCACGGGCAGGCCGAAGCCTTCGTAGAGGCTGGGCCAGACGAAGGCGTGGGCGGCGGAGAGTAGCGCGGGCAGGTCGGAGGACTCAATGAAGCCGGGGCAGTGGATGCGGTCCTGGTGCGTCGCAGCGGCTATGGCTCCCTCCAGTTCGCCGGTTTTCCAACCGATCCGCCCCGCGATAACCAGGTCTTCGGGCAGGGTGGCGGCAACCTGATCCCAGGCGCGGACGATACGGGCAAGATTTTTGCGGGGTTCGAGGGTGCCGACGTAGAGGAAGAAGCGTTCAGGAAGTTGATAGCGTTTCCGGACGCGCTCCACAGCATCCGCGCCCTGCGGCCGAAAGGACTCGCTTACGCCCAGGGGAATGGTGGTGATATTCGGTGGGGGAGGGGACAGCCAAGCCTCCAGATCCCGGGCGGTATGCGTTGAATCTGCAATAAGGTGGGCGGCCCGCCCTATGCTCCAGGCTCCGGCCCATCGATAATAGAGAGCCCGTTCTCTGCGGAACCACTCGGGGTGGTGGAGAAAAATACAATCGTGTACCGTGATGACCAGGTTGGGTTTGCGCCACAGGGGGCCGATGGTCGCGGGGTAGTGGACGACATCAAATTGCCCCGCCATCGTGTAAAGACGTCGCTCCAGGGCCAAACGGTGGCGCAGTCCCCGGGGCTGGAGGCGTATTTCCAGCCGGTCGCTTCCTGCGGGCAGGGGCACGTCTTCCGGCCAGACGACCGTGAACTCGGGCGCATCCTCCAGGGCCGCGAGGGCAGGGAGGAGTTCCTCCACATAGCGCCCGGTGCCGCTCTGGTTGCCTGCCTGCATGGCATTGAAGAGGACTCGCACTCCGGTCGTCTCCTGCTTCGGTTAGATGGAATTGGATTGGTGGTGGGCAATCCGTGGGGGCCACGGGCTGCTATCGAACGGCTTCATAACCACCGGGCACGCCGTGTCGCGACAAAACCATTTGAAACACGTGATTGTACCGTGCGCGAAAGGAGCCGGCACAGTAGTGGTGGTAGTAGCGCCACATCCGATAGAAACGCTCCCCATATTCCGCCTCCAATTCGGGCCAGGCCTTCTCAAAATTGGCCCACCACGCCATGATCGTCTTGTCATAATCCGCGCCGATATTGTGAAGGTCTTCCAGGACCAGTTTGCCCTCGAAGGATGCGCCCAATTGACCGGGCGTGGGCAACATGCCACCGGGGAAGATGTATTTCGTAATCCATGGGTCGCTCCGCCGCACGGGATAGCGCCCCACGATGGTGTGGACGAGGGCCAGGCCATCCGGGGTGAGCCAATCGCGCAGTTGGGTCATGAATCCATCGTAGTTCTTTCGGCCGACGTGCTCCAGCATGCCGATGGAGACCACCCGGTCCCACTGGCCCGTCAGATCGCGGTAATCTTTGAGATGGAGGTTGACCGGGAGGCCGGCACAATGTTCCCTGGCCAGGCTCAACTGCTCCTTCGAGATAGTGATGCCCTCGACCTCAACGCCATAGCGCTCGGCGGCGAACCGGGCAAAGGAGCCCCAGCCACAGCCCACATCGAGGACTTTCATGCCGGGTTTTAGCCCAAGTTTACGACAAACCAGGTCGAGCTTGTGTTCCTGGGCCGTTTCCAGGTCGGTCGCATCTTTCCAGTAACCACAGGAATATACCATGCGCTTGTCGAGCATTTTTTCATACAAGCCATTGCCGAGATCATAATGGCGCTCCGCAACTTCCCGCGAGCGGTGTACACTCTGGAGATTGAGGAGTCGGGCCCGGAGATACGGGATAATCATGCGCCACCAGTCCACCCGGTCGGTGAAATTGGCAGAAAGGATGCGATGGAAGAATTCGGCGAGATCGTCACAATCCCAGTCGCCATCCATATAGGCTTCGCCGAGACCGAGGCGTCCTTCGCTCATAAAACGTTGGTATGCCGTGGGTTGCTTGATTTGTATGTCCCAGGGTCGGTCGCCATTTTCCTGCACATCGATGATCTCGAGAAGGGTCAATATCGTGTCGCGGGGGGAACCGGTGACCCCCATTGATTTCTGCATGGCTCCTACGTCATTCACTCCGCAACCCTTCCTGAAATTCGAATTTACCCAGCGGCGCGATACAACAAGGACACCACGGGTACGGCCCCGTTATATACTTCGGGGCATGGTACTTGCAACGGTCGCCAACTTGACACGACCCCATGGGTGTGTTAGACTTTGGGCACCTGTTAGCACTCCCGCTGGCTGAGTGCTAAGTGTGTGGATGCAAGCCCATGACGGATGCCCGTGATCTTAACGAACGTGAACAACGAATCCTCCAAGCGGTAGTAAATAGTTACATTACCACGGCGGATCCGGTGGGTTCTCGTTCTGTCGTTAAACGTTTCGAGTTGGGGTTAAGCCCCGCGACCGTGCGCAATGTAATGGCCGACCTCGAAGAGATGGGCTTTCTCCAGCAGATTCATACCAGCTCTGGCCGTATTCCAACGGATGCCGGCTACCGCTATTATGTGAACTACCTCATGCACGTGCAGGAGCTTACCTTGCGTGAGCGCAATCGTATCGAGCATGAGTTCACCGAAAAATTGAATGATGCCGATGAGGTGCTGCAGCACACCAGCCAATTGCTGGCGCTCATATCCAATCAGGCGGGTTTGGCCGAAGCGCCGGGCGATTCACATGCCTATGTAAATCGTATCGAGGTAATGGCGGTCGGGCCCCATCGGGTGGTTATGCTGATCGTAGATAACTACGGTCGGGTGCGGACGCAGACCGTGAATCTGAATGAAACGGTCGGGCCGGAGCAGTTGCAGTCGCTCAGCCAGTTCTTAAATGACCATCTATATCGCGTTCGACTGGACGGTCTGAGCCAGGCCATTGAAGAACGGCTGAAGACTTTCCTGGATGAGCGTCGGAAGACGGCTGAACTGGCCTTACGCCTCTTGGGTCTGGCACCACAGCACGGCCGGACGCAATTGTTTCTGGAAGGTGCAGGACACTTGTTTGCCCAGCCTGAGTTTCAGGGTGTGGATCGTGCCCGTGAGGTCTTCGACCTGTTTGAAGAGCGAACGGTCCTGACAGATATGTTGAGGAACGCACTCCTCGATGAGAAACGAATCAGCTGTTCAATTCACATCGGACGAATCGATGGGTCCAAAGGACTGGAAGATATCAGCGTAGTGGCCTCGCCTTACTATTGCAAAGATGAGCCCATTGGCATGATTGGGATACTCGGTCCCCGGCGTATGCCCTATTCGCGATTGACCTCAATCGTGGACTATACGGCAGGCATGGTTAGCCGGATGCTGACGCGTCTGGCACGCTAGACCCCAACCGGGGCCGCATAGCCTATGCCCCCAAACGGCGTTTGCAGTGCCAATTCAATCTGACTTATAGAAGTACGACTAACTATGAAAAAAAACAATCATAAAGAAGAGGTTCAGGTGAACGAAGAGGTCGAAATAATCGAAGGAAGTGCGGTGGACGAAGATAATGTGTCCACAGCGGAAGGCGTAATGCCCGAAGATGGTGACGCCCTTCCCGATATGGAATTGAGCGACGACGACGCTGATGTCGATCCGTTGGAGGCCGAAAATGCTGCCCTGCGGGCCGAGCGCGATGAGCTCAAGGATCAGGCCCTTCGTGCCCGTGCGGAATTCGATAACTATCGGAAACGTATGGCGCGGGAGAGCGAGCGAATTCGCAAGACGGCCGCCGAAGGTCTGTTGCGTGACCTGCTCCCCATTGTCGACAATCTGGAACGTGCCCTGAGCCACGTGGAAGACAAGAGTGACGGTTTGGCGCTGGGTGTGGAGATGGTGGTACGCCAATTTTCCGACATATTGAGCGGCAAGGGGCTGGAGCCCATACCCGCCAAGGGTGAACCCTTCGACCCCAACATACACGAAGCCCTGACCCACCAGCCGTCGGATGAATTTCCAGCCGACACGGTCATGGAAGAATTTCAGCGGGGCTATCGCCTGGGTGACTTCGTCCTGCGACCGGCCCAGGTGGTCGTGAGCAGCGGACCTGCCGCCACGAAAGATGGCAACGTTGCCGAAGAAACAACATCAACGGAGGCCCCGGCTTCCGATACTGCCGAATAAAACTGACGAACTGAAGTTATACCGTTACACATCGCTTCCCGAGCGGAGCGTCGTTCATACCACGAGCCAGGCAGCCCCCGTCGGGTTGTACTATCAGGAGGAATAAATACAATGGGCAAAGTAATTGGAATTGACCTGGGCACCACCAACTCCTGCGTTGCTGTCATGGAGGGCGGCGAACCTGTGGTCATAGCCAATGCCGAAGGTAACCGCACGACTCCATCCGTGGTGGCCTTCAACAAGGACGGGGAACGCCTTATCGGCGCTGTCGCCAAGCGTCAGGCCGTGACCAACCCGACCAACACCATCTTTTCAATCAAGCGCTTCATGGGACGTCGTCACGACGAAGTCTCCACTGAAGAAAAAATCGTCCCCTATAAGATCGGCGAGACCTCCACGGGAGACTGCCAGGTCGAAATCATGGGCAACTCTTACCGTCCCCCTGAAATCTCTGCCATGATTCTGCAGAAGATGAAGGAAACGGCCGAGTCCTATCTGGGCACGGAAGTGACCCAGGCCGTGGTGACGGTGCCGGCGTATTTCAACGATTCTCAGCGCCAGGCGACCAAAGACGCCGGTAAAATCGCTGGTCTGGAAGTGCTGCGCATTATCAACGAGCCCACCGCAGCCGCGTTGGCCTATGGTCTTGATAAGAAGCGGGACGAAAAAGTAGCGGTCTACGATCTCGGCGGCGGTACCTTCGACGTATCCATCCTGGCCATCGGTGATGACAGCTTTGAAGTGCTCAGCACCAGTGGCGACACGCACCTTGGTGGTGACGATTTTGACCAGGTAATCATCGATTGGCTGGCCGAAGAATTTCAAAAAGAACAGGGCATCGACCTGCGTAAAGATCCCATGGCCCTTCAGCGCTTGAAAGAGGGCGGTGAAAAGGCGAAGTGCGAGCTTTCCAGTGCCATGTCGACCGACGTCAATCTGCCATTCATCACGGCCGATGCTTCCGGTCCCAAGCACCTGAACTACACGTTGACCCGCTCCAAGTTTGAGCAGTTGGCAGACCACCTTCTTCAGCGCAGCAAGAATCCTTGCCACCGCGCTCTGGAAGATGCCGGTCTTGCGGCTTCCGAAATCAACGAAGTCATTCTTGTGGGTGGTATGACCCGCATGCCCGCCGTTGGCGCGGTTGTCGAAGAAATCTTCGGAAAGACGCCCCACCGTGGCGTGAATCCCGACGAAGTGGTTGCCATTGGTGCCGCGGTTCAGGCCGGTGTGCTGTCCGGCGACGTGAAGGATGTACTCCTTCTCGACGTCACGCCCCTCTCTCTGGGTATTGAGACCTTAGGCGGCGTCTGCACGAAACTGATTGAACGCAATACGACGATCCCCGTTACGAAGCAGCAGATTTTCTCCACGGCAGCCGATAATCAGACTGCCGTTACGATTCACGTGCTGCAGGGTGAGCGGGAAATGGCCGGCGACAACCGGACTCTCGCGCATTTCGACCTGATGGGTATTCCCCCAGCGCCCCGTGGGGTCCCTCAGATTCAGGTTTCCTTTGATCTGGATGCCAACGGTATCTTCCACGCATCGGCAAAAGACCTGGCGACCGGAAAAGAGCAGAAGCTCAAAGTCGAAACGTCCAGTGGCCTCTCCGAAGACGAAATCGAGAAGATGGTCAACGAAGCCGAGACCCATGCTGATGAAGATAAGTCTCGCCGGAAGAAAATCGAAGTACGCAACAATGCAGACAGCATGATCTACCAGACCGAGAAACTGCTGACTGAAAACGCGGAAAAGATCGACGAAGGCGAAAAGAAAAGCATCGAAGCGGCCATCGCTGATTTGAAAAAAGCCCTGGAAGGGGACGACATCGCCGCCATCGAACAGTCGGTAGAAAACCTGACCAAGGCCTCCCATAAGCTTGCCGAAGCCATGTACAAGGATGCCGGTGCCGATCCCGCAGCCGCAGCGGCCGCCGGTGGTGAAGCACCTGCCGATGACGACGAATCCAATGGCGACGCCGTTGATGCTGATTTCACCGTGGTGGACGACGACGAAGAAGAAGACAAGTAAGCGTCTCTATCCCTATAGTACAATAAAGTTTCACTCCCCATGACCCCGGTTTTACCGGGGCATGGGGATACTATCTCATACCGCCCTATGGAGCCGGAACCAAATGGCACAGTCGATCGATCTGTATGAATTGTTAGGCGTCCCCCGGGATGCCCCGCAAGACCAAATTCGCAAAGCCTATCTGAAACTGGCACACAAGTATCACCCCGATAAGACGGGTGGGGATAAAGAAGCGGAAGATAAGCTGAAGCAGATCAATGGGGCTTACGATATTCTCAAGAATGCCGAAAAGCGTGCCCAGTATGATCGTTTTGGCAGTACCGACGCCCAGGGTGGCGGTTTTGGCGGCGGTGGTGGTTTTGGTGCTGGCGGCCAGGGCTTTGAAGCGCCCTTCGAAGACTTTTTCGACATGCTTTTTGGGCAGGGCGGCAAACGGGGTGGCAGCGGCGGTGCCAAAGCGGGGAATGACCTCGAATTGCGCCTCAGCATCACCCTTGAAGATGCCGCTTTTGGTACCAAGAAGAAAATCCGCTATAACCGACGCGAAAATTGTGGCGACTGCAGCGGTTCCGGCGCGTCCCCCGGTTCAAAAGCGGAAGTCTGCTCCCAATGCCAGGGCCAGGGTCAGGTTCGGGTTGCCCACGGCTTTTTCAGCGTCACACGCACCTGTCCCCAGTGTCAGGGTGCGGGCAAGACCATTTCCAAGCCGTGCACGACCTGCGCCGGTAAAGGCCAGACCAAGAATGCCCGGGAGCTTTCGGTCGATGTGCCTGCGGGTGTCGATTCCGGATCCCGCCTTCGGGTTACGGGTGAAGGCGAAGCAGGACACCGCGGCGGACGTCGTGGCGACCTGTATATCTTCATCGATATTGCAGAGCATGCCCTCTTTGAGCGGGATGGCACCACGATTGTCTGTGAAGTTCCGATTACCTTGAGCCAGGCCACGCTGGGCGCGTCCATTCGCGTGCCCACCCTGGAAGGGGAAGCGGAATTGAAAATCCCTGCCGGGTCCCAGACGGGCACGCAGCTTCGCCTGCGTGGCATGGGTATGCCCGACCTGCGCGGCTATCGCCAGGGGGATCAAATCGTTCGCGTGATTGTGGAGACACCGGTAAAACTCAGCCGAAAGCAGAAAGATTTGCTGAAAGAGTTTGACGATCTTGCCGAGGGCAAGACCTATCCCAATCAAGAAAAATTTCATGCCGACGCGGAAAAAGGTCATAACTAGCGGAATTGCCTACCCTTAGCGGTCTGGACACTTCGTGGGGTGCGCATGATATTGTTATAGGGCGTATACAAGTGTATACGTCGTCCGTTGACGGATCGCCTGCTCCATTGCTAGAATCCCCAACGAGTCAAACACCGACCGGGTGTGCGACAGTGATGTACTACATAGTATCGGTGCGAAGGTACCGTAAAAAGGAGCTAGACCCATGGCATTCGTAGTCACCGAACCCTGCATCAAATGCAAATACACCGATTGTGTGGATGTATGTCCCGTTGCCTGTTTTCACGAAGGCGAAAACATGCTTACCATCGATCCGGAAGAGTGCATCGATTGTGGCGTGTGTGTTGATGAATGCCCCGTGACGGCCATCTTCTCCCAGGACGAAGTGCCGGAGAAGTGGCAGGGCTACATCGAGCTCAACGCCAAGTATGCGGCGGAATGGCCCGTAATCGAAGAGGGCAAAGAGCCCCTTGATTCCGCCGACGATTTTAAAGACGTTGAAGATAAGAAGGGCGAATTCAGCCCGGAGCCCGGCGAAAGCGCCTGATAGCTTTTAGACATCGTCTCCTGCGGAGAAGTGCGTCAATGCGCACTTCTCCGTTTATTTTTTTTGGGTTATTCAGTTTTTTGCACGGGGCGTATCTCTGTACGTTACAATGAGCCTATACAATATGGTGTGTAGTGTTCCTATGTCTGGTCGGAGATACTGTGGTTGACGTCGAAAATACCTTTCTGTGGGGTGCCACGGTGAGCGCCCACGCGGTGGAAGGCACCGATTTTCACGCCGACTGGTGGCGGTGGGAGCAACGACCTGCCCATATCCGGGGCGGTGGAACGTCGGAAGTGGCCGCCGACCACCTGAAGCGCTACAAGACCGATTTGGAACTTGCCAAGAAGATCGGGCTCAATGCCCTTCAATACGGCGTTTCCTGGGCCCGTGTTGAGCCCGAGCCCGGCGAGTTTGATACGGCCGCCTTGGCCCACTACGCTTCTGTGTTTCGTGCGATGACCCGGCAGGGCATGACGCCTGTCTGCGTATTGCAGGAATGCACGCTGCCTGCCTGGTTCAGCAAACGGGGCGGCTGGGAGCATCCCGATGGTCCCGACCACTTCCTGGCCTATGTGAAACGACTCTATGACGCCCTGGGATCCACGTGCCAGTGGTGGATTCCCCATTTGGAGCCCATGCGCTGGATTGCCATGGCCTACGGCGAAGGATGCTGGCCCAAACCCGAGCAAGCCCGACGTGCCTCACGGGCCATCAAAGGCATGGCCGCTGCCCATCGTGAGGTCGCGACGTTTTTGCGGGAAGTAGATCAGCGTAACCAGATTGGTGCCTCAATTTATGCACCCCGCATTGTCTCGCGGGATATTCACAGTCCCTGGGACAAGCGCCTTGAGCAAAAGCAATCCAAGTGGTTTCTTGAAACGTACCCCGACACCTTGTGTGGTACGGACCGGGATGCACCCCCATTTTCCTTTATCGCTCTTTCCAGCCCCGGCCAACTTCAGGTCCATGGGGCGCTTCTGCGGCCGCGCAACGGGTTTGTCCAATATGCGAACGCTCAGGGTGTGGCCTGTGCTCCCGATCAGGCGGAACCCGATAGCGATACGCTGGAGGAAATGGCATCGCACCTGGCCCCGTGGAAGGTACCATTGTTGATGACCGGCATCGGTGTGGCCACAGAAGACGACGGGCTGCGATGTCACCATTTGCTCGACCATGTCGAACGAACCCTCCATCTCCGTGATACGGGGGTGAAGGTGCTTGGATTTTGCTACAACGCCCTTCTGGATGGCTTTGCCTGGGAACAGGGTTACCAGCAACGCTATGGCCTGGTCCACGTGGATTGGAAGAGCCTCACGCGCACACCCAATCCGAGTGCTTTTCTCTATCAGGATATTATTCGGACGGGTGTGATACATCCAGGCGCCGTGTCCCGTTTTGCGGCGGGTTGGCAAACTACCGCTCGGGAAGTTATCTGATGGCCTTTTACCTTGCGATAGAAGGTGGCGGAACCCGCACCGTGGGTGGCTTCTATGACGACACGACGCTTCTTGCCGAAGCGACGGCGGGACCTTCCAATCCGTTGGCCTATGGAACCGCGGCTGCGGCCGGCGTCATCAGTGAATTGGCCACTCGCCTGGTCACGCCCGGGGTGGAAGCCTACACGCTCCTCGCCGGTATTGCCGGCATGATGTCGGAGGAACTTGCGCGGGATATGGTTGGGCAACTCACGACCCTGCCGGGATTACGTCATGCATCGATCACGACCGACTTGCACCCACTACTCTACGCCCATGTTCCCGACCGCCCCGGCATCCTCGCCATTGCGGGCACGGGCAGCTCCATACTGGTTCATGACGGACAGGGCGGCTTTCGTCGCTTTGGTGGGCGTGGTCAGGTTATGGGTGATGACGGCAGTGGTTACAAACTGGGCTGCGCCGCCTTGCAGGCCATTGCCCATGGGGAAGATGGCATTGCACCGCCCACGTCCCTGCAGCATGGCGTGCCCGAAGCGCTTGGATTGGCCGATGCGGCAGCCCTCGTGCCGTGGTCCCTGGCGGCCACCAAGCAGTCTGTGGCGGCCCTCGCCTCCGTCGTGTCGGAGGCAGCCGAGGGGGGCGACCGAGTTGCCCTTGAATGCGTTCAGACCCAGGCGCGCCTCCATGCCCGATTGACGGCAGCAGCGGCAGGCACCATCGCCGGGGACGGCACCATTCCCCTGTTTGTCCAGGGGGGGGTAATTGAACACAGTGAATTGTTTCGACGTTATTATTTCGATTATCTCAGCGGCACACCGCGCCTGACCCATGAAGCACTACGCGTGCGGGGCCACGAGGCCGTGCTATCCCTTCGTGGCGTGAACGGGGCAGCCCCCTGGTGCCATGAGATTGGTGTGGATAGTCCCACCCTTTCTTCTACGGAAGGGCAAAGCGAAAATGTGGCGCCCATAGACCAGGTCGATACGGCCACCTTTGTGACGTCCATGGTAGACCACCAGCGCCACGTCGTGCGGTCGTTGCAGCAGCAACACGGTGCGCTCACGAAGGTCGTGGACAAGGCCGGTGCGGCTCTCCGTGCGGGTGGACGTATTCTTTATATGGGCGCAGGCACCAGTGGGCGTTTGGGGGTGTTGGATGCCTCCGAGTGTCCGCCAACCTTCGGCACGGACCCCAGCCAGGTGGTGGGCATTATTGCGGGCGGCGAGCGGGCCCTGCGGGACGCCGTAGAAGGTGCCGAAGACGACGAGGTTCAGGGCGTGGCTGACCTTCAGGCCCAGTCCCCCGAAACACAGGATATCCTTATCGGGATTGCCGCATCGGGGACGACACCCTATGTCCTCGCAGCGCTGGATCATGGTCGGAAACTTGGCTGCACGACGGTATTGCTGTGTTGCAACCCACAGATGGCCGGGCACCCAGTCGACCATGTAATTGCCTTGGCCACCGGCCCGGAGGTGCTACCGGGTTCGACGCGGCTGAATGCGGGTACGGCCACCAAGGTCGCCCTGAATATTATCACGACGGGCGCGATGGCCCAATCGGGGTACGTGTATGCCGGTTGCATGGTCAAGATGAGGGCCTCCAATATAAAACTTCGTGCCCGGGCGGTCCGCATGGTCGCGGCCCTCGCCGACGTGTCTGAAGCCCGCAGTGCGAAGCTTCTGGAAGATGCGAAGTATGACATACCCATTGCGTTGATCATGGCCTGGCATGCCGTGGACGCCTCTGTGGCTCGTCAACGCTATCAAAAATCCGAAGGTCGGTTAGACGAAATGATTAAGGAAAGCGCTACACCATGATTGGTCTATCTACGCGGGTCTGGTGCCCGGTCTTTGTTGGGCTACTGCTGTTGCTGGTACCCGGATGTACCCACACAACATCGACAGGAGTGGCACCCGTGGGTACACCCACGTCTGCGCCGATGCCCGTGGATGAATCGCAGCCGATAGAGGCTACACGCATTGAACGCACGTCTCCGAACGAGCCCTTTCTGGTGCGATTGCAATACCTGGAAACCATTACGCCACAACGCTTCCACGCTTCGGAGAGTTTGGTCGTGACCACGCCCGATGCGGGGCTGAAACGATTGCCCGAGGGAGACTGGAAGGTCAGCTTCCAGCAAAGCCGCCCGGCAACGATTGCCTATTCCGTATATGTAAAGGCCTTCGAACACCATGAAACCAAACTCCTTGCCGAGGAGCGGGAACAGTGGCGTGGGGAAGGCTATGCGACTTTTGTGACGACCATGGGGCGGGCGATTACCGCATCCGATGGCACCGTCTACGATGGCCGGAAGTACTGGCTCGGTATAGACCGCTGTCCTACAGAGCGGGATGCCCTTGCCTTAAAGGGTACGCTACAAAACGAAAAAATTTGGGCCTGGATCCGTCCCGAAGTCCGCTCGCCTGCCGAAGGAAAACTGTCCTTCATCGATGCCAGTGGCACGACCCAGTTGGTCTCGCCCTCGCCGGCGCGGATTCGGTCGGCAGGTCCTGTTTCCCTGGAAGGGGCCCGATCCGGTAAGCCGCCCTTGCGCACAACGGCTCCAATTGAGTTTGAACTGAATACCAAGGGCAATCTGTCGGTCTGTGGGTCGCTCCCGCTGGAAAGCTATCTCCAGGGAATTCTACCTGCAGAAATGTATCCGGACTGGCCCCTCGAAGCCCTCAAGGCCCAGGCGGTGGCCGCGCGAAGCGAAATCATTGCCCACGCTGGTGGAAAGCATTTTTTTGAGGGTTTTGATTTTTGTATCGAACAACACTGTCGGGCTTTTTCGGGAGAAGAAGGGCATCATGCGCGCACCGATGAGGCTGTCCATGAGACCACCGATCAAGTGCTTGTGGACCGCGAGAATGCCATTGTACCGACCGTGTTCTCTGCCAACTGCGGCGGCTGGACCGAGCACAATGAGAATGTCTGGGATGGTGCGCCGGCGGCCGCGTTGCGGGGTCACAGCGACCAGGTTGGGGGCGAGCGACTTCAGGGCAACGGATCGGTCGAGTCCTGGATTCGAGACAATCCCGCGTCCTACTGTTCCCACGACAAGGAATACTTTCGGTGGAACCGGTCCCTGTCACTTGCCTCCGTATCCAAGCAACTGAACAACCAGTATGGCATTGGAACGCTTCAACGGGTCGAGATGATGGAGCGCGGCGTGAGTGGGCGATTGAAAGAAATTCGACTGGTCGGCTCGCGGAAAAGCGAGGTCGTGCGGAAAGAACTGAATATTCGCCGCGCCTTCGACAATCTCCCCAGTGCCCTGTGCACCATTGACGTCGATCGTAAAAATAGTGTGATTCGGGTGCGCGGTGCCGGTCGGGGGCATGGGGTGGGACTTTGCCAACAGGGTGCCTGTGGGATGGCCCAGGCCAACCAAGGTTACGACGCCATTTTACAGCACTATTTTCACGACGTGCGAATTTCCCGGTTATAGTCGAATTTCCCCCTGTTTTTTACGACGCCATGGTGCAAGCTGGCAGAAATTTGACAGCGGGACAACCGCAACCCGTTCAACGACTTATACTTCCATCGACAGTATTCCGTCACCCGCGCGGGTCACGTGCCGCACCGTTTAAATCGAATAGCGCAGTATTCATGGATTGACTTTTTCCCGTTTACCCTTATGATTACTTATGGATGTCAACTGATTATCCCGCATTTCCGTGAAGGTTCCCTGGACTGAACGCAGGGTTCCGGAAGTACTTTTTATTCAAGATGGACCAGGAGGGGAGTTTTGCCATGGCGTTACTCGATGAATATAACGGAACGTGGTCAACGATGGAGGCGGCCCACCTCTGGCGCCGCGCTGCCTTTGGCGGTACGCCCGCAGAACTCGAAACCGCCGTGGGCGATGGAAGCGTCCAGGCGATGCTCGATGCCGTCGATGGGCTGGTTGATGTGTTGCCAGAAGACCCCAACCTGGATGGGCCGTCGGGCCCCGGTCCGTGGGGTGGACCCATTGCCGGTCTTCCCGACGACCTCATCGATGAAATTAACGACAACGACACGAATGAGGGCCAGACCAAACGTCCCCGCTCTGATCGCCGCCTGGAGGCGCACCTCTTCTATCGGCTCTTCTATTCCAGCCAGCCTTTCCAAGAGCAAATCGGTCTATTCTTTCAGGACCACTTTGTCTCGGAGTTTCCCAAGGTAGAGCAGATTATCGGTGATTACCAACGGAGCATTGATCGTCGCGCGGCGACCTGCGAACAATTGCTGGTGCAAAATCGTCTGTTTCGGGAAATAGGCCTGGAACGCTTCAGCGACACACTTCGGGAAGTCTCTCGCAATGCGGCCATGTTGCTCTATCTCGACAACTGGATTAATGGTGCCGGGGATGGGCGTGCCCAGGAAAACTATGCGCGGGAAGTCATGGAACTGTTTTCCATGGGCGTCAATAACTACAGCGAAGAGGACGTTCGGGAAATTGCCAAGAGCATTACGGGAGAGACCCTCGATGGTTTTCGCGATGACGGCTCAAACGATGCCTTCGACCACCGTTTCCGCAGTGGCAATCACGTAACGGGAAATAAGACCGTGTTTGGTCAGGTTGTTACGGAAGCTGACGACGGTGGCGAGCTGATTCAAATAATCGATCTCATACTTAGCAAGCGAAGCGTACAGCCCGATGTGAGTGGTCTCGCGGCACCCTACAATGACTTGCCTGCAGCAGCGGTTTACATGTCGTGGAAACTGTTGCGGTGGTTTCTGAATCAGAACATCAGCCTTGACCCACCCGACCAAGCGGTCCTGGAACTGGCCGACTACATGCGTGGCAGCGATGACGCCGAATACCCCCTACGTCGCTATCCTTACGACCTTCGGGCCTGCCTGCGTAAGGTTTTTACGTCCCAGTGTTTTTATGATGTGGACAATTATTTCTCCATCACGAAAAGTCCTGCCGACTTTTGCGTATCTGCCCTGCGGCTCAGCCAGGCGGCCATCGGCATCGCGCCGGAAGATTTTGATTACAATCGCGGAATCTATGGCGACGCGCCCATAAACCTTATGCGTGGCATGGGCATGCAGTTGTTCAATCCGCCGGATGTCTCGGGCTGGCGCCAGGGACGGCCGTGGATCAATGCCGAATACCTGCTGACCCGCTATTACTTCCTGGAACGGATTGTGCGCAACCAGGATGGCTGGGGTCTGAGCGATCAGGACATCGACGATCTCAAGATCCTGAATGGTGGGTTTATCGATCCGAGCGTTCACCGTGGCATTGTTGATTATTTCGTGACGGTCATTATTCAAGATGACATCGAAGTCTGGGCCCCCGGTTCTCTCAGTCAATTGGACAAATATATGAATGAAGTGGCTGCGGATGAAAACAATAAAGATCGGCGATTCAGACGTCAGGTGCGCGGCCTCATCTTCCTGCTGATGTCCTTGCCCATGTGGCAAATGAAGTGAAGATGGCAATGATGGCCTGGACGACTGCCGATGGGATTGGACGGAGGAACGAACTATGAAACTTACGCGACGTGATTTTATAAAAGCGGGTTTGGGTGGTTTTGCCTATTTGAGTGCTTCGGCGGCGGTTCCTGCCTGGGTCGCCAAATCGGCCCATGGCCTTTCGGCAACGCAATTCGATGATCGCATTCTGGTCATTGTTCAAATGGGCGGCGGGAATGACGGCCTGAATACAGTCATTCCCTATGCGGATGACCGGTATTATAATGCCCGCCCGGTGCTGGCCCAGCGCTCCGGTTACCACGAACTTGGGGATAACCTCAACGCCCTCCACCCCCAGTTGGGCGATTTGAAGCGCTGGTATGACGAAGGCTATATGGCCCTGCTGCAGAATGTGGGTTACCCCAACCCCAACCTGTCTCACTTCCTTTCTACCGACTACTTTGAATTCGGTGCGTCACCGGGCAGCGCCGTTCAGCCTGGTGATAAGGGCTGGATTATGCGATTCTTCGACAACGCTTGCGCGGGTGTTGCCCCGGAAGATATTCCCGCCCTCTCTATATTGGCCCTTAACACCAGTCAGCTGCCCGATGCACTGAGTGGAAGTGAAAACTACCTCCCGGCCCGCGTGAGCAACCTGGATGATTTCAGCCTGCGTGCGGGAACGGACTTGCGGGCAAAGTATCTGACGGCCCTGAACCGCCTCAATGTGCCCAACAATGACCTGGACTACATCCAGCGGGTGGAGAATGTGGCGGAGGCGACGGTGGCCGAGTTTGACGAAGCCAGCAACACCCAGGATTTGCGCTCGTACCCCAACGGTCGTTTCGGGCAGGGATTGCGCAATATTTCCAAGTTAATTCGCTCCGGTCGGGAAACGAAAGTTTATTATTGCAGTCAGGGTGGCTATGACACCCACGCCGGGCAGAGTCGGGACCATGGTAACCTGATGAGCGAATTCAACGGTTCCATGAACGCATTTCTCGGTGATATGGATGCCACGGGCAACCTGGACAAGGTGCTCGTACTTACCTTCAGCGAGTTTGGACGTCGCGTCGAGGAAAATGGCAGTGCCGGTACCGACCATGGTGGTGCCAACTGTCTCATGGCTTTCGGTGGCGGGGTCAATGGAGGTGTCTACGGTGGACAGCCCAATCTCAACCCGGATAATTTGATTCGGGGAAACCTGAACCACAAAGTCGACTTTCGGGCCATTTATTCCAATGTAATTGCGGACTGGTTTGGCGAAGACGCCTCGGCGGTCTTCGGCGCAGATTTCAATGATCCTATCTTCAAAATTCCGGCGGGTATGGCCCTGGCCCCCTTTGTTAACCTGAATCCCGGCTCGGCCACCGGTGGTGAAGGTGAAGGGGAGGGAGAAGGCGAAGGAGAGGGTGAAGGTGGTGGGGGCGGAGGCGGAACAGGTGGTGGTGGCGGCAGTGGAACGGTTGTAACCGGGTGTGCCATGCCGTAAATGCGTCATTCTCCCCATCACGGGCAACGACAAGCCATGGACGTGCGGAACGGTTGATAGGTTCAGTTTGTTTTGGCGTTGGTAGGACTCTCCTTGGCTGACACCTCCTCACCCTCAAACTTCCTCCGCTTCACTCCTCCGTTTGAGGGTGGCACCCGTGGTGCACCAGGAACAAGGTTTTCAAGATACGATTGGGGCTGAAAGTCCGAACCATTCCGTTCGCGGGACACTGATGGGACCGCACGGGGGCGTATGGTATAGTACGGATTCTCGCTTACCCTGTCCTTTCGAATCCGTAACGGGTTGGTCGGGTGGATACCCGTATTGAACCCCGCTACACCAGACACACGATAGAGAATTCTCGTGGAAATTATTCCCATCGGCCTGTTTCGCTGCAATGAAAAATATACCTACGACGCGCCCCGTCAAGGGGTGCTCGCGGAAGAAAGCACCGGGGTCGTTGAGCTCGATGGGGGACACAATTTCGAGCAGGCGCTACAAGACCTGGACGGTTTTTCTCACATCTGGCTGATCTTCCAATTTCACAAGAATAGCCACTGGAAGCCCCGCGTTCAGCCGCCCCGGGGTGACAAGAAAGTGGGGGTATTTGCCTCGCGGGCACCCTATCGCCCCAACGCCATCGGCATGTCCTGTGTCCAACTTGTCCGTGTGTCGGGCCGACGTATCGAAGTCGCGGGACACGATCTCCTCGATGGCACACCGATTCTCGATATCAAACCCTATATCCCCTATGCGGATTGTTTTCCCGAGGCGAATGGTGGTTGGACCGATGCGCTGCAGGGTGAAGCATGGAAGGTTACCCTGTCGACGTTCGCTACGGAGCAACTGGAATGGCTCGGCGCACACGGTGTCGAAGGCGTGGCTGGTTTCTTGCACCAGCAACTGGGCGATGAGCCGCTCAATGGAAAGCGCAAGCGCTTGCGCGACCTTGGGGAAGGGACGTGGGAAATCGCGTATCGCACCTGGCGTGCCACGTTCACCACGGCCCCCGATGAGCGTCACGTTACGATAGGGTGTATCTTATCCGGTTATACGCCTGATGACCTGGCTGACCCTTCGGATCCCTATCACGACAAATCGATTCATCACGCCTTCAATGGGCGATATACGCGATGAAATAACATTACATCAACTGACTCACCTGAAAACGAATGGAAGCGAATGAAGATGTCCAGAAGTACCCAGAGAAATCGTTGTTTGCACGAGGCCTTTTTTTGCAAGGGGATTGGCGCGGGTTTTTTTCCGAGTCTGGTGCTCCTGTTGACCGTGATAGGCGGATTGTTATCCCCAGCGGCCCATGGCGAGGACCTTGATTGGAGCAGCGATTTCCGTATCGAAGGTTGCGGCGGTGTTTATGTGCTTGCGGAGCCGGGGGAACTCTGGATTGAGGTAGAGAAGCAGGACCTGAACCGTATTGGCCGTAAGACCCACGTGCGCGCGATATTTTTCGGGCCCGATCGTGCTGTTCTTGCCGAAACCTATCTCCCCTTTCAGGGACAGGAAAAGGGAAGTGGCGCGGCATCCGTTCAGCGCCATCGCTTTTCAGTCGACGTCCCCCTCAAGGGCGTCTATGGCGTTAATATCACGGCGTCAGAAGATCGCTATGGTCAGGATATGGTCTGGGGCATCCGCACCAATAGCCCCCGCTATCTCGTGGAGACGTCGCGGGGACACAAAGATGAGCGCCACCAGGAGCCGCTGGTGTTGCACGGGGGAGACCAGCCTGGGGCGGTATGTTTTGTGCCACGCAACGAAGCGTTGACCCTGGATGTGGCGGGTTTTACGGGGGCGGAACTCCAACTGCTCGACGCTGTCGGGGGTGTTATTGCGGTGATACCGGTGGGGACGGATGGAAAAGGACAGTACACCGTCGCCCCATCGGAGCAACGGGAGAATGTGCCCTGGCAACTTAGCTTCTCCAAGGCGCAGGGTACAATAAACATCGACGGGGTGACCCGATGGGATGGAGAATTTCGTGATCTTTCTCTCTGGTCCCCACGGGCGTCGACCTGGTTTCCTTTCTATGAGAATCGCTGGCTCCTCACGCCCTACACCCAGCGAAGAAATGTGGCGGCGGGCGAATCCGGTGAAGTCCAATTCGAGTTACACAACAACGGGCCGGCATCCAAGGAAGTCGCGTTGGATCTGGTATTCCCGGACGGACAATCGTTGGACTGTTCCCTGTCGGCGGATACGGTGACGATGGGGCCGGGTAGGTCCGCTTCGGTGAGGGTGCGCTTTGTCGGGGCGGACGTTGAAGGCCAGGTACATCTTCGCGCCACCACGCCGTCGGGTTTTACCACGTGGTCGACGTTGCGCGTGATACCGGGGCTGGATGCGGTGAACGCCCCCTTGGATTTGCCCCTGGTGCTCCAGCCCTATCGCCATGAGAACGCACAGTTCGGTTATGCGCCCGACTATCCCGTCACCGAAGAAGTCTACTTTGACAACGATAATCGTCCGTTCATTTTGTCTGAAAACGGCATATTTACCCAACGTGATGGTGAGTGGAACGAGACGTCTGTCGGGAAGGTCGTGAACAGCAAGATTGCCTTTGACGGTGAGAACGACATCTACATGCTGGCCACATCGGACGGCAACGTCGCCTTAGAGCATTCCCAAGATGGCGGGAAGACTTTTTCGTCCACCGCCGTTCCCGGTAAGGGTGCCATTGAGTTGGAGCAATTTTCGGGACATAACCGTCCGGATGGTCCACCGCCGATTGTCCGGTATACGCGGACCCAAGTGGATCCCAAATTGAAATGGCGTCGTGTCCATGATCTCGACCTGTTTGTGCCCACGAAAAATGCCGATGGTACGCTTAGTCTTGGTGAGCCCATACGCCTCTCCGAATCGTGTATCGGGATCTCCAGCCACTCGGGCATTCCCTCCACGATTGCGTCGCGGGGTTCCAAGGTGCACGTAACCTGGGGGGAGGCCACCGAGCCGGCGGTTACGGTGCCGGGGGTGCCGACCTACGTGGCGACCTATGACCGGGATAGCGGTATCTTGTCCGAGCCCGCCCTGGTCGGCTATGGGCCGCCCGCCAACGACGTCCACAATACGCCCAGCATCACGATGGACAGCCAGGGCTACCTCCACGTTCTGGTGGGCACCCACGGCAGCACTTTTCTCTATGCCCGCTCCCTTGCGCCCAACGATGCCGGCAGCGGCTGGACGGAGCCCGAGCCCCTCGGGGCCGACTTGCGCCAGACCTACGTGGGGTTCGTTTGTGGTCCCGACGACACCCTCCACGTGGTGTTTCGGCTCTGGAATTCAGACACGACGTACTTTCCTGCGAGCCTGTATGCGAGCCTTTCCTATATGGAAAAGAAGCCCGGAGAGCCCTGGTCTGCGCCCCGCCCCCTCGTGGTTTCTGCTTTTTCTGAATATAGTGTCTTCTACCATCGTCTAACTATTGATCGTAAGGGTAGTCTCTTTCTCTCCTACGATTATTGGCCTACTTATTGGTTCTATCGGACGGATCGACGGGAGACCCGTCGTGCCCTGATGACGAGTTCATCGGGCGGTACGGACTGGAAACTGGTCCAGGCGGCCGATTGGTCCGTTGACTAAATTGACTTCGTTCTTGATCGAAAAGCATTTATCTGATTAAATTGCACGGATTCACCGTTGCTGCCTTCCCCGCCCTGGGTTTTCTTTCGCGGGTGTGCGGCAACTCCCCCTCGAACTCAGGAGAAAAGTATGATGAAGAAAACTATCGCCGTGGCCGCACTTGGCCTGCTCGCTCTGCCCCTGTCTGTCATGGCGGCCGATGACGCGGTATCCATTTTTGACGGAAAGACCCTCAGCGGGTGGACCCAGAAAAATGGCACCGCTTCCTATGAAGTAAAAGACGGTGCCATTGTGGGCACGACGGCAGAAGGTAGCCCGAACTCCTTCTTGTGCAGCGACAAAGACTACGGCGATTTTGAGCTGGAAGTCGACGTGATGTTGATGGACAATGAGCTCAACTCCGGCATCCAGATTCGCTCGACCACCGCGGCTCCCGAAGGCGACGCGAAGTATGGTCGCGTTAACGGTCCGCAGGTTGAGATCGAAGCGGCCGGTGCCGAAGGTGCCCAGTCCGGCTATATCTACGGCGAGGCCTGTGGTGGATGGATGTCCCCCGATGCGGAAGCCAAGCGCAGCAAAGCCTTCAAAGATGGCGAGTGGAATCACTACAAGATTGTGGCCAAGGGTGCACGCATCCAGACCTGGATCAACGGCGAAGCCATAGAAGACCTGGTCGACGAAGAGAAGGCCAAGAGCCATCCTACCGGTTTTATCGGCCTTCAGGTCCATGGGATCAAAGGTGGCACGGGCCCCTATTCGGTCATGTGGAAGAACATCAAGATTAAAGAGCTTAAGTAGGTACTAAAGCCTGCGAAATAAATTCGGGAGCGGACTTGGTTCGCTCTCGATTTTTTGTTTCTAGATGGAGGCCTCGACATGGGTGCTACCCCACGGGCAAGTCTTGCAGACTTGTCCGTGCCACCCCGACGTTGTCCGAGGGAGACACCGATGTGGGTGCTATCCCACGGGCAAGTCTTGCGGACTTGTCCGTGCCACCCAGACGTTGGCCTTTGAACTCATCGATTACTTCGCCGATGCATTTCTGGCTTTTAACTCTGTGCAGACTATTGATCGGGGCTGAAACCTTACTTCGCCGCGAGCTTCAATGAATCACCTACCCGTGTCTGTTCCTTTGCAAGGGCTGCCCAGAGTGTTTCCTTTTTCCCTTGATAGGCGCTGTTTTCCGACAGATTATTCATCTCCTGGGGGTCCTTTACGAGGTCGAAGAGCAGGGTTGTGTCGCTCTTCGGGTAGTAAATCAATTTGAATCCATCTTGCGTCACCATTCGTTGACGTTCCATATAAGCCCCGTAGATGGCGTCATAATGGCTTTGCTGGCCCTCGTTGAGGAGCGGAGTGAGGGGCTTGAATTCCACTTGTTCGGGAATATTCAGACCCGCCCACTGGAGACTTGTGGGCATGACGTCCTGCAGGTAGATGGGCGTGTTGATGCGTTGGTCGGCGGCGATGCCTGGACCCACCAGGGTGAGGGGTACGCGTACACTGTGGTCATACATGTTCTGCTTGCCCAGCAGGCCGTGGTTCCCGGCCGCCAGTCCGTGATCGGCGGTAAAAACGATGTAGGTGTTGTCCGCCTTTCCACTCTGCGTCAACGCGTCAAGAATGCGGCCAATCTGGGCGTCCATGTGGGTGATAATGGCGTAGTATTCCTGACGATGGACTTTGACCGCCTGCGGGGTGCGTGGAAAGGGTGCCAGGTCTTCGTCGCGCAAGCCGGGACCACAGCCCATGGCCACATCGTTGGGATGGCGGGGAATAAAATTCTCAGGAACGGCGATACCCTCCAGCGGATACCGGTCCACATATTCCTTTGGCGACTGCCTCGGATCGTGGGGGGCGTTAAAGGCCAGATACATGAAGAAGGGCTTTTCCTCTTTTGACGCCTGATTGAGAAAGTCTACGCCATCGTCGCCGAGAACTTCACTCCAATGTTTGCCACCGGCCCAATAACCGCCCTGGGAGGTGTCCCAGGGTTTCCACAGGTCTTCCTCCTGCTCCAGAGGACGATTGTAACCGAGTTTCGTCGTGCCATAGTTGTCACGAGGCATCCCCGCGCGGACATGGCGGACATGGTCGAAGACGTTGACGGGATCGATGCCCTTTACATGCCACTTCCCCGACATATAGGTGTCGTAGCCCCCGTCGTGGAGGAGTTGGGGCCAGAAATTGCGCTGGGCCTGTTCTTCTGCGAGATGGTCCTCCCGGTCCCGTGCGTGCCAGAGAAATCGGCCCGTATTCAACATAGTCCGGCTGGCCACACATACGGCACCGTGCCATCCCCCCTGATTGTAGGCATGGGTAAAGGTCGTGCCTTCCTTCACCAGGCGATCCAGGTTGGGCGTCTGGATTTCCTCATTGCCCATCGCGTGAATCGACGCGTAGGTCTGGTCATCAGCGAAGAGGAATAGGATATTGGGCTGGTCTGCGGCATTGGCAGCCATGGCGAATAGCGTGCAGAGGACCAGTGCGCCCCGAAGGAATGCTGGACAGTTCATGTGGCGTCCTTTGTGTTGGTGGTGATTGAAACTGGATAGAGTATTGACGAGGACGGCGGTGGTCTTCAAGGTCCAGGTCGACCCGCCGTCGACGCAGACGGTTGCCGAGGGGACCGCTGGACATACCCCGAGATCTTGTAGATCTTTCCGTATATCGCTATAGTACAGCCTTCCACCAACGCTTATTTTGGAGCGATCCATGAAACGAAGAACCTTCCTCGCCGCCGCAGGAACGGCCGCACTGGGCTACGCCTATTGCCATCACGCGGCCTCGGCGACACGTCCCAATATTCTTTGGATAATCTCTGAAGATACCTCGCCCGATATCGCATGTTATGGCGATCCCCTCGTAAAAACGCCCCATCTTGATGCACTTGCGGCGGAGGGCGTTCGCTATGACAACGCCTTTGCCACCTGTCCCGTTTGCTCACCGGCCCGATCGGCCATGATGACGGGCATGTATCAGACGAGCATTGGCGTTCAGAACCATCGCAGCCACCGGGATGACAATTACCACCTGCCCGAGCCCGTAGCGGTCATTACGTCCTACTTTCGCGATGCGGGCTATTTTGTGAGCAATGGCAATGGGACAAATCCGGAAAAGCCAGGAAAAACGGACTGGAACTTTTCACCCAGAGAGCAACCTTTCGACGGAACGGACTGGCGGCAACGCAAGGAGGGCCAGCCCTTCTTTGCCCAATTTAATTTTTCCCTGACCCACCGGGATTTCAAACGGGACCCTGCTCAACCCATTGATTCCGATGCGGTAACCCTGCCGCCCTATTATCCAGACACGCCATTGTTGCGCCGGGATTGGGCTGATTATCTCGAATCGCTGCAAGTGCTGGATGGACAAATTGGTGTGCTTCTCAAGCGATTGGAAGAGGATGGGCTGGCGGAAAATACCATCGTGGTCTATCACGGCGACCATGGCCGTCCCCAGGTTCGCGGCAAACAGTGGCTTTATGAAGGGGGCATCCGCGTACCACTGATTGTTCGGAAACCCCAGGGGGAAGATGGGGGTACGGTTTCGGAGTCGCTGGTTTCGCTCATCGATTTGGCACCCACCATGATGACGTGGGCGGGCATCTCGCCACCATCGCATCTGCAGGGGCAGCCCATTGACTCTGGCACACCCAGGGAGTATGTGGTGTGTGCCCGGGACCGCTGTGATGAAACCGTGGACCGTATTCGCTGTGTGCGGACCCACCGGTACAAATACATCAAAAACTATTTTCCCGACCGTCCCTACCTTCAATTTAATGCCTACAAGAAGAAGCAGTACCCCGCCGTATCGGTCCTGGAGCAATGGCAGGCCGAAGGCAAGCTCACGGAAGCCCAAAAGCCCTTCATGGCGACGACACGTCCCGAAGAAGAGCTCTATGACCTGAGCGCCGACCCCTGGGAGGTGAACAATATCGCAGGGGATGCCGCGCACAGCGAAATACTGAAAAACCTCCGCGAAACCCTCCAGGGTTGGAGCGAAAGCACGGGCGACATGGGGGCCATCCCCGAATCGAAGGAAATAACCGACTATTGGATGGAGGAGGCCCGGGGGCGTCACAAAAAAGCCTTGGAATCCCGAGGGTTGACCCTGGAGTCGACGCCCGCCGAACATGTGGCCTATTGGGAAAAGCGACTGCTCGGAAAGGATGGTGCGTGACCTGCCGATGCGTGAGCCTCGTGGTCACCGTCGTCGGTAAGAACCGCAGATTAATGGCGGAACATTGTACCCTGGGAAAGTTTGATGATGAACACGATACGAACAACAGTACTCAGTCTCACGTTGGCCCTGACATGCATCGCAGGTGCGGCAGAACGGCCCAACATCGTTTATATCCTGGCGGATGACCTCGGCTATGGCGATGTCCGTTGCCTGAATCCGGAGTCCAAGATCCCCACGCCCCATATGGATCGCCTGGCCGCAGCGGGGATGACCTTCACCGATGCCCATTCACCGTCGGCGGTTTGCACGCCTACCCGCTATGGTGTGTTGACGGGGCGTTACGCCTGGCGGACCCGGCTGAAGTCGGGGGTGCTCTGGGGCTATTCGCCGCCCCTTATCGACCAGGGTGAGCTTACAGTGGCCGGTTTTTTGAAGGGGCAGGGCTATGCCACGGCCTGTATTGGTAAATGGCACCTGGGATTGGGGTGGCAGACCAAAGATGGCTCGTCCCTGAGCGATGAGATGAAACTTACGGGAGAAAAGGTGGCCTTCGATCAGCCCCTGACCCATGGACCCCGTAATCTGGGCTTCGATTATTTCTACGGAATCTCCGCATCCTTAGACATGCCGCCCTACGTCTATATCGAGAATGATCGCGCCACGGCGGTGCCTACGGAGGTGAAGGACACCACCTTCCGGTCGGGCCTCACGGCCGAGGGCTTCGAAACAGTCGATGTGTTGCCTACCCTCACCGAAAAGGCGGTCTCCTACATTGCGGGACGAAAAGAAATGAGCCCGGGAGAGCCCTTCTTCCTCTATTTTCCCCTGACGGCGCCCCACACACCGGTAGTACCCGCTCCCTTCGTCAAGGGTTGGAGTGAGGCGGGCGAGTACGGTGACTTTACGGCGCAAGTGGACTATACGGTAGGCGCGGTGCTGGATGCCCTCGACGAAGCCGGGCTGGCCGAAAACACCCTCGTGATTGTTACGAGCGACAACGGCTCTACCATGCCGACGGGTGCTATGGTCAAACAATTTAATCATCGGCCCAACTATATCTTTCGTGGGCGAAAATCCGATGTGTGGGAAGGGGGACACCACGTGCCCTTCTTCGTGCGGTGGCCCGATCATGTTAAGGCGGGCAGCGCATCAACGGAAGTGACCACCCTCACCGATTTACTCGCCACCGTAGCCGACATCGTGGGTGCGCCCCTGCCTGACGGAGCGGGCCCGGACAGTGTGAGTATGCTCTCCGCGTTGGAGGGTAAGGCTGGGGCGGATGCGTTGCGGGACTACACGATTCACCACTCGATTGACGGTGTTTTTGCGGTGCGTCAAGGGCCCTGGAAATTTATTGATAGCGCCGGCAGTGGTGGTTGGAGTAGTAATGGAAAAAGCGCGCCGGGTCCCGACGCGCCCCGCGTTCAACTCTATAATCTGACTGACGATATTGGCGAGACGACAAATCTCTGGTCTGCTATGCCAGAAAAAGTCGATGCCCTGGGTGCCTTGCTCGAGGCGAGTAAGAAGTAGGGCGGGCTTTTCGCATAGGCAGCGTGTAGGTTGTAAGGAGAAGTAGTGAACAATGAATTTCTGCGGCATAGTGTTGCCACAATAGTGTATCGATTTCAGAATGTGCTGCAGAACTCCGGCGTAGATTTTGGAGATTTCTCTGCGGGTTCGGGTACGAGAACGCCCCGTGAGATTGTTCGCCATATGTATGAAGTCTCCCATGCCACTCAAGTCTATATCGAAGAAGAGCGTTTCGAGGGCTACACCGCTACGGTGTGTGAATTTTCACAGGAAGTGGAACGGTTTTTGGAAACGTTAACCGCGCTGGACGATGTATTGGTCCACCGGAATATTGCGGAAAATGGGGCCCGGCGCATCCTGCAGGGGCCAATAGCGGATATGCTTGCCCATGTTGGACAACTCGCCATGCTGAGTCGATTAAGTGGATTCCCTATTGCGGGGGAGGATTTCTCGGCAGCAAGCATTGAGCCGGGAATGCGCTGAGGGGCGATCAGAATCCAGGAATAAGATAAAGGCACAAGGATATGTCACGTGTATCCTGCGAGCCCAATGGGCCTCTGTTGGTGAACGTGAGTGCCGTTTCCGTGGCCTTTCAGGCGACCTCCCGGACGCTTGCGGCGAAGGCGCTCCGGGGGGCTTCACAGGTGGGGCAACACCAGGCGTCGGGTAATTCGATAAAGGGCGTACCCGCGCTCACGTTGCTTATGGGGTCACCATAAAGCTCGCTGTACTCGGTGCCACAGGATACGCAACGGTGGGCATGGAGGGTGCGCGTTGGACGCTTCCTGTTACCCGCTGTACTCCTGTAGGCACCTTCTGACTCGCTGTACCGGTCGATCAACGCGATGACCTGTTCGGCAAGGGCTGATGCCGTGATGTTGCGACCATAGGACAGGAGTGTCGGGCTGTGCCGTCCGAAGTCCTCCCGCCCAAAGAGGGAAAAGCGATAGCGTGGCCGTAAAAATGACAAGGCACCTCGGGCGGGCTCGGCGTGGACGATTATGGGGGTGTCGGGAAAGGCACGTTTATCCGCCGTTACCAGAGAGATGCCCAGGGAGCCGACGTGGGGTATTGTTTCATTCAACGTACCGATGAGCTTGCGGGCATAGGGTGCCAGGGCGCTATGGGCCCATTGGTTGACACACACCTGGCTCCACGCACCGGGGAAGAGATCGATTCGATGGCGAAGGAGCAACTTTTCAAAGGCGATACGCTCCGTCCGCGGAATGCCGTGGAGCAAGAGGCTTTTCCAGGTGCTGATGTGGGCAGTCGCAAGTCCAAATCGATCGGCGAGCAGGCTTAGGTCGACGAGGAAGGCGCTCGAGAGGGAACGCAGTTGCACGGAGATACCGAGCGAGTAGGTATCGTTCTTCGGGTCAAGCACAAATCCAACCAGCGGTCGCGTCTGCGTGGGAAAGGGGGGCGTGGCCACGTCATGGGCTTTGAGCCGGTCGCCAAAACGCTCCTCGAGTCGGGTTTGCAAGAGGGGCAAGTTAAAATCATTGTGTTCGACGTGTATTTCCTGAATGAGCGATACAACATCAGCAATATCCGCACTGTGAATGGGGCGGGAAATGGAAACCCGATTGGGCTGGTTACCCTCGTTCAGGTAGACCATCCAGAAGTCGGGCTCCGGGGTGGCCAGAAAATGTACATCACCACAAAACAACGGGACATAGTCTTGCTGGGGGTCTACAATATCAATGGCCAGTAATGGGGCACTACGAAATTTTTCGAGAACGGTGTCGTAGCTTCCTTCACTCAACCAACCCGTGCGGTGGGCGCGGGCGCAGACGGCGCGGGTGGTAACAATATTGGGCCGTCGGGGTTGGTGTTCGGCGAGACGGGAACCAATAATGTGGCGCACATGTCGATGGGCATCGGGAACTATCCCATTTAATATGATCTCCTGTCGCCCTCCGAGCGCTACGGTTCCTGCACCATGAACCAAGGCGCACTCGGCCAGTTCCCGAAGGAGCCCAAAACTTATCCGACCGCCTTGGGATTGATAAATCATGCTTGCATTTCGCTTGGCCATTTTCACTATCCTGCCGTGACTACGGCGCTGTGTTCTTCAAACAGGGCACTCACCTCCGGTTTGCAGCTGCCACACCCAAGTCCGGCTCCGGTGGCATTACAGAGTTCCTCGACGCTGCTGCATCCCGATGCGAGGGCACCTTCCAAATTGCCCCTGCCCACCTGGTTGCAACTGCACACCAAGGCCCCCTGTAAAGGCACCTGGGTCGTCGCGCTTCCCGCGCGGAGCAATTCCCGCCGTCGGTCATCTAGCTCGATGCCCGTTGCAATGAGATCTTTCAGGGTGGCCATCTGACTCATATCACCAAATAGCAGGGCACCCACCAAACGGTTCTTATAGACAATACACTTCTGGTAATACCGCTCTGCCCGGTCGAGGAGGGTAATCTCCTCAAAGTTTCCATCCTCGCGTTTTACTTCGATCTGGCCCATACTGCACAGGGCCAGGCCGCTCAATTTCAATACATTGAAAGGGATATTGCCTTCGTAATGCGTCCACGGATCGCCGGAAATCTGGGCAGCCGCGACCCGGGCCTGTTCTTGTGCGGCAGGGGTGGTGCCGTAACAGCGATGCCGGTGTTCCGCGATTTCTCCGATGGCAAATATATGGGGGTCTACCGTGCCCATCGTGTCGTCTACATGCACCCCGTGGCCGCAGGGGAGACTGGCCTGCCGGGCGAGGGTTATATTGGGTGTCGTGCCCGTGGCGAAAAATAAGGCGTCGCAGGGCAGATAGTGGCCGTTGCGCGTGCGCAATCCCTCTACGTGACGTTGACCGTGTACGGAGGCAATCGATTCGTTCAGGTGCAACGTAATACCACGTTCCGCGAGCTCTTCGGCGAGGAGTTGCGCGGCCATGCCATCCAATTGGCGGCCCATCAACTGGGAGGAACGGTGGATGAGGTGGCAGGAGGCACCTCGCTGACGAAGGGCTGCAACCAGCTCGAGGCCGAGCAGCCCACCCCCTACAACGATACACCGGTGTTCCGGTTTGACGTGGTCCATTACCTTATCGGCATCACTCTTCGTGCGTAGCGTGAAGACCCCATCCAATTTGCGGGGGGCTTCTGGGGGTAGACTGGGGCTGCTGCCCGTTGCCAGGACCAGACGGTCGTAGGGATGAGACGCACCGGTGTTGTCGATAATAAGCCGCTTGTCCCGGTTGATGGAATCGATTCGCACGCCGGGGTGAAAATGAATACGATCCAGGGCGAGGCGTTCCGCCGATGCGGTCTGCATGGAATCCCACGTACACTCGCCGCCAATAAGGTCGGGCAGAAGTATGCGATTATAAAATCCGTGGCCCTCTTTCCCAAAGACAATGAGCTCATCGTCGTTGTTCAGTTTTCGGTATTCCTGCACAAAGGCCAGGGCCGCCGTGCCACCACCCACAATCAGGATTTGCAGTCGGGTCGCCGGTGCCTTGCTCAGAGCCACCGCAGCAAACTTGAAGTCGGGCTCTTTCGATTTGGGATCCACGTGGGTGCTCGTCACGAGATTGGCGCGGGCCGCGCCCCGTTGGAGAGACTTGCCCCAATGCATGGGCAGGAAGACAACGCCCTGTTTGATGGCGTCGGAAATATGGGCGCGTGCACGCACGGCACCGCGGTCATTATAAATCGTGACCGTGTCCCCTTCCGCGATGGATTGGGCCTGCGCATCGTCGGGATGAATTTCTACGAAAGGCGTGTCCAGGTGCTGCCGCAGCTTGGCCACCTTGCCCGTGCGCGTCATGGTATGCCACTGATCACGAATACGACCGGTAGTCAGCACAATCGGGTAGGCCTCACTCAAGGCCTCCGACCGTGGCTCGTGGAGAATACCGTGGAGCGCGGCCCGTTGGTCCGGTGTGAAAAAACGTTTGTCGCTGAAGAGGCGTGGGGTGCCAGGGTGGTCTGCAGTCGGACAAGGCCATTGCAGGCTGCCAGCGGCTTTAAGGCGGTCATAGGACATACCGCTCATGTCGATATTGGTGCCCCGGGTCAGGGCGCAGTGCTCATCAAAGATGTCGCTTTCGCTGCCATAGGTGAACTGCTTCGACCAGCCCATTTTCTTTGCGAATCGACACAAGATATCGACATCCGGCAAGGCCTCACCCGGCGGTGTCAGTAACTTGGGCAGGTGGGTCACCCGACGCTCCGAATTGGTCATGGTCCCCTGTTTTTCGAGCCAGCCCGCAGCAGGCAACACCAGATCCGCGTATTCAACGGTGTCCGACAGGGAGGAAATATCCTGGACCACGACGAAGCGCGCCTTCTTCAGGGCCCGCTCGATTTGACTCAAGTTGGGCATGGAAACGGCCGGATTGGTGCAGATGACCCAAATGGCCTTCATGGTGCCCGACTCGAGCGCGGCAAACATTTCCGTCGCCGTCAGGCCCGGCTTTGCGGCGATGGGGCCCGAATCCCAATGGTTTTGCACAAAGGCGCGCTCTTTCGGATCGGCCAGATCCCGGTGGGCTGCCAGTAGGTTGGATAGCCCACCCACTTCCCGGCCGCCCATGGCATTGGGTTGTCCCGTGAGGGAGAAGGGACCTGCACCGGGTTTTCCGATTTGGCCCGTTACCAGAGACAGGTTGAGGAGGGCGATATTTTTGTCCACGCCGTTGCTGCATTGGTTGAGTCCCATGGCCCACCAGGATTGAAAGGCGTTGCTCTCCCCAATGAGTCGCGCTGCCGCCCGGATGTCGTCGGCTGGGACGGCACAGACTTCGGCGGCCTCGGCAACGGTCATGGCGTAGGCGGCATCGATCAGCGATTCGACACCATTGCAGTGATCCCGAATGAAGGCGTCATCCCAATGGCCGTGCTCGTGGAGTTCTCGGGCGATGGCATTGAATACGACCACGTCGGTGCCGGGCTTAATTTGAAGATGTAAATCCGCCTGGGCGCAGGTCTGGGTACGCCGGGGGTCCACCACAATGATTTTGGTGTCGGGATTGGCTTCCTTGTGTTGTTCAAGGCGCCGAAAAAGAATGGGATGGCACCAGGCCGGATTGGCACCGGCGATGAGGAAGCAGGAGCCCAGCTCGATGTCTTCATAACTGATGGGACAGGCATCGTCGCCCAGTGAGAGCTTGTAGCCGACCACGGCAGAACTCATACAGAGTCGTGAATTGGTGTCGATGTTGTTGCTGCCGATAAACCCTTTCATCAGCTTGTTGGCGATATAATATTCTTCCGTAAGGCACTGTCCGGACACATAAAACCCTACCGATTCCGGCCCGAAACGATTGAGGATAGAGCGAAAGACACCAGCGGCCCGTTCCAGGGCAGCATCCCAGCTGACCTGTTCCAGCGGATGGGCGCGACTACGCCGCATCATGGGATGGAGCAACCGGTCCTGCTGATTCTGCACAACATGGTGCAGGGTGCGCCCTTTGGTGCAGAGCATGCCGCGACTGACGGGGTGGGACGGATCGCCTTCGAGATTCAGCCGTCCGAGGTGATCCTGCGTAACCTCCATGCCGCAACCCACACCACAGTAGGAACATGTGGTCTTAATAGCTTCTTTTGCAGAGGGTGCCATAATGTAACTCTTTTCGCATTCGTCGCGCTTGAGTTTAACGTCGCAACGGATGGTAGCCACGTTGGCTGCCATCCGTCCCGACATTAAGAGGTCTTTTACTGGTGTTAACCCATTTCAGGAAAACACAATGTCTAGGCGGATGCGGGTTCCGCAACAGCCCCGTCTTCCATGTCCCGAGCGAGTTCATTTGCGGCTTCGGCAGCCCGTTCGTCGGCTTCGCTGAAACGGACGAACACGGTAAGCCCAGAACAGAGGGTTACCATGACGCCCAGAATAAGTAGCGCCTGGGGCCAGGTGATGGCACCGGACTTGAAGAGGAAGCCCGCGCATACGGCACCAAAGTTTCCACCGGCACCGACAATGCCGGCTACCGCGCCAAGGGCCCGTTTGTTGATGAAGGGAACGACTGAGAAGGTTGCGCCTTCCGACATCTGCACGAAGAGGCTGAAAATGATCATGGTGCCCAGGGCCAGGGGGAGGAAGGTCATCTGCGAGAAGAGCATGAGGGCAAGACCTTCGATGAAGAGGGCGACGGTGAGCCAGTGGACCCGTCCTTTCAGGCCATACTTGATGCCAAGTTTGTCGCCAAAGAAGCCACCCAGGGTGCGGGCAAATAAGTTCATGAGACCGAAGCAGGCAGCCAACGCACCGGCGGCCTTCATACCCATGCCGAAGTAATCCGTGTAGTAGAGGGCGATGACGTTGTTGATGGTGAGTTCTACGCCGAAACACGCGCCATAGACAAAAAACAAAGCCCAGACGCGATAGTCTTTCGCCGCCTCCAGAAAGGCACCTTTGTTGTCCTTCGCCGAGCTCATCAGGCCCCGTTCACGGAGGTCCTTGAAGTTGCCGTCCGGCGTATCCTGCGTAACAAAATAATAGGCGACACCCGTAAGCATGCAAACTACGCCAGCGATAACCATGGCCGTTCGCCACGCCCAGAATTCACTCAGGCCGATGACCAGCAGGGTGCTGAAAAGCAGGGGCATGACCATCTGCGTAACACCACCGCCAAGATTGCCCCAGCCGGCCGTGGTGGCATTGGCCGTTCCCACACAGTTGGGTGCAAACATGACGGATGTGTGGTATTGGGTAATAACGAATGAGGCACCGATGGCACCAATTCCCAGACGAAAGAGAAGAAAGGTTTCGTAACTCTGGGCCAGCCCGATACCCATAACTGGAATCGACGCGAAAACGAGTAACCACGTGTAGGTTAAACGGGGGCCGATGCGATCACAGAGCCACCCGATAAACAGGCGCGCAATGATGGTGATGGCGACCGACGCGATGATCGTGTTTCCGATCTGTGCCTTCGTGAGGGACAATTCGTCTCGCACGATAACCATCATGGGAGCAATGCCGAACCAGGCAAAAAAGCAAAGAAAGAAAGCAAACCACGACATATGGAAGGCTCGCATCTGGACCGTTCTAAAGTTAAATAGTTCGATCCGGGTAGCTTTGTGCTTGATATCCACAGAGGATTCCTTTCAGTAAGGGAGGCCAGGAAATTTTCTCTATGAACGCGAAATCTGTGCCAAAGGCGTAATAGGTCCCCGGATGCCCCTTGACGCCCCGGTAACGGATAGCGATTGTCGTCATCGGTCGACGGTTTCTACCGGAAAGGTGGGCGCATAATCTGCATGAAAATTGCTTGTTTTATTGGGTGATATTCTTTATTGATATGGGTAGAAGCACGTATCTAGATACGTAAAAAGTTACTTGATTGCGTACAATGGACCACGTAGTTTGTATTCCTGGCACATGCTGCTTGTCGTTGAGGTGGGGGGATTTTAAAAGTACCTATTGGTTATGGTTTTGAGTTATGCCTACGGAAATGTAGTTTTTTTGTCGACGATACTGGGCGGCTAGCGGTGGCCGCAGCATTGCAAAATACAAGAGGAAGTGACTTCGACAGGAAGCCCGGTGGGCGCGAACTGGCATATTTTGTGCGTAAACGCCTTAGTTTATGTGGATTGTTTTCAAACTGCCCCATTCCGAGAGCCAGGAAAACAGCTCAAACCGGAATCGTGTGGCCTCATTGGCACGAGAATTGCATTTCTCGATCAAATCCCGATATGACGGAAATGTCGGAAGATCTCCTGAATGGGTAAATCACCGAAACGCTTTCTTAGGCGAAATGCGGTGTTTTCCATAGTCGCTTGGGCGGGAAAACTTCAAACCATGTCAGCAACCGTAGAAATAATTCGAAAGAAAGTTGTGGTGGTGGGGAACGGAATGGTTGGGCATCGTTTCTGCAAAAAACTCCGAGAACTCGATGGCAAGAGTCACTACGATATTGTCGTTTATGGCGAAGAGCCTCGGCCGGCCTATGACCGTGTCCAGCTCACCAGTTACTTCGGAACGAACACCATCGAAGATCTTACGTTGGATGGTCTCGGGTGGTATGAAGCCAACGACGTTACCCTCCACACGAGTCAGCGGGTGGCTTCGATTGATCGGGAATCCCATACCATCGTTACCGATGATGGTGACATCGAGCACTACGACTATCTTGTACTTGCTACGGGCTCGGCACCTTTTGTGCCGCCCATTGCCGGGGTCGATAAAAAAGGCGTATTCGTCTATCGAACCATTGAAGACCTTGATGCCATAAGAGCCTATGCGAAAAACTCGAAGACGGCCACCGTAATTGGTGGCGGACTTTTGGGACTGGAAGCGGCCAAGGCGGTAGTCGACCTGGGGTTGGATGTACACGTGGTGGAGTTCGCCCCGCGACTCATGCCCCGTCAGCTCGACGACGAAGGTTCCAAGTTGTTGGTTCGGGAAATTGAAGCCCTCGGCGTGAAGGTGTTGCTTCAGCATCAAACGAAACGAATCGAAGGGAACGGCGCGATTACGGGCCTCACCTTTATGGACGATGTCTTACTCGACACGGACATGCTCATCATTTCTGCTGGTATCCGACCACGGGATGAACTGGCCCGGGAGTCTGGATTGGCCGTAGGCGAACGGGGTGGTGTCATCGTGGACGATACGATGCAGACCAATGATCCCAACGTTTTTGCTATCGGCGAGTTGGCCCTGCACGGTGGCATGATCTACGGCTTGGTGGGCCCGGGTTACCAGATGGCCGACACCCTGGCGGAAAACCTCATGGGACATGAGGCCCACTTTACCGGCGCGGACATGTCCACCAAGTTGAAGTTGATGGGTGTGGAAGTGGCGAGCCTGGGATCGATTGATACGGAGGGCCCGAAGAGTGACACGGTGGTGGTGAAGGATACGGTCAGTGGCGTGTATAAGAAAATAATTCTCTCCGAGGACCGCCGCCAGATTCTTGGGGGCATTCTGGTGGGGGATACTTCCGACTACGCCAAATTGCTGCACACCTATCGAAGCCTCGACGGCATTGTGGGAGAACCCAAGACCCTGCTCCTGGGGAGTGGGGGAGACGGCGCTGCTGGCGCCGCATCTCTGCCCGATGACGCCCAGGTTTGCTCCTGTAATAATGTGAGTAAAGGGGCAATTTGCACCGCCATCCGGAAACACAAACTCAGTGATTTGGGCGATGTGCAGAGTGCTACCTGCGCTGGTACGGGCTGCGGTGGCTGCATTCCCCTGGTGAAAGATATTATGGCCGAGGAGTTCAAGCGGGCCGGTGTGGTGGTGAAGAAGGTAGTCTGCTCCCATTTTCCCATGAGTCGTCAGGAATTGTTCCATAGCGTCAAGGTGAAGAAGCTCACAAACTTTCGGATGATTCTCGCCGGGTGTGGCACCGGCGGCGAGGGCTGCGAAGTCTGCAAGCCCGTGGTGGCCTCCATCCTGGCGAGTCTTTGGAATGACCACATTGTGAAGCACGCCACCATTCAGGATACCAATGATCGTTATCTTGCCAATATCCAACGAGGGGGTACCTACTCGGTCGTACCCCGCGTTCCCGGTGGGGAAATAACCCCCGATAAACTCATCGTCATCGGTAAGGTGGCAAAGAAATATGATCTCTACTGTAAGATTACCGGCGGCCAGCGTGTAGACCTCCTCGGAGCCCGGGTGGAGCAGCTTCCTGACATTTGGGAAGAGCTCATCGAGGCGGGCTTCGAAAGTGGTCATGCCTATGGTAAGTCGGTGCGTACCGTAAAGAGTTGCGTAGGCCAGACCTGGTGCCGGTATGGCGTCCAGGACTCCACCGCCTTCGCTGTCGAGATCGAAGAGCGCTATCGCGGCATTCGCTCGCCCCACAAGCTCAAGTTTGCCGTGTCCGGCTGCGTCCGAGAGTGTGCCGAGGCCCAGTGCAAGGATGTGGGCCTGATTGCCACCGACAAAGGCTGGAATCTTTACCTCTGCGGTAATGGCGGTACCAAACCCCGTCATGCCGACTTGTTTGCCTCGGAAATCGACACGGAAACGGCCATTAAATACATCGACCGCTTTCTCATGTATTACATTCAGACGGCCGACCCCCTTCAGCGAACTTCTGTCTGGTTGGAAAAGTTGGAAGGTGGCGTCGCCCATCTGAAAGACGTCGTTATTGGCGATGTGCTCGGATTGTGCGAAGTGCTGGAGGCCGACATGGCCCGACTGGTGGATACCTACCAGTGCGAATGGGCTGAAGTGGTGAATAACCCAGAAAAACGGGCCTTGTTCCGGCACTTTGCCAACGTTGATGAGGCTGACCCCACCATCGGCTACGTGGAAGAGCGCGACCAGAAACGTCCCGTGGACTGGCCTGTTGTGGCGAAATCGTCCGATGGCTTTGAATGGTCGACCCAGTCCTGGTGGAAAGCCGGACGTGTGGGTACCTTCCCGGAAGAGGGGGGCATGGCGGTCAGCTACGGCGGGGTGCAGTTAGCCGTATTTCGTTATGGCGAAGAAGATAAATGGTATGCCACCCAGAATATGTGTCCCCACAAGCAAGACATGGTTCTTGCCCGTGGATTACTCGGTGACGACGAGGGCGTGCCGAAGGTGGCCTGCCCCATGCATAAGAAACAGTTCTCTCTCGAAGACGGCTCTTGCGTCTCAGGCGACAACCTTCGGGTGGCGACCTTTGACGTAAAAGTTAACGACGGCTTTGTCTATCTGCACCTGCCCCCTGCCGAAGAATTGGCCGGTGCCATCGGACAGGTGAAAAAGGACTGCGCCGCCGCCTGCTGACTTCGAACCCATATTCCCAGAGAAGGTGAATCACTGGGAAAGCAAAACAAACGTCGCTCCCGGTTTTTCGTGCCGCTGGGAGCGGCGTTTGTCGTTGTTGCAGGGAAGGTGTCGTCGGTGGGGGAAAGTAGTGACAGGGTGTCGGCAGATTTCGAGTCCCCACGCACGAACGCGTTTTGGAGCGCCTGCGTCGCGTCCAAAACCCGATCGCGCGGAACGACTTAAAAGAATTAACAGACACAGGGACGTTTTGTGCGCCCCTGCGGCTACCTCTTCTCTGTGTTCTTTGCGTTCTTTGTGGTTAAAAAAACAACGTATCGAGAAGGGGCCGGGCTATACGAGGTCGATCCTACGCGATAATATCCCAGATCGGCTCGGCACCTTCTACACCGACGAGCTTCTGATCGAGGCCGTTGTAGAAATAGCTCAGGTGGTTGGGGTCCAGGCCCATCTGATGGAGTACGGTGGCGTGGAGACGTTTCACGTGGAGGCGGTTGGTTACGGCGGTGCTGCCGAGCTCGTCGGTCTCGCCGTAAGACATGCCGCCTTTGATGCCGCCACCGGCCATCCACATGGTGAAGCCCATGGAATTGTGGTCGCGGCCCGTGCCCTTTTCATATTCCGCCGTGGGCTGACGGCCAAATTCGCCGCCCCAGATGACCAGGGTCTCGTCCAGCAGTCCCCGCTGTTTAAGATCTTTCAAGAGGCCGGCAATGGGTTTGTCCGTATTGCCTGCGTGGTAATTGTGGTTGTCCTGCAGATCGGCGTGGGCATCCCAGTTGGCGTCGTTGTGGGCGCCACCGGAGTAGAGCTGAACAAAGCGCACACCCCGCTCGACCATGCGCCGGGCCATGAGGCACTTTCGTCCAAAGTCTTCCGTCCGGTCGTGATCCATGCCGTAGAGCCGTTTAACGTGCTCCGGTTCCTGGGCCAGGTCAACGGCTTCCGGGGCGGTGACTTGCATGTTATAGGCCAGCTCATAGCTTGCGATGCGGGCGGCGAGATCGCTGTTGTCGACCCGGTCGGCCAGATGCTGGTCATTGAAGTGGTTGAGGTGGTTCAGGAGCGTTCGTTGCTCTTCCCGCGACATGCCACGATCATTGGAGAGGTTGAGGATGGGGTCGCCCTGGGGACGGAATACGGTGGCCTCGTAGTTGGCGGGCATGAAGCCGCTGCTCCAGTTCTGGGCACCGCTGATAGGGCCGCCGGTCTTGTCGAGCATGACCACATAGCCGGGGAGGTTTTCGTTCATGGAGCCCAGGCCATAGTTGACCCACGAACCCATGGACGGGTTGCCACTGAGGATGCGTCCCGAATTCATCATGAGCATGGCCGAGCCGTGAATGGGGGAGTCGGCCGTCATGGATTTCAGGAAGGTGATGTCATCCACGCAGGTGGAGACATGGGGGAAGAGTTCCGACACCCAGGCACCCGATTGGCCATATTGCTTGAATCGCCATTTGGGGCCGACGACGCGACCTTCGTTTTTCTTGCCGCCTCGTCCGGCTGTTTTAACCTGAATGGTCTTTCCGTCCAGCTTGAACAGCTCGGGCTTGTAGTCGAAGGTATCCACATGGCTGGGGCCACCATACATGAAGAGGAAGATGACACTCTTGGCTTTGGGGGCGGCCATGGCAATCTTTGAGGCGAGGGGACTTTCAAAGGAAGATACCCCATCGGCCGCGAAAGCCTGATTGTTCAGGAAGCCATCCTTCGCGAGCAGTCCGGTCAGGGCCAGGGAGGTAAATCCGCCGCCCATGGTGGTGAGAAATTCCCGGCGGGTACGCCCGCAAAATGAACCGCGTGGTTTATTGTCAGCCATCGCTTTTTACTCCTGTCTTACGCGCCCTCGTTGGCCAGCCACCGATACGGGGGGCCGTGGGGCGTTTAGTCAACGTATAAGAATTCATTCAGATTCAATGCCAGGAGGCAGAATCGCTCAAAGGCCTGGGCCTCATCATAGCCATAGCGCTCCTGGACCTCGGCGATAAAGGCGAGGCCCATATCCACTTCGCTGTTGTCCGGCGTGCGCTGGGTGACTTTATTCAGGACCAGCCACACCTTCGTTTGCAGGTTGGCGGCATTTTCTTCGGTGATCTCCGTGGCCAGTCGTTCGGCCTGGGTGTTTACGAAGTCGCTGTTCAGCATGTTGAGTGCCTGGGTAGGCTGGGTCGTCGTAAAGCGCACGGCACAATTCGATTCCGTGTCGGCCATATCAAAATCGGCCAGCAGAGGGTCCTTCAGTGAACGCTTCACATGGGTGTAGATGCTGCGACGGGTGTGCTCCTCTACGGGGGAATTGCCCCAGACGTGATCCGGCGTAGACGACGTGGCCAGCACGGCGGCCGGCATGGGCGGGAAGACCTGTGGGCCCCCCATTTTGGAATTGAGGCTGCCATTTACAGCGAGCATGGAGTCCCGAATTTCTTCGGCTTCCAGACGTCGCACGTCGAAGCGCCACAGCAGATTGTTTCGGGGATCTTTTGCCAGGGCGGTTTCGTCGCCCTTGGACGACATGCGATAGGTGTTCGACAGTAAGATCAGGCGGTGCATGGATTTTATGGACCAATCCCGGGCGACGAACTCACTGGCGAGCCAGTCGAGCAATTCGGGGTGGGTCGGCGGCTCGCCCATGGTGCCAAAATCATTGGAGGTCCGCACGATGCCACGTCCAAAATGGTATTGCCAGATTCGATTCATCATCACCCGTGCGGTCATGGGATTTTCTGTGCTGGCCAGCCAGTTGGCGAGGACGAGACGACGGCCCGGCGATTTTGCGTCTGAATTTGCCGGAGGAACGACTGCGGCACCCTGGCTCAAGATGCCCGGGAAATTCGGTTGGACCAGCTCACCTTCCACATGGGGGTTGCCGCGAAGGAGGACATGGGTATCGGCAACCTGGGGGCCCGTGGAAATTACGGTCGTGCCCCACTGACCCGGTACGTGTCGGTCCTGGGTCGCCTTGAGGTCTTTTTTGAGTTGGTCATAGTGGGTGCGGGCTTCTTCACTGAGGACTTCAGCACCACGTGCCGCGATGAGCTTGGGCACATCGGGCGTTTCCGCCGTTGGTGCGTCCAGCGACAGGGGGCGAAGCTCGAAGGAGGGCCCGGACCACTGGAGGTCGAGGAGTGGCCCGTCATAGGTGTTGAAATAGTCAACGCGGAACGCGTGTTGGCCCGGCCAGAGGGGGAGTGAAACCGTCTCTTCATGGGTGCCGGTACCCACGGCTTCATAGACGACCTTCTCGCCGATAGTGAGGCGGATGCCATCCTTGGCCTTTATCTTGAATTGGTGTTCGCCTTCTTCTGTGACCCGCAACTTGCCCTGGAAGACCAGCCCCATGGCATCCTTACGACTCGCGGCCGACAGGGTTACAAAATTGTGGGCCAGCTTGCCCTCGGTTTCGGCCCGGAGGGTGTCAAAGGCGGGGAGTGTTTCCCACGTATCACGGTAAAAGCGGAAGTTCAGGTCGACGAGATCGCTCCGCCGAATGGGGGGGGCATCGGTGCCCGCCTTGGCATTCAGGGCGGTGAGAAATTGCTGCTCCTCCTGATAGATCTGGTCATTGATATGGGCGACATCGGCATTCTTCTGGGCCACCCCGGCGTCGTAGGCGGCCTGTTCTTCTTTCGTCATGACGGGCGTTAATTCTGACTGACGCTGGGTTGACTTGATGCCCTGGAAGAAGGCGATCATGCTGTAGTAGTCGACCGTGGGGAAGGGGTCGATTTTATGATCGTGGCACCGGGCGCAACCGAGGGTCGAGCCCAGAAAGGTAGCGGTTACCGTTTGTACCATGCCATCCAACTCATCGTAGCGACCGAGGGCCTTGTCGGCGGGCTCATCGTCCCAGATGCCAAGGCGATAAAGTCCCGTCGCGATATACTGTTCGGGGCCGGCTTCGGGCATCTCATCGCCCGCAATCTGTTCACGGACAAATTGGTCGTAGGGCTTGTCTTTATTGAGGGCATCGATGACATAGTCACGGTAGCGCCACATGAAGGGCTTGTCGGAATCTCGCTCAAAGCCATGGGTTTCCGCATAGCCCACCACATCGAGCCAGTGCCGGGCCCATCGCTCGCCATAGTGGGGGCTGGCAAGCAGGGCATCCACCAGCTGTTCATAGGCGTCTGGCCGTTCGTCGTGAATAAAGGCTTCCACCGCTTCGGGGGCGGGGGGGAGGCCGGTAAGATCATAGTAGAGGCGGCGAATCATGACCTGTCGGGAGGCCGGTTCGGCCGGGGTAAAGCCCGCCCCATCGAGTCGGGCCCGGACGAAGGCATCAATAGGATTGGCCTGCCAGTTCGGGTCGGCTACCTGGGGCACGTCGGGACGGGTCACGGGCTGATACGCCCAGTGGTCCTTGCCCTTGTCTGTCGGTCCATGATGTTCCTCAGGCGGTACCCCGAAGTCTTCGCCTTCAGGGGCCCATGGGGCACCCATCGTCACCCATTTTGTGAGGGTGTCAATGTCTTCCTGCGACAGCTTGCCCGATGGCGGCATCTGATGTTGCTCATCGCTGTAGCTGATCATCTGGAGCAGGGCGCTCTCTGCCGGGTTCTCCACGTCAATCGCAGGGCCCCGGGTCGTGCCCCGGGCAAGGCCTTCCTGGCTTGTGATGCGAAATTCTCCTTTAATCGCGGGCCGTCCGCCATGGCACTTGAAGCAGTTGGCTTCCAGGACAGGTTTGACGGCCGTTGTGAAAAAATCGGGATCGGGTGCGGGTTGACCAACGGCCAGGGACGAAAAAATCCCCAAGGAAAGGCCGGCTATCTTATGTATGGCAAGTTTCATCGATTTAAATTACCTGACGGGTGCTAAGTACAGTCCAACCTTAAGGATACCCCTCCCACGGTTTTTTTTCAATTGCGCACTGGGGGCGCGGACATTCTTTTTCAGCGTTCCACGTGTGCGCCGTGGGCCCTGTAAACGGAGGACGCCCCGGAGCCGAAATTTGCTCCGGGGCGTCGAAACGACCTTAATGGGCCTGATTTGCGCTTACGGAATTGAAGAGGCCGCCGCGAAGCCTTTCGAAGTGACACCGCCCGAGCCATACTTCTGGAACTCCACGTGACCATCCATAAACAGCACGTTGCTGCCGCCGGGGATGTGGTTGTAGTAGGCGATGGTGGTGCCGCTTACCTGATCATAGATGATCGGGATATTGCTCTGGGCCTGGGCTGAGCCGGCGGCATTGTTTATGTCGGTAATGAGGAAGCGTTCAATACCATCCCGCAAACGCAACATGGTATCACTGCCGCCATTACCTATGGGCCCGCCATTGGCCGTGATGGCCATGTTGATGCCGCCGGAACTGTCGTAGGGAATATAGTCCGAAAACTTGATGTCCTCTTGGGTATGCTTAAACTGGATGCCGACGGCCGTTTCCGGGTCGCCACCGCCTTCGATGACATTGCGTGTCGGTGCAGCTACCAGTAAGACCGCAAGGTAGCCGACAACCTGAGGCGCCGCGAGCCAATCGGCCGGAATGTCCGGGTTCATGAACGTGACCGACATGGTTTCTTCTTCGATATCGTCATAGACCCAGGCGGTGTAGGCGTAGCTGATGTCGGCTTTGCCAATGCCAAAGTCATTGTCGGAACAGGGGAGGTGGGCCCAGGCCTCACCGGTATTGGGGTTCTTTAAGACATTGGGCTCCTGATCAGACGGACAATAGATAACATTCTGGTCCGTCAGATATTCGGGGTAGATCTCTTTCATCCGCATGAAGAAGGCCGCAGCTGAATAGGGGCTGTTGTAGGTGAAGCTGGCGTTTGTGCCGCCCGTTTCGCAATCCAGTCCCCCGAATTCATTGCCCTGTGGGTTGGGATAGAGGTTGCCTTTGCTCTCGTCGGCATACATTTTTGCCACGAGCCCCAGTTGTTTCAGATTGTTCTGGCAACTCGCCCGACGGGCCGCTTCCCGAGCGCGGGCCAGGGCTGGTAGTAATATGGCCGCCAGTATCCCGATAATCGCGATAACAACGAGCAATTCGATTAAGGTAAAGCCTCTTTTTTTCATAGGTCTCTCCACGGTTTAGCAGAATAGGTGTACGGTTCGAAAGAAAAGGGATACTGCCGGTACTGCCCTGTGCGTGCGCGGGGGTCTCCAGGCCCCGCCAACCAAATAATAATGAATCAATTCGTGAGTAACTGATAATGTTAAATGGTAGCAGGAAAGGGGTGTTACGTCAATTGATTATATACGAATAGATTAATGTTGGGTGGTTGTTCTGTTGTTGGTTGCTGTAATATATTGTAAATAAACAAGTTAATTAAAATTGGTGTTTTGGAAATGCGCCGAACTTCTATGGGAGGAAAGTAGGGAGTAGACTAAGAGTTATCGATAATGTTACGATAGGCGGTGACGATAGGCGGGGGCGGACCGAAGCAGGAGTTGATTTTCGTGGGTACTAAGAGACCGACCATTTATGATGTGGCGACCCGTGCCGGGGTTTCGGCCAATACCGTCAGCCGGGTGATCAATGAGAAAAGCGGGGTTGGCCAGGCCACCCGTGAGGCCGTACGACAGATCATCGATGAGCTGGGCTATTTTCCCAATGTGGGGGCCCGTGCGCTTCGTGGTGGTCGTCCGAGCTGTATCGGGGTTGTGCGTTCGTCGACGTCCGAAGAGTTGCCCCTGAGCCACCCCTTCATACAGTGGCTCTTCAGTGAAATGCATCGTGTCTTCGGTGCCCAGGGGGGACGCATCTGTTTCGACATGTGCCCCTGCGCCGATGATCCCCAGGGCGACTATGGTCGAAGTATCTGGGAAAATCTCTTTTCCGCCTGTCTTCTGCTCAACCCCTTGGAGATCGGCGATACGGTCATCGAGCGAATTCACCGCTATGGCGTTCCCTACCTGAGTCTCGGTCGACTCGACTCCTTCCCCGAGTGCAGCAGCGCCACGGCCGATTATGAGTTGGGGGCCTACATGAGCACCAAGTACCTCATTGACAGGGGCCACCGCTCCATAGCCTTGCTCCGTGCCTTCGCCAATTTTCAACCGGGTCTTGATCGGCAACGGGGCTACCTGCGTGCGTTGGCAGAAGCGGGCATCGCGCCCGATGAGCGACTCATGCAGTCGGTCAACTTCAAAACGAATGATAACGCCAATATTGTGCATCGCCTTCTGGTGGATGGCAACGTCACGGCCATGGTGGATTGCAGTGCCACCGAAGATGCGGCGAGTATTCGCGAAGGTTCCCGACGTGCCGGTCGGGTGTGTGGAAAAGACTTTGAGGCCGTCGTCTGGACCTATGGAAACGATGCGGCGGTGTTGACGGAGGCCTGTGCTCACCTGTGGCTACCTGTTCGCGAAGCGGCGGCGGAGGGCTTGGAATTGCTGGCCGCTTGGCATCGGGGTGAGCGGGAGGGGCCCATAAATATCGTCTATCCGCCCGCGCTCTTCGAAACCATGCCAAACGTGGAAATGACCCAGTCCCGGCGGCTTTTTGGTCAGCCATAGCGCTTCTCGCGCCAGGTAGTGATGGCCGATCCCAGAAAAAATTGGAAATTTCACGAGGAATTGCCTATCCTCAGCCGATATACGCTTGTCCGCACCATAGTGGTCGCCGCGACGGCAATCTACTGAAATATGAACAGGTTGGGAGTGCTTCACACATGAAATCAATGTCACGACGTAATTTCGTCCAATCCTCCGGTGCGGCAGCGGCGGCATTTCTTGGTGCTTCGCTACTTCCTTCACCGGCCTTTGCCAAGGCTATGCCCGGCAGCAAGATGCACCTGGGCCTGGTGACCTATCTTTGGGGCGAACACTGGGATCTCGATACCATCATCAAGAATTGTACGGCGAGTGACGTATTGGCCGTGGAGCTGCGCACCGAACATGCCCATGGTGTACAGCCGACGATTTCCAAGGCCGAGCGCGAAGAAGTTAAGAAGAAATTCGCGGATAGCCCGGTGACGTGCCTGGGACCGGGCACCAACCAACATTACGACGAACCGGACCCTGCAAAGCTCAAAGAAAATATTCAGGGTACGAAAGATTTTATTCTGTTGAGCCACGATATTGGCGCGACGGGTGTAAAAGTGAAGCCCAACAGTTTCCACGAGGGCGTCGACCGTGAAAAGACCATCGAGCAGATTGGCAAGTCCCTCAACGAAGTGGGTAAGTTTGCCGGCGAGCATGGTCAGCAGATTCGGGTGGAAGTCCACGGCTCCTGCTGCGAACTGCCCACCATGAAAGCTATCTTTGATATCGCCGATGATCCCAATGTGTTTATATGCTGGAATTCCAATGACCAGGATTTGATTGGTGACGGTCTTGAACACAACTTCAACCTCGTGAAGGATCGTTTCGGTCCCACGACCCACATCCGTGAATTGAATGTGGGTGATTATCCCTATCAGAAACTCATGGACATGTTTGTTGCCATGGATTATGACGGCTGGATTTTGCTCGAGTGCCGCACGAAAGTCGAAGATGGCGTGAAAGCCTTGATCGAGCAACGTGAACTTTTCACCCAGATGGTGAAAAATGGACAGATGAAAATCAAAGCGTAAGACAGGAGGCATACCATGGCTTCCACACGCCGTGAATTTTTGAAGTATACGACCGTAGCCGCCGCTTCGGCCGCCCTGCCCCTTGGGGCCGCACAGGCTGAAGGGGGCTTCAAGCTGGACTATATTCTGGCTTCAAGCCTCTATGGTCAGCTCCCGCTGAAGGATATCCTCCCGGAGGTGGCGAAGGTCGGCGCGACGCACATCGATATCTGGCCGAAGAGTCACGGTAGTCAGCGCGAAGAGCTTGACGCTATGGGCGAGGAAGCTTTCCAGAAGTTACTTGCGGAAAATAATGTCCAATTGGGCATGACGACCCGCTATGACCTCGGGCCCTTCAAGCTCCAGGACGAGCTCAAGATTGCAGGACGCCTCGGTGCGCGGATTGTTATTGCGGGCAGTACGGGATTCAACGGGGACGCGTCCGGCCTGAAGGCGGCGGTTCAGCAATTTGTAGAGCAGCTTAAACCTATGGCCGATGCGGCGGAAGCTGCGGGGGTTGTCCTCGGGATTGAAAATCATGGCAATGCCCTGATCAATAGTCCCGATTCCCTCCGCTACTTTGCGGAATTAGCGACGAGCCCGGCTTTGGGTATCGCCTATGCGCCCTACCATCTGCCCCAGGACGCTCCGTTACAGGCCCAGCTGATTCGTGACATCGGCCCCAAGCTGTGTCACTTTTATGCCTGGGAACACGGCTTTGGTAGCCACAAGCCCATGCCCCGTGCGCGGGAAATGCAGCAGTTACCCGGCTTTGGTCCCCTCGACTTCGTACCCATTCTTCAAGGGCTCAAGGATATTGGATACGCCGGATGGACCTCGGTGTTTATGCATCCTACCCCCCGGGGGATTCCGATCATGCCCACGATTCCGGAATCGACTTCAGCACTGAATCGTTCGAAGGAATATCTTGAGGACTGTCTGAAGAATTTGACGTGATAACAATTGCTGCGACCCTATATTTTCGTAGCACGCGACAGGTATTTCGTGTCCTTACATAAACAAATCGATACGCCCTTCTGGCTCATGATACTGGTTATCATGAGCCAGATTCTTGCTGGATTCCTCGTGGACCGTTTCACCGACCTCGGTATTGGCATGCCCGTTACCGTCGTTGGGGTGGTCATGATTCTTGCCCTGTGCTTCGTGAAACTTCTTGGAACCGACAGCGCCCAATCCTTGCTTCGCCTGCGCAGGTTACGGAAAGAGCAACAGAATCGGCAAACGGAAGATTCGCCGACCGAAGGGCTCCATGAGAAGCTTCCCGAATCGAAAGAATAACTGGATCTGATAATCATGTATGTCCTTACCTGCATTCCACGGTGAGGCAATGGGAGATAAATTAATGTCTAACAAAGTTCTGATTGTTATTGGTGATGCGTCCGAAACCCTCGATACGCTCTATCCCTATTACCGCCTGCAGGAAGACGGCTTTGAGCCCGTCGTGGCCGGCCCGGAAGTGCACCGGTACCAGATGGTCATGCACGAGGTGAAGCCCGGCTGGACGATCACGAAAGAGTGGGAGGGGTACACCCTGCAGTCCGATATCGCCTTTAAGGATATTAAGCCTGAGGAATACGCGGGCATCTTTTTCTCCGGTGGTCGCGCACCGGAATACATCCGCTACGACGAAGATCTCGTGCGGGTGACCAAGCACTTCTTCGCCGAAAACAAGCCCGTGGCCAGCGTGTGTCATGGCGTGGAAATTCCCGCCTACGCCGATTGTGTCCGAGGCCGTAAGATGGCGACCGTGCCGAAGTGTAAGTTCGATCTGGAAGTCTGTGGTGGTATTTTTGTGAATGAAGCTTCCGTGATCGACGGCAATCTCTTCAGCGGCCGGACCTTTCACGACAACGGCAAGTATCTGCGCCCCTGGATTGATGCCCTCATTGCAGCACGAGACGGCAAGTAAGTTGACTCGCAGCGACTGCACCGATCCGGGGTTCGGTTTGGCAGGGTGATGGTGGTCGCGGGGACTGCACCGACCCCGATGACGGTGAGGCAGCGAGACTTCGTCTTGGTGCCGCTATTTTGACGGTATACATGGCGAAGATGAAGGTCGGGGCCGTCCCCCCGAGGGCCCTGCCGCAAGTAAGCGCATTCATTAGAGCAATCAACGGGAGACAATCCGTGGTACCCAAACAATCTACGCTCATTGCATCTGTCCTGATGGGCGCAAGTCTGATGTCGGCCTCGCCCGCTTCCGCCGCACCCATGGTGGTTGGCTTCGAGCGCTTCGGAAACGATGGGGCGACGGGCGTTGCGTCTGGTGAACTACTCTACAATGAGCTCAAGTGCACCCAATGTCATGGCTCCCGTAGCGCTGCTTTTCCGGCCCACCAGGCACCCATTCTCGATGGCGTGGGCAGCCGGATTCGGCTGGAGTACCTTCAGGAATTCATTGCCCGCCCCGAGGCGACCAAGCCCGGTACCCTCATGCCCGACATGATGGCGGGTATGAGCGATGAAGCGCGGGCTGCTGCAAGTGAGGCCCTCGCCCATTTTCTCGCCAGCCAGGGGGGCACCCTCGCATCGTCGGTCGCTCCTATCTCGGCAGAACGGCGTCAGCATGGCGAAGAACTGTTTCATTCCGTCGGCTGTGTGGCCTGTCATGCTCCGACCCGCGCGGCCGGTGCGGCCAAGGCCGGGGACGAATTCTGGGATGACAACGTGGAGACCGCTGCAATCGCGGTGCCCTCCGTTCCCCTGCCGAACTTGTCCGACAAAACGTCCCCTGAAGCACTCGTCGCCTTCCTGCGTGATCCGGCCGCGATTCGTTCCGGTGGGCGCATGCCGAACATGACCCTCAGCGACGATGAGGCGACGGATATTGCCCATTGGCTCATCTATGGCGATGGCGATGATGGGCTGACGCCTCCAGCGGCCCCCGCGATCGATGCGACGAAAGCCGCACGGGGCCAGGCGCTCTTTCAACAATTGAACTGTGCCTCGTGTCATGCCCTGGGCGACACCGCATCCCCCCTGGTTGCGCCGTCCTTTGCGACGGAAGCCCCGTCACCCCGTGGGTGTCTGGCAGAGACGCCGACAGCGGGCGTGCCCTGGTTTTCCCTGGGGGAAGAACAGCGTGCCGCCCTGCTGGCTCTCCAACCGGTGACCTCGGCGGAGGTTTCCCAGGCGGACACGATTAATCACAGCCTCCTCGCGCTGAATTGTTATGCCTGCCACGAGCGCAATGGACTTGGAGCCCCGGAAGCCGGTCGTGCAGTCTTTTTCGGCGAGACCGATGACCAGGATTTGGGCGATGAAGGCCGTATGCCGCCGACCCTCACGGCCGTGGGCAGCAAACTGACCCCGGAATGGCTCACCGACATTCTCACCGATGAAGGCCGCGTGCGTCCCTACATGGCGACCCGCATGCCACACTTTGGTGAGGCCAATGTGGTACCCCTGGCGGAAGCCTTTCTGGCGGTGGATAAGAACCCGACACCCCTGCCCATCAACGTGACCGGCCTGGAGCACAACCACCGCAATCATTACGGCCGCGAACTTATGGGCACCGAAGGGCTCGGCTGTGTCACCTGCCATAACCTCAACGGCCATCGCTCGCTCGGTATTCCTGCGGTGGATCTGGCCTTCGTGCCGGCGCGCCTGCAGCCCGCCTGGTTCAAGCAGTATATGCTCGACCCCGCCTCGTTGCGCCCGGGTACCCGTATGCCCGCCTTCTTCCTCGAGGGAAAGAGTCAGGGCAGCAAGCTCTTCAACGGAAACGCCAATCAGCAGATCGAGGCCCTCTGGATTTATCTTCGGGAAGTGAATGAAACGCGCTTGCCCTTCGGTATGGAGAACACCGCAAGCTTCGAGCTGAAACCCCGGGACTACCCCCTGATGCACCGCACCTTTGTGCAGGACGTAGGGACCCATGCCATTGCCGTCGGCTTTCCGGCCGGCATCCACTATGTTTTCGATGCCCTCCGCATGGGACCCGCCGAAGTCTGGCGCGGCCGATTCATCGATGCCGAGTCGGCCCAGGCCGATCGTTTTTCCCCCTTTGTGAAGCCCCTGGGCGAAGCCGTCGCTACCTTGCCATCCGGCATCGGTCTGGCCACGTCGCTGGAAGGGCCCTGGACAAGAGACAGCATGCGCTTCCTCGGCTATCGGCTGGACGAAGGCCGTGTGCCCATATTTCAATATGCCATCGGGTCTGTCCAGGTGGAGGAATCGCTACGGCCCGACGAGAGCGGCACTTCCTTCCAGCGGAGACTACGTTTCAGCGGGCCCGACCAGAGCATTTTTCTCCGCTTGGGAAAAGGGGAGAAGACCAACGAGACGACCTTTAAAATCGGAGCGGTGACCCTTACGCTGACGTCGGCACCGTCCCCCGTGGCGGGCCCGGGTGAAACGGGATGGGTTCTGCCTGTCGCAGTGACGGAAGCAGGAACAAGCATTGAGCAGGTGATATCATGGTAAGTAATTCAAGGTCAACGCGTCACACCCACCGGGACACACTTTTCAATACACGGCGTCTCGGGTGGTTGACCATTCCGATCCTTTTTGTCTGCACCGCAGCGGTGGCCGAAACGAACCCGGCGTATACCCTGTTTCCCATCGACCCACCCGAGGGGGTGGCCTTTGAGGTGAGCGCAGTGGAGGTGCTTCCCGACGGCCGCGTCGTCGTGGCCTTGCGCAAGGGGGAAGTGTGGATTGTTGACGGACTCTACGACAACAACCCGGCCACCACGACCTTCAAGAAAATCGCCGAGGCCCTCCACGAGCCCCTGAACCTGCTCAACAAAGACGACGGGCTCTACGTGGTGCAACGGTCCGAACTGACCCACCTGGAAGACTCAAACGGCGACGACATCATCGATGTCTATCGCACGGTAACCGATGGGTGGGGGATTACCGGCAACTACCATGAATACGCCTATGGAGCCGTGCCCAGTAACGATGGCGCCCTCTGGATTACCCTCAATATCGGCATGGGCAAGGCCAACTATCCCAAACAGGATGCCTGGCGCGGTTGGGGCCTCAAAGTATATCCCGACGGTCACATAGAGCCCCAGTGTGCGGGGATGCGCTCACCGGCCGGACTGGGTGCCAACCTGGAAGGCGATGTGTTTTTTACGGACCAGCAGGGCAATTGGATTCCTGCCGGGTCCCTGCACCAGCTTCGTAAGGGGGCCTTCTACGGCCACGTGGATTCCCTCAAGCATTGCGCGTTGCCCGGTGCGCCCTTTGCAAAACCGGAAAAAATTCCTTCGGGTATTCCCCTTCCGGAAGCCAAGGCCCAGTTTCCCTTGTTGAGCCTGCCCGCCGTGTGGTTTCCCTATAAAAAGGTCGGGATGAGTACGACCGATGTGCTTTGTATCGAGAACGACGAACAGATCGGACCTTTTAAGGGTCAGCTGCTCGTCGGCGATTTCACTACCGCTGCCATTTCCCGGGTTTTCATGGAAAAGGTCAATGGAGTCTATCAGGGAGCCTGTTTCAATTTTCTCGAGGGCTTCCAGAGTGCCGTGCTCCGTATGGCCTGGGGAAAGGATGGCTCACTCTTCGTCGGCGAAAGTAATCGGGGCTGGAATTCCTATGGCACCAAGTCCTTCGGAATGGACCGGGTCACCTGGGATGGCACCGTGCCCTTTGAAATCCAGGAGATGCGCCTGGAGCACGATGGCTTCACCCTGCGCTTCACCCGGCCGGTGAATCCCGAATCGGCCGCCGACCTTTCCTCCTACGCCCTGTCGAGCTACACCCTCATGTACCACGCCAACTATGGCAGTCCCGAGGTGGATACCCAGCCTCATGCCATCCAATCGGCCACCCTCAGCGCCGATGGACTGGAAATACGCCTCGTGACCGATCCCATCCGTCGCTACTATATTCATGAGATCCACGCGGAAGGTCTGCTAAGCGACGATGGGGCACCCTTGGACCATTCTGATGCCTATTACACGGCAAATGAGTTGGTGTCCGAGTAGTTTTTTTCTGTCCAAGGGGCTCGCGACAGCAAACTGCGTCGATGGGGATATGAGCGGCAAATTGCCCCTGCTTCGCCGTGCCCGAAGATCGACAAATTGGTAGCTCTCCCTCTAAAACGTACCTGAGCGTATTTTGTTGCCTTTCATCCGTCGTGCGTACGGCATCCATTTTTCCCGTTGCTGGCCCTACATTTCCGTCGGGTTGCAATCGATAGATTCGATATTTTCTAAGTGTATTTAGTGTAAAAATGGTATATAGTACCTAAAATTCAATAATATCAAGGGGAAAATTACGTAAATGCGACAAGATATGATGCTCAATTGAACCGTATTGGCAAGTTTGCGTCCAAATATCAAAATATAGGAAACAGTCGCTACGGTAGGTTTTATCAATGTTGTGGAAGAATGCGGTGGTGATTAGGGGCTCGTTTGGGATTGGCACGGCGATTGCATTACAAGTGGTGGTTGGCATGCACACACACACAAACGGCCATGACGACAATAATTCGCCAAGAGAATAGGTCGTCACCCTTCATTACCGCAACGCAGCAAGGAAAACACCACCATGTTTAAGAAATTCACCACCGTAACGATGCTACTGATTGCAGCATTCTATGCCATGCCTACGGTCGCGGGGACCATAACCAGTCTCTATGGCGACAAAGACGGGTTTGGAACCGGGGCCGTGGACGGGGACATGATTTGGCCCTGGGATGTCCTGACCGAATTTGATGACGAAGGCTTTACTGACATATGGGTTTTCGGTAACCAGAGCTGGAGCCAAACCTACGACGTCTCAAGCCTGACGGATATTACCAGCGCCTCCCTTACCCTGCTGACGGGTGGTCAAGGCATTGGATCCGCCGGGGCAACGGAACTCTACATTGACGGACTCTACGTCGCGGACCTGACCGACGGTCAAACGACCGAGTTGGCCAGCTACGCCCGGGAAGACGTTTTTGACCTCACCGCCTTCGCCAGTCTGCTCGACGGTGCCACTTCCTTCGAAGTGCGTACCTTCTACGGTTTTGATGCGTGGGTGTTGGATTACTCTGAATTGGCGATTACCGGAACCATGGTCGTTCCCGACCCTGCCGATCCGGGTAGTCCGGTCTCTGAGCCTGCCACCTTGACCCTGCTTGGTCTGGGGCTCATCGGGCTCGTCCAGCGGAAACGAGGCCTTCGCGCTTAATTATTAACTAAGCACCAGCCACTGCAGCACAACACACACAACGAGCCGTATCCGGAAAATCCGGGCACGGTTTTCGTGTTGTTGGGCGTAGTTATTCGTTGTTTTAAGACATAAATACAAAAGTGGATGACAAAAGCAGAGAACAGAAAAGTTTTGTATTGGGGCAATTAGGGATAGCCACCTACTACGCTACGTATTCCCAGGACGACGGGCCATCAGCTCCGAAGGAGCGGCATACCCTGGCCCAGGCGCGAAGCGAAGCGAGCCCTGGGTTCGCCATCCCACCGAAAAAGAACC
>CAXBPH010000002.1:0-79808 GCA_963977445.1 uncultured bacterium | reverse complement strand
TGAAAAAACTAATTATTCAAATACCCTGTTACAACGAAGAGGGCACCTTGCCCGTGACCCTGCAGTCCCTGCCCCGCGTGGTGAAGGGCTTCGATGTGGTGGAATGGCTCATCATCGACGACGGCTCCACCGACGGCACGGTGCAGGTAGCCCGTGACCATGAGGTGGACCACATCGTGCGCCTCAATGTACACCGGGGTCTGGCACGGGCATTTACTGCCGGCCTGAACTATTGCATCAAGGCCGGGGCCGACGTCATCGTCAACACCGATGCGGACAACCAGTACAATGCGGACGATATCCCCGTACTCGTGGCGCCCATTCTGGAGGGGCATGCTGAATTTGTCGTCGGGGAACGTCCTATCGCCGACATTCAACATTTCTCCACCTCGAAAAAAATACTGCAACGGGTGGGTTCGTGGGTGGTGCGTATGGCGAGTAACACGAGCATCCCCGACGCGCCCAGTGGCTTCCGCGCCATGACCCGCGATGTGGCCATGGGCCTGAATGTCTTCGGCTCCTACACCTACACCTTGGAAACCGTCATACAGGCAGGGCGCAAGAATATGGCCATCACGTCGGTGCCCATTCGCACCAATGTGGATCTCCGCCCCTCGCGTCTGGTGAAAAGCCCGGCCTATTACATTCGTGTTTCTATCGTCACGACCGTGCGCATTTTCATGACGTACCGGCCCTTTCGATTCTTTGTAGTCCCCGGCATTTTTCTATTTTTTCTGGCGCTGATTCCCTGTATCCGCTATAGCTATTTTCATTTCAGCGGACTGGGTGGCGGACACCTTCAGTCTCTCATTCTGGCGGCCATTTTGTTCATGGTAAGTTTCGTCCTCATCGTGGCGGGCTTTCTCGCAGAATTGATGGGGGTCAATCGCCAGCTTCTGGAAGACATTCGGTGGCGCTTGCGTGAACGGGAATATGAAACAAGCCGGGACCGCAAAGACTAATCGCCGAGCACGCCTGCGGAAATCGGTTCCGTCACGCCACCCGCACGAAACCAACACGCTTCTCCGGCACCACCCAATGACGTCACCCCGGAATCAACGTCGAGGTACATGCCTTCCGGCAGTCCCAGTACGGGGAGGTCTGGATTCCGCAAGACGCATTCCCGCAGTCGTTGATCGCGACTCTCGCCGCCATGTCCGGCAACGGTTGCGCTGGTGTAGTGGGGGTTGAGCTGAAATGGGATTAGCCCCAGCCCGCGAAAGTCCGCCACGGACTCAATGGGCATATCATTGGTGGTCTTGATGGTCGGACACGCCAGGTTGGCGCCCGCACTCCAGCCAATATAGGTTGCCCCTTTTCTCATGGCCACCCAGATAGATTGTCGCAGTGATTCGCGTTGACAGGCCGCGAGCAAACTGAACGTATTGCCGCCGCCCACGATAATGCATTGGGCGTCCTGTAACGCCGCGCCTTTATCTTCAACCGTGTGGATACCCCGGATTGTGGTGCCCGTAGGGGCGAGGCCATTGGCCACCCGCTGGGTGTACTCGTCGTAACTGATATCCACGGCCGCATAGGGAATAAACAACGCTTCGGCAACGCCATCAAGGCGTTCGACAATGGATGCCCGGGCCCAGGCGAGATAGGGCTCTCCGGCCATGGTAGAATTGCTCAGCAACAGCGCGTTCGGGTGGAACGATTCCCCGACGCGTAGACACGCCAGAATCGTTGCCACGGAATCTGCCACCGGCACTTCTCCCGACAAGACAAGGTGGGCCAGATCTTTGCAGGGCTCCACATATTTTTCATGCATGGGGCGCACGTCCCCCAGATACTGGGTCACCACGCTTTCGGGGGTTCGGCCCCGCTCTTCCACGTCGCGTTGCAGCCGCCGGGCAAAGCGCACATCCGCTGGGGTGTCTACGAAAACGGTCAAGTCACAACAGGCCCGCAAGGTGGCGTTGGCGAGGGTGTTAATCCCTTCCACCACGACAACGGTCCGCGGCGCGATTGTTTTGGTCGCTTCCGCGCGGCTATGGATTGCAAAATCGTATTGGGGCGCTTCAATGGTCTCACCGGACTGCAAGGCGTTGATATGCCGAATGAGCAAGTCCGTCTCCTGCGCATCCGGGTGATCATAGTTCACCTTCGCCCGATCGGCCAAGGGCACATCGGATTGATCGCGATAGTACCAGTCGTGCTGTAGCAACACGGCGTCGTCGCCCAGGTGGGCCATGAGGGATTCCGTGAGTGTGGTCTTGCCGGAACCCGTGCCGCCTGCCAATCCGATGATGGTGGGGCGGGGTTCAGCCATTGCCGAGGGCTTCCACGAGCACCGCCTGCACCGGCTCCGGGTACGAGAGTTTCAGGGCGTGCTCGTGTCCCGTGTCGGACATTTTGCCCCAGGTTTTCTTAACGATGTTGACCATTTTTTCGTGTTCGGTCTTTGCTGCAAAGTCAGCGATGTGAAATTCCAGGAACACGAGGCAGGCCGCATCTTCGAGGGCCTGGGTATCGGCATCATCGTGCAATTTTTTCTTGTGAAGCAGGAAGGACACCCGCTCGACCACGTCGTCACTCTCGCCATGTTCCCGAATGATTTCGCCGACCCGCTCCGCATGAAAGGTGTAAAGTCCCCGCCGCCAGGTGAGATATCCTTTGCGGTCCATGGGGTAAGTATCCCGGGGGTGCTCCCAGCGACAGATATGCTGGGCCCGCGCGCCAATCTGGAGGGCCGCGTCGGCATCGGGGCGCAAGCGGTGAAGCCACTGACTCATGCGCTGTCCGTAGAGTAACTCACGGGGATACGCCTCGCCTTCCCAGACTTCCTGATTGGGGTCGGCGCTGTTTGCGGCATCAATGGCCGTCAGAATCTGGGTGCATGTTTCTGCGTTCATAGGTTCCTGTTTTCCCCGTCCGCGAGGACCATCCTGTACGGCCCCGACCGCTGACAAGAAGCGTGTGTAGGTTTTTGCTTCGGCAATTTGAAATGCCATTTTACCAGAAATGGAATGCCGGGGACTGCATCCCACGTTTGACAACAAGGGGCACGCAACCGGCGAGGCTGGTCCCCCTGAGTGTCTTTGAGGTCACGCCCAAAAGGCCTGTCTCCGCTCCGTATATAGACGAAGCAGAAAAGACTCTTCGGTGCTGCACCGCAGTACACCCTTAAACTCCCCCGCTGCGCTCCTCCGTGTAAGGGTGGCACCCCCAACGATTTTTCTGCTGACCAACGCGCTTGAACGCGGGAACTGCATTGCTCAAGCTACCGTCGGGTGACCTTACGCGATGATATCTTTCACTACGTGGCCATGAACATCGGTGAGTCGAAAATCCCGACCGGCATAGCGGTAGGTAAATTGTTCGTGGTCGAAGCCCATGAGATGCAATATGGTGGCATGGAGGTCGTGCACTTCCAGCACGTTTTCCTGGGCCTTGAAACCAAACTCATCGGTGGCCCCGTAGGTGGTGCCGCCTTTGATACCACCGCCAGCCATCCACATGGAGAAGCCGTAGGGGTTGTGATCGCGGCCCTTCATGGGAACGCCAGAGGCATTGAGCTCGACCGTGGGCGTGCGGCCAAACTCGCCACCCCAGATGATGAGGGTGTCGTCGAGCATACCGCGTTGCTTCAAATCTTTGATGAGGGCCGCGATGGGCTGGTCGATTTCTCGTGCAAGTTTTGCGTGATTTTGAATATCGGTATGGTCGTCCCAGGGCTGTCCGGCACCGTGCCAGAGTTGGACGTAGCGCACGCCCCGCTCCAGGAGTCTACGGGCAATCAGGGTTTGACGACCGTGAACGCCTTCGCCGTACATTTCGCGAATGTATTCGGGCTCCTGTTGGACATCAAAGGCATCGGCGGCCTCCATCTGCATGCGATAAGCGAGCTCGAAGGACTGAATTTGGGCTTCCAGGGGCGCATCATTGTCGCGCCGCGCGGCGTGCTCTTCGTTCATCGCGTGGAGCAAGTCGAGTTGCTGCCGTTGTTCCGTCTTGTTGGTCACGTTGTTGCGGATGTTCTCGATGAGCTTTTCGATCTCGGTATGCTTGGAATCGATAAAGGTACCCTGATAGATACCGGGCAGAAATCCGGAACGCCAGTTTTCGGCTTCTTTTACGGGATATCCGTTTGGACACATTACCACGAAGCCGGGGAGATTCTGATTTTCTGAGCCGAGGCCATAGTTTAACCAGGAGCCGAGACTGGGCCGACTCATGACAGCGTCGCCACTGTTCATGAGCATGAGAGAGGGCTCGTGGTTAGGCACTTTGGCTTTCAGAGAACGGATGACGGCGATATCATCTATGTGTTCTGCCGTTTTATCAAAAAGCTCGCTCACATGAATGCCACTCTCCCCGTATTGCTTGAACGCAAAGGGCGAAGGAAACGCCGCACCGGTCTTGCGTTCGGTACGGAGATAGTCCATGGGCAGATTCTGGCCGGCGTATTTTGCGAGTGCGGGCTTATAGTCAAAGGTATCTACCGCCGAGGGGCCGCCATTGAGAAAGAAATGGATGACGCGCTTCGCCGTGCCGGGAAAGTGTGAAGATTTGGGCGACAGTGGGCTGGCCCCATAGGCAGGATTTCCGGCAAGCATGGTACCCAGGGTAAGGGCACCCATACCCATTCCCGCCCGACTCAGAAAATCTCTCCGATTAAGGAAATGGTCGTTTATGTTGGGCTTATGGTGTGACATGGGCACTCCTTAGTTTTCGACTGTAAATATTGTAACCACAAAGAACGCAGAGAGCACAAAGGATAGTGTACGAAGCGCTCTTGCCCGAGACCGACGTCCAATTTGAAACTCTGATGTCTCTCATATTGAAATATTTGTAAAAACGAACTTTTAAATTACAGCGTATTGGCTTCTCAACGCTGTCTTCCTATTTTTTGTGTTCTTTGCGTTCTTTGTGGTTAAAATTCTTCTCCCCGGGGCACTTACACGGGGTCATCTGCTCCGCCAGCAACCGTCTACAAACAAAAATCCATTCGCCGCCAACAGCTTCTGTTTCAACTACTTTTTAACCACAAAGAACGCAGAGAACACAAAGGGCAACATACAAGGCTCTCTTTCCCGTAACCGACGCTCCATTCCGAATTCTGATATATCTAAGGCTGAAAAATAGGTAAACCGAACTTTTAAATTACAGCGTATTGGTCTCGCAACGCAGTGTTTCTATTCTTTGTGTTCTTTGCGTTCTTTGTGGTTAAAAATCGTTACTCTTGGCGGCTTCCAAGGGGCCCGCCTCTCCGCCAGTATCAATCTACACATAAAAATTAATTCGACGCTAACAACACCTGTTTCAAACTCGCGTACCAGTATAGCGTATTTTCGGTGGCTTCAACGGCTAATCAGCGGTGGAACATTGCTTCCAGCAGGGCAAGCCCAATCGCAAAGGCTGACGTAATGCCCGGCCCTCTGAAGTTGCCTTCGTTATACTCGGGATCCCAAAGGTATTTCTTTATCTGGAATCGGTATGCACCGAAATTTATCAGGAGTCCATGCTTCTTATGGGCTGACTTGAGATAGCCCATCAGTTGCGCCGTATGCTCCGGCGCGATGTTTTTCGCCGTCTTGAGCTCGACAATAAGTTCATTCTCTACAAGCAAATCAACGACATACTCTCCAATGACCGTGCCGTCCTCATCGTAAATCGTAATCGGATACTGTTGTTCTACGTGCATGCCCGCTTTGCGGAGTCGGTGGGCCAGTGCGTTCTCGTAAGGCTTCTCCAGGTGTCCATGGCCGTGATAGGCGTGAACTTCGTAAGCCGTCTGTCGCACCTGGTCACAAAGCGCTTTCATATCCATTATCCGCACCTCCCCTGCTGCCTGTTTTGTCCTCAGATTTTATCGGTCGTTGAAACAAATAAACACATCGACTGGCATCACCCAGTCGCCGATCCACGTTGCTCGCTGTCCGGGCAAATACGCCAATATCTTCTATTCTAACTAACTTTTTTAACCACAAAGAACGCAGAGAACACAAAGGGTAGGATACTAAGCGTTCTTACCCGTAACCGACGTCCAATTTGGAACTCTGATATATCTCAGGTAAAAAAGCAGATAACAACACGTTAATGGCACATTGAATTTGTCTTTCAACACTATGCTTCTATCTTCTGTGTTTTCTGCGTTCTTTGTGGTTAAAACTCTTCTCCACGGTACACTTACACGGAGTCATCTGCTCCCCCAGTACCAGGCTACAAACAAAAATCCGTTCGACGTCAACATCTTCTGTTTCAACTACTTTTTAACCACAAAGAACGCAGAGAACACAAAGGGTAGGATACTAAGCGTTCTTACCCGTAACCGACGTCCAATTTGGAACTCTGACTTTTCTAACGCTGAAAATCATGTAAGGACGTTAGTGGTACGTGAGATTTATCTATTAACAATATGTTCCTATTTTTTGTGTTCTTTGCGTTCTTTGTGGTTAAAAAACCTTTCCCTTGAACGCTTCCACGGGTGCCTCTTCTCCGCCTATATCAATCTACAAACAAAAACTCGTTCGACGCCAAGAGCACCTGGGCGTATTTTTCCCAAGGTGTCATGGGGACCGGTAACACATTTTCGGTGGGGCCATAATCTTTCTTCGCGTCCCACACCTTGGCTACGGTGTCCCCTTCGGCGACGGGCTCACGGGTAACCGTAGGTGCCCAGAGAAACTGGTCGCTGTTCAAACCACCTTTGACGTCGACTTCGAAATCGATGGTGTCCCCAGGCTCGACGACAATGCCAAAAAGATTCCCGTCGGCTTCGCTGGCATGGAGCGCCCACGCGCCGAGCAATCCGTGCCGGCTGCTGATGACACGGGCCATGATGCCATCACCGGCTTCGGGCTCGTGAATGATCCGCCCCGTAATATTGATTTTCCCGCCCTCGGGCGCGGTCCACCGACGCACCACGGCATGGTCCAGCGTGTTGCCCGGGTGTCCGCCGTCAATCGTGAGTTGAGCCCAACCGAGCGCATCATCAGGCCAGGAATCCCCGCCTTGGTACGCCGAATTCACATAGCGTGGAAAGGGCGTAAAATTCTCCACCACGCCACTGGCTACGTTCATTTTTCCATAGCCATAGGACCAGGTGGAAGGCTCAACTTTGGGCGGCGGGGGCGGCGTAATGGTTTCGGCCTGCTCGATGAAGGCCAGGGATTGGGCAACCTGCGCCTCGGTGGCTTCCCGCTGATAGGCATGCTCATAAATCCATTGGATGCGTTGGGCGGCCTCGGTCGGCACCGATTCAATGGCCCGTGCGGCCAGTGCCCGCGCCTGGGTCTGAATGAAGTCGTTGTTCATCAGGAACAGGGCCTGCTGGGGCACGGTGGTCGTCAAGCGCGTTGGGCTATGCATGTCGGGGCTTGGAAAATCGAAGACCCGGAAAATGGTGGGCAAGAAACGCCGGTCAATGCGACCATATAAGGTGCGGCGCGTGGGATAGGGACTGCTTACGAGATCGATGGGGCGACCACCGATTGAGCCGTCCAGCTCACCCGACGCAAACAGCAGCGCGTCCCGCATGGTCTCGAAACTGAGGCGGTATCGATTGAAATGCCAGAGCAGGCGGTTTTCCGGGTCAATCTCCCGAGACGCTTTCAGTATGGCGTCGTCTTCGGGCAAGTTACTGCTCTGGCGATAGGTGGCAGACAACACAATCTGGCGATGGAGCCGTTTCAAGGACCAGCCGTTTTCCACAAAGTCGTTGGCCAGCCAATCGAGGAGTTCGGGATGACTGGGCAACTCGGAACGGGTGCCAAAGTCACTGGGTGTCGTGACGAGGCCCGCACCAAAATGCCAATCCCAGACCCGGTTTACAAAAACCCGCGCGGTGAGCGGATTGTCCGCACTGGTGATGGCCTCCGCCATTTCACGTCGCCCACTGCCATCAGCAAAGGGTTTGCGGTCGGGTCCGCTAAGCAATTCGAGAAATTGTCGGGGCACGAAGGGACCGGGGCTCGCCGGACTGCCACGTCGGAAAATGCGGGGCTGGGCGGGCTCGGGCTTGTTGGCGAGGACGACGGCAAAGGGTGGTGCCACTTCCGCATTGATGATGCCCCGGTCTATTTCTGCCTGCAACTTGGCCAGCTCCACCCGGGTGGGCTCGGCAAACATCCACTCCAAATCGACAATGGCCCCTTCGGGCACGCGGATGGGCGATTCGTCGGCCATCATAATCTGGCGGATGGTTTCACGGGCGGGATCGGGCAAGGCTATAGGCATATCGATCCCACTCTCACCGGACGTGGCCTCCAGGGCCAACCAGTCATCGTTGACACTCTTGAACAGCGTCCCGTACCCCGAAGCGACCTCATCGAACTTTGTGGGAACGGCGCGGGTGAGCTCTGTCAGTACGGCCCCATTTACCCAGGTGCTGTCGAGAGCATTGTTCCCTGCCAACACGATATCGCCGGTGGTCGGTGTCGCTGGGGCAGCGAGGGCGGCCAGAAGAGCGGGTGCCTCTGCGGAGAACTGCTCTGCCGGTAGCGCGGCCAATCGGTTCCAGGGTCCGAAAACGGGATGGTCTGGCCCCAGTTGCTCAATGTAGGCCGCCCAGCGCCGTACAATGGTGGGATTCAGATCGTCCTCGTTCAGAATTTCATAGAAGTCGTCGGTCGGGAGGGAATCTGCCGTGGGCACGATCGCGAGATACCGGTCGACCTGGGTGCGAAGGCGGATTTCCAACGCGGTGGTCTTGGTGGCAAAGGTATCGTTCAGGGCCGCTTCCCGTTGGGCAATATCGTCGCTGAAGGCCTTGTACTCGGGCACTTCGCGATAATTTGGATCCAAGGGAAGGAGTCGTTCGGAACTGGCCGAAAAGACGCCATAGAGGGAGTAATAATCTGCCGTAGGCACGGGGTCAAACTTATGATCGTGACAGCGGGCGCAGCTGACGGTCAGTCCCATGAGTCCACGGGTAACGGTGTCGATGCGGTCGTCGATAATATCGGGCTTGACCCCTAGAAAACGCTGGCCGAGGGTGAGGAAACCCATGGCGGCCAGATTCTCCCGATTGGTGTCGTCGGTGAGGGTGTCGGCGGCCAACTGCAAGCGCACAAATTCGTCGTAGGGCATATCGTTATTGAGCGACTTCACCACCCAATCCCGGTAGACATAACTGTGGGTAAAGTTGAATTCCTCCCGCCCATAGACATAGCCCTTGGTGTCCGCATAGCGCGCCACATCGAGCCAATGACGGGCCCACTGTTCGCCGTAGTGGGGCGAGGCGAGGTAGCGGTCAACGACCTTTTCAAAGGCGTCGGGGGACGCGTCAGCCACGAAGGCAGCCACCTCTTCCGGCGTCGGGGGCAGTCCAAGCAGGTCGAAGGAAAGTCGACGAATCCAGGTGCGTCGGTCTACTTCCGGGGCGGGCTGTAAACCGGCGGCCTCCAGGCGCGCAAGCACAAAGTTATCGATTTCTGTATTCGGCCACGTTGTATTGGCAACCGTGGGAACGGATTGGGGTGCCGGCAGATGAAAGGCCCAGTGTTGCTTGGCGTTGGCCATGAGATCCAGGGGCACGGTGCTTTCGGGAAATACGGCTCCATCGCGAATCCACTGTTCGAAATCCGCGACGACGGTGGGCGCGAGGGCCTGCTTGGGCGGCATCTGGAGATCTTCGTTCTGGTAGCGGATGGCCTCCAGGAGCGGCGAGGCCGCTGGATCGCCGGGCACGACCGCTGGCCGACCTGATTTTCCACCGGCGAGCAGGCCTGCCGTTGAATCCAACAGCAACTCGGCCTTGAGGGCATCGGTAGCGGAACTGTGACATCCAAAGCATTGTTCGACGAGGACCGGTCGTATTTTCTGCTCAAAAAAGTCTTCGGGTGACGCGAGGGCATTTCCGGCCAGAGAAAGGGCGAAACATCCCGCCGCCACACGCCGAAAACTGAAGAGGGCCTTTACTTGCATGGGGAATTCTCCTATCCCTGTACTATACCGTATGCCCGCAGAATTGGAACAATTTTTCCCCATGGAAGGCATAGAGCAGCCGTTGGCCCCAACCAAATATTTTGAACCACGAATGAACACCAATTTACACGGATATAATTGACCACGGATAAATCGGATAAATCGGATAACACGGATGCCTGGAATCGGATGTCTTCCGACTGGGGAAAGGGATATAGGAAGGAAAACAAGACTAACAGCCCGTTGCAAAACTCGAACGCGGGCTACGAACGGCCTTCTTGACCGAACTCCGCGTTACGAGCCATGAACATCGTGCCCCCACGGTCAACCTTCCTTGTCAGCACGCAGGGGCTCAGCCGTCGAGGCCGCTCAGATAATCCAGGCGACCATCGCTGTCTCCCAAGGTGTCGGTGGGACATCCCACGTATTCCAGGGTATTGAGAAACAGGTTGGACATGGGTGTATCTTTGGGGTAGCGGATATGTCGCCCTGTGGCAACTTGCCCACCGGCATTGCCTGCCAGCAATATGGGCAATTCGCTGTGGCTGTGATTGTTGCCATCGCTGATACCGCTACCGTAAATAATAAGGGAATGGTCCAGCAAGGATCCGTCGCCATCTTCGGTGTTTTTCATCTTTTCGAGAAAATAGGAAAATTGTTCCATGTGGTATCGATTGATGGAGCGGAGGTTGGCAATCTTGGCTTCATCTCCGAGATGGTGGCTCAATTGGTGGTGCCCGCCCTTTACGCCCACCTCGCGATAGGCCCGACCACTTCCTTCCAGCGCCATCATCAGGCTGACCACACGGGTCTGATCCGTCTGATAGGCCAGGACCTGCAGGTCAAACATGAGGCGGGCATATTCGGCATAGTCTTTGGGTGCACTCTCGGGCACTTCCAAGCCGTCGGCTGCATCGGTCGCTTCGCCTTCGTTCCAGGAAATCTGCTTTTCCACGAGACGAATTCCGTAGAGATATTCATCCAGTTTTCGCCGATCGGTGGGCCCAAGTCGCCGCTGCAGCTTCTGGGTATCTTCCAGAACAAAATCGAGTATGCTACCCCGGTAACTCCGACGACGGTCCCGCTCCACCGCATTGAGCTCACCGTATTTATCGCCAAAGAGTCGCTCGAATACGGCCCGGGGACTGCCCTCTGGAGGATTGGGGGACGTTTCGGTGCGCCAGGAAATACTGTTGGAGTAGGCGCAGCTGTAGCCCGAATCGCAGCTTCCTGCCAGCTTACCGGATTCCAGGGTAAGTTCCAGCGAAGGGAAGCGGGTCTGCTCACTCAAGTGGCGCGCGGCTATCTGGTCCACGGAAATGCCACTACGAATGTCGGCACCGGCAGTCTTATTGGGGTGCACGCCGGTCAGAAAAACGGCAGAGGCGCGGGCATGGTCGCCCCCACCATCCCCCAGGGAACGGGCGTTCAACTGGGACAGGCCGGAAGCAACATTAAGATTGTCGCGCACGGATGCCAGTGGTTCAAGAATGTGGGGCAGGTCGAAACCCTTGCCTTCGGCGGAGGGCGTCCAATCAGGAACAATCACGCCGTTGGGCACGTAGACGAAACCGAGACGGGTCGGCGCGACACTTGCACTCACCGATGCCGCCGCCTGGGCTGGCGCCATAGCGTCCAGCAAAGGCAACGATAGGGTTGCGCCAAGGCCGCGAAGAAAGGTTCGTCGGTCGAGATGTTTTTTGGTGATATAGCTTGTCATGAGGATTCGGCCTCCCCTCGGAGTTTCGTAAACGGCAGACTACGCACGATCTCGTATACCAGTGCGGAAAAGCGGTAGTCGTTGCGCGCCACTTCGCTGACGATTTCGTTCAGCGCAGGTTCATCGTAGTCTTCAAGTCCCCGGCCTAAGGCATAGATTAGCATTTTTTCCGCCAAACAGCGAACAAAGTCGTCTTTCCGTTCAAGGAGCACGCCCTTCAATCCATCGGGCCCTGAAAATTCGCTGCCATCGGGGAGCACTCCGGAACTGTCCACCGGGCGCCCATTGTCTTCGCCACGCCACTTTCCAATGGCATCGTAATTTTCCAGGCCAAAGCCCAGCGGGTCAATGCGGTCGTGACAACTGGCGCAACTGACATTTTCCCGGTGCTTGGTGAGTTTTTCTCGCATGGTAGCGCCCGGGTCAATCTCCACGGCATCCAGGGCGGGCACGTCTGGCGGGGGCGGGGGCGTCGGCGACGCCAGGAGGTTTTCCAGAACCCAGAGTCCACGCAATACGGGGGAGGTCCGGGTTGGATAGGAGGTCACCGTCAGAATGCTCGCCTGGCCCAGGAGTCCGCCGCGAAAGGCGGGGTCCACGCTGACCCGTTGAAATTCGGGGCCGACAATGCCATCGATGCCGTATAGTTTTGCCAGGGGCTCATTGACGAAGGTAAAGTCCGCGTTGACGAAATCCAGAACGCTGCGATCTTCCGCCACGATTGCCGTGAAGAAACGCGACGTTTCCCCGGCCATGGCCTCCCGCAGTTCGTCATTGAACTCGGGAAAGAGCTCGGGGTCGGGATCGCTCCGCTGCAGATTACGAAACTCCAGCCACTGGCCAGCGAAGTTCTCTGCCAATGCGGCAGCCCGAGGATCACGCAACATACGCTCAATCTGATCCCGTAAGGTACGGGGATTTCGAAGGGAACCCGAGCGCACCGTAGAAAGGAGGGTTTCGTCGGGCATGCTGCTCCACAGAAAATAGGAGAGCCGGGAGGCGTAGTGATAGTCCTCCAGATAGTGGTGGGTCTCGGTGTCGTTGGGCGAGGGAATGTCTTCCACACGAAACAGAAAATGGGGGGATACCAGCATGGCCTGAATCACCAGGGTCATCCCCGCGTCGAAGGACTCACCGTGGTCGATGGCCAACTGGTAGAAATGCTTCAGCTGGTTAAATTCTTCGCGACTGATGGGCCGGCGATAGGCTTGGGGCGCCAAATGGCGAATGGCTCGATCGGCACAGGTGGCGTTGTGCACCAGCGCGCTGTGATCGCATACCAGGATATTCCGGTGCACATCCAGCGAACGGTCGTAGTCTTCCAGCTCTCGTGCCACCGCCGCTTTGGCTACGTCCTCGGCAATTTCTATGTATTTTTCTGCAAGGAGGGGGGACAAGGTCAGGACATCGCCGTTGTTGTCGAAGCCATAGCCCGAATCATCGGGGGGCAACCCATCGGCAGGGCCCGTGTCGACGCCGAGCAAATCGCGGACCGTATTATTGTATTCGGCCCGATTGAGTCGTCGAACCGTCACACGACCGGGATCGGGTTTGATGCCCGCCAGCAGCGCTTCCTTTTGGGCATTCAGGTCAAGTAAAAAGGCCTGTACTTCTTCTACTTCGGGTTGGGTACGGCGCTTGGGGGGCATTTCCCCGGAGGTGACGACAGCGAGAATGCGACCAATCAATTCCTGGTCGACCAGATGGCCGTCGTTCATAATCAGTGTTTCGAAATCCAAGCCACCCTTTTGACGCTTTGCCCCGTGGCAGGCGTAACAATGGGTTTCCAGAAAGCCCGCCATTGCCGTGGAATCCGGTGCGGCAGCCATTTCCATATCAGCATCACCGCCGTGGGGAACACTCTGGCACCCGCCAATCAGTGCGGCCAGGAATACGCGCCCCGCCGCCTGCCGTGGAGAAGACGCCCAAATGGTGCGAAGGATTAAATCGCGTACGGGTTTCCGCCGATCTGTATCTTCGTCGTTCATCACACCACGATACCACGACAACCCAAGTGTTTGCATTATGTCCAAATTACCATCGAAGCCGGGTTCCGTCATACCAGATTCGACGCCAGCTAAGCCGCAAGGCTGCAGGCGACTCATTGCGAAGGGACATGATGTTTTCGCAGCCTAACCTGACGGCATTTTCCTCGTCCCAACGGGATGCGCGGACCGAGTTTCCGTCCAGGTGCACCCAAGCGCCGCCCCGTTGCTCTCCTGACAGCGCCAATCTCGCAATAATCGGGCAATTCTGATAAGGTGCAAGGTGTTACCCGATCGTTCCAATGCCACCTGAAGCCTTGGAAAGTTCTGCGCCCAATGCAGAAACCTGTGTGATCAAAGGCCCGCTTAATTAACGTCGCTCGCTGGCCGAAACCGGTTCACACAAGACATCGATTGCTGCTCGATTGACCAAAGGAGTCCTCCCATGAATCCAGTAAATCCGGTCCGGTACCCTCGGCCCCTTGCCATGCTTGCCCTGATGAGCACCTTGCTGATTGCACCACTCGGCGCTGCGCTGGACCTGAGCAATGCCCGCATCGTGGTGCCTGCGGGCGAATTGCCGGTGGTCGAGCAGACGGCGAGAACGGTGCTGATTGAAGAAGTCCAACGACGGACCGGGATTGACCTGCCTGTCGTCCACGAGTTTTCCGGGCAAGGTCCGGCTATCATCATGTGCACCAACCCCGGCGATGCCCCCTTCCCATTCGATTCGGCACCCAAAGCTTCCTTAACGGACGTGCCGGAAGGCTACACCATCGAAACGGGAGAGCACAGCATCTGGATCGTGGGGGCCGACCCCAGCGGCGTTCTCTATGGCGTTGGGCGGCTCTTGCGCAATGTTGCCTGGTCTGAAGGCTCCCTTTCGCTGGTCACGCCACTCAATTTATCCAGTGCGCCGGACGATTCCATCCGGGGTCACCAGCTTGGCTACCGCACCACGGCCAACAGCTATGACGCCTGGACCCCCGCCGTATATGAGCAATACATCCGGGAACTGGCCATCTTTGGGGTAAACGCCATTGAAAATATTCCCTTTCAGGATGACGACAGCCCGCTCATGCCCGTCACACGGGAAGTGATGAATCAGGCCCTGGGCGATATGTGCGCAAAATATGGCGTGGCCTATTGGGTCTGGACGCCGGCCACGGTCGACCTTACCGACCTGGAAAAGCGGGCGGCCCATCTCGCGGAACACGAGGCCTACTACAAGGCCTGCACCCAGCTGGACGCCGTGTTTTTTCCGGGGGGCGACCCAGGCCATAACCATCCCAAAGACGTCATGCCGTTTCTCGAAGACATTTCGAAACTGCTGGCGCAGTACCACCCGGAGACAGAAATCTGGATGTCCCTGCAGGGTTTTGATGAGGAACAGGTTGATTTTTTCTTTGATTGGATAGCCGAACACCAACCCACGTGGTTTACCGGTGCCGTCGGTGGACCTTCGAGTCCCCCGCTCCCCTACATGCGTAAACGTTTGCCCAAACAATATCGACTCCGCGACTACCCGGATATTACCCACACGGTCCGCTCTCAGTATGCGACCCAATGGATCGATCCTGCCTTTGCCTTCACGTCGGGCCGGGAAGGCAGCAACCCCGAGCCGGTCTACTACAGCACCATCTTCCGGGCTTTCGCTCAAGACACGGATGGGTTCATTACCTACTCCGACGGCATGCACGATGACGTAAACAAAAATGTCTGGAGCATGCTCGGCTGGGATGTGGATTACGACGTGCGGGACGGCCTCATCGAGTATTGCCGTTTCTATTTCGGCGATGATGTGGCCGAGCGTGCTGCCGACGGCCTCTACGCGCTCGAAGAAAACTGGGACGGGCCGCTCTATCTGAATGGTGGCGTGGAATCGACCCTGGCGCTCTGGCAGACCCTCGAAAAAGAAAAACCGGGTCTGCACGATAATTGGCGCTGGCAGTTGTGTCTCCTCAAGGCCAATTACGACGCCTATATCCGGGGACGGTTTATCCACGAAGATACGCTGGAAGACCAGGCCAACGCGCTGCTTTCCCAGGCCGAAGCGATCGGCATTGATCAGGCGATTGATGGTGCCTTGGCGGTCTTCGCCAAAGCGGACACCGCCTCCCCCCGACCGGAACTTCGTGCGGCGGTTGTCGATTTGTGTGAGCGGCTCTTCAAATCGATTGGCTACCAGACGAGTGTGCCCAAGTATGGCGCCAGCAACGCCCAGCGCGGTGCGGTCCTCGACTTCATCGACTACCCGCTGAACAACCGCTGGTGGTATGAAGACCAGATGGCGGAGATTCGCGGTCTAAATAGCGATGCGGAAAAACTGGATCGTCTGAATGTGCTGTACACGTGGGAAAACCCCGGTCCCGGCAGCTTCTATGACGATATCGGCAATGTGGCCCAATCTGACCACCTAATCCGGGGCGAAGCCCTCAGCACGGACCCCCTCATGCGACGCCACATGAACCCCGATTTCATGTGGTGGGATAATGGCCTTACCCGGGTGCGTCAATCCTGGGTCAGTAAGATGGATTGGCCCATGGGACTCCGTTATGACGGGCTGGACCCGGAGGCCACGTACCTGGTGCGCACGACCGGCTACGGTCAGTGCCTGCTCCGAGTAAATGGCGAGCGCGTGGAACCTTCCATCGACCCCATCGATGTGGGCGAGCGGAAAGAATTCACGATTCCGAAAGCACTCTACAAAGACGGCACCATGATACTCACCTTCGACGTACCCCGTGAGCCGGGCATCAACTGGCGCCAGATGTCGCGCCTGAGCGAAGTCTGGGTGATTAAAAAGTAGACCGTATGGCTCCCGTCGAATTCCCCGAATTCGGCGGGAGTTTTTCATTCCGTATCACCGCGACGGCTTCCAACCCAACATTTATTTCCATGCACTGGCGTGCCACGTCCAGACGCGGTCATCTATGCCGGCGGCCGCGAGGATACGTCCATCGGGACTGAAGGCAACATCGTAGGCCCCGTGAGGCAGGGTGATCAGCGCGGCACCGGTGGTGGCACTCCAGACCTTGACCGAATTGGTATCGCAAGCAGCGACCCGCGTGCCATCGGGACTGAAGGTCACTTTATTTACCCGGTCGTGAAGACCACCAAGTACCCGAACCTTTTCACCCCGCGCCAAATCCCATAAATTCACAAGGGAGCCATTGTGCGACGTCGCGAGATATCGACTGTCGGGAGAGAAGGCAACCCCGTAGACCCAGCCCAGATCTTCCACGAATTTCCGGTATAGTTTTCCGGTTTTCAGGTCCCATACGCAGGCGCTGCCATCACGACTACCGGCGGCAAGATAGCGACCGTCGGGACTGCATGCGACCGAATCGATAGTTTCAAGCTGGTCGGAAAACTCCCGTAGTATCGTGCCGTCGTCCGTTGATAGTTCAACGACGACGGGAACATCTACGTCCGCCCAGCCGGTGACAAACAGGGCGTTGCCATCGGCCCGGTAGGCCAGACAACGAATCCCGGTCTTAAACTGTGGCAAGTTAAATTCGCGGAGTAGCGTCCCCGCACGTCTGTCCCAAGTAAAAATCTGCCCACCACGGGCACCCGCGCTGATCTCCTCGCCGTTGGGGTGAAAATCCAACGGATGAGACCAGCCTTCGGGGCCTTCGAGCAACAGCGGTAGTGCCGGCACGGACTGCTCGTTTCCGATGCCCTGCCACAACCGCACCCGACCGTCGCCGCCCGCTTTCCAATGACCACCGGTGGCGGCGAGGGCGGTCCCGTCGGGACTGAAGCGAACCCCGTTCATGGGCGACGTGCCGCCGTCCAGGGATTCATTTTCCGGCGTCAGATCGAGTCGCCAACGCCGTATAAGATTGCTGCTCCCCACACTCACCATCTCCTGCCCGCCGGGCAAGAGCATGGCCCGTTTACTGGCACCATCACCACGAATCCACGACGGCTTTTCCTCACCCGTCCGTGCATCCCAAAACTGTACCAGGCCCTCCGTCGTTGTGAAGATGGTACGCTCGTCGGTGGCATATCCGGCGCTCCATACACGGCTGACAAAACTTTCCAGGGTAAAATTCAGGGTGCCGGTGGCGCGATCCCAGGATTTCGCTGTCGCATCACATCCAGTGGACAAGAGCGTGTTTCCGTCGGGGCTGAACTCCACCCAGATGGCCCCCAGCACGCCCAGCTGGCGACTAATCATGTGGGCCTCACGCTGATATATGAGGTCGCCTTTTTCCCAATCCCATAGCAACACCAGCCCCGTTTCATCGGCTGCCGCAAGCCATTTTCCATCCGGTGAGAGGGCAATCTTGTTAATGACGCCGTTGGGTGTCGCTATCCTCCGCACAACCTGACCCGTGTCAAGATCCCATTGAGAGATTGCGTCGTCCATTCCTGCCGTCACCAGATAACGCCCATCGCGGCTATAAATCAGGGTACAACAGCTGCTACCGGTAGATTGATATTCCGCGACCGCACGGTCACTTTCTACATCCCAACGCTGAATCACGCCTTCGACGCCCGTGGTCGCAAATTCTTTCCCATCAGGCCGAAAGGCTACCACCCACGCTTCCTTCCCCAGATCGTAGGAACGAATCAATTGAAAGTCGGGAACCGACCACAGCCGCCCGTTACCCTCGAAGTCTATCGTTACGAGTCGGTCACCCTGCCCATTGAGTGCCATATCGGCAAGGGTGGCCGGGTGCGGATAACTCCGCCGCAAACTCGACACCGTGTAATTAAGGCGCCCCCATTCCCAACCACGAAAGTCGGGCGGGCTCTCCTCAAGAATTCGCTCCACTTCGTCGTATTGCAACTCATCCATACTGCGTTGGGCCAGGGCGACAGAGAGGTCATAGCTTTCCTGCTCCGCTGCTTTTCGCAGGGTGTACTCATTCTCCTTGCCCACTTGAAGCGAATACACCGTGTAGCAAACGAGAGAAAGCAGCATAAGGACAAAGATCGCACTCGTCAATACCACGGGCTTATGTTTCTTTACGATACGAACGACGTGGTCGGACAGCCCATAGTTGTAGGCGGCCACCACGGCACCCGATTGAAAGCGGACAATTTCTTCTGCCAGCGCTTTTGCCGAGGAATAACGCTCGGCCGGGTCATGGGCCATGGCGCGCATACAAATCGCTTCCAGTGCGGCGGGTATCCCCGGGCAGGCTACCGCTGGCGACAGCGATGGCTTTCGAACGACTTGGCGAAGCACGTCGACACCGGACAGGGATTCAAAGGGGCGTTGCCCCGTGAGCAGGTGGTACAGAACCGCCCCAAGGGCATATACGTCGGCCCGTTCGTCGAGCGTAGCGTGCTGACCGGCCGCCTGCTCGGGCGCCATATAGTGGGGCGTACCGAGTAACTGACCGTCCATCGTGAGCCCATCACGCATCTCGCCGTCGCCGTTCTCCGCCGGGTCGATTGACCCGTCCAACACGCCATCACCAGCACCCCTTTCCTTTGCAAGGCCCCAGTCGATGACCAGCGTCTCACCAAACTCACCAATCATGACGTTACTGGGCTTCAGGTCCCGGTGAATGACGCCATGGGTATGGGCGTAGGCCATGGCCTGACACAGACTCACATAGTGGGGAAGAAGCGCCATACGGGCCTCAAGAGAATCGGCCTTCCGGATGGCATCCCGCAGGGTCTGGCCATGGACGCATTTCATGGTGTAGTAGAGGGTGCCGTCTGCGCGCTCCCCGATTTCGTGCACGGGAATTATCGACGGATGCTGGAGTCGTCCGGTCACCTGGGCTTCCTGCAGGAAACGGGCAATCACCCGTTCTCGGGCCTCGCCGGAATCCCGATCTTCTTCATGGCGCGTCGTACTCTGGGGGAGTAATTCTTTGAGCGCCACTTCCCGGCCCATGCGCTCGTCCCACACGGCAAGGACCCGCCCCATTCCCCCGCGACCTTGCTCCTTCAATATGCTGTAGCGTGAATCGTTGTGAAGATCGAGGCTGACCGGTCTGCTCGGGGCCAGAGACTCGCGCTGCCCTTCTCTGGACCGTTGGCTTGGAGCACCGTCCTTCCGGTTAGCGCCCATCCCCGGAAAGCCGGTCACCGTGGGCGCTTCGGGATTATCAAGACGAAGCGACAGATCTTCCAGGAAGGCCCGCTCCATGTCGTTCAGGAAACCACGTCGACTCAATTCTTCAATGAGTGAATGGTCATGGGACGTCTTTGAGACTTCCCGGGCCTCCTCGACGGTCGCAATGGGCACGCGAAAAATCTGGACGCTCAATGCGGCAACAATATCTTCAACCATCGTCTGCACGGAGCTCACCCCAATTGACTTGGACCCTATATCTGGAATTATTCAGAACTCTTGTTGCGCTTTCCCAATAATACACGAAAGGACGGCGAATTAAACCTTTGACGTTCGCTACCGACTTATTGACCATTCCACGGTTACAAGGGGTCGACCCGAAATTCTGCCCAGACAATCTGTTGTCCCTCTGGCTGCGTTACGACAACCGAGTTGGCCCCATCCCGAACGGCGTCGGGGGGACAGGTAAAGGACAGCGCCCGCACGGCACCGGGAAAGGTCCCAGGATTCTCCCTATCCGAACTTGCGCCACAGGGGGTCCCGTTCACGATGGCGGTGTAGGTAGCGGAGTCAACACCTTCCCCGTTGCCCAGGCCGATGTGAAATGTAACAACACCCTTTTCTGGGCGGGGCCCGATATTTATGGTGAACGACGCTTCCGGACCGGTCGCCGGAAGCACGGCCCCGTTGGGGAAGCCCGACGGCACGGTATCACGAAAGGCCTGAATGTGGCGGCGCGGCGCACGGGTCACCACATCTAGCGCCAGGCCCTGCTCCACAAGAATCCGGTAGTCCGATTGACTCACGGGGATGGTCTCGGAATCCATGTAGTTAAACAGATAGATTTGGTCTGCACCACGATACCAGGCACTGGCGGCAAAGCCCCGCGTAGACGGAAGATCGTTGGCAACCGCGGGCCCACCGGGATAGGCACGGGTATTGAATTCCAGACCGGGCGCGAGAATTAAGTCATGGGCGGCATCACCCAGTTGTTCGCGCCATAGTTCCACGGGAATGTCAAAATCGGAGGAGGTCCAGAAGGGACAGGGCACAATCATATCCACCAGTCCCGCTTTCGCCCAGGCGACCGCATCCATACCGAGTCCTCGGGCGGCATCGGGATGAGCAGGCACGCGCACACCGAGCTTAATGGGATGGCCCCGCTTTTTCCCCCACGCTTCGGTGAGGGCACGCACCTCTTGCATGAATTCGTTCAGAATTTTAACGCCTGCGGCTTCCTCACCGGCTTTGAAATGCCACCCAAAACGCATCCAGTCGAGTTCGAGGCCATCGGGATCGTAGCGCTCCAGGAGCTCTTTGACGAAAGCCATGTTGTGCTCGCGAACGGCTTCGTGGCCATAGTCGAGGGCGCGAACGGTCCACCCGCCGCTGGTGTCGTTGGGCACGCGCCAGAATTCGGGGTGTTGCAGCCAGAAGGTGCTGTGCATGTAGCTCTTGGTATTGGGGACGTCGTGAATGTCATTCATGCGCATGGTGAGCCAGGGCGAGATACCTTTTTCCCGGGAACGGGCGATCCATACTGCGTAGGGGTCCAGACCGCGCTCATGGAGCAGACGGGCATTGCTCATCCACTTCGCGCCCGCGCCTTCCGGCATTTCCTGGTCGCCCAGCTCCCAGATGGCCTCACGGGTGGAACTCTTGAAGCTCGCCCGCATCGAGTTGGGGCTCAGGAAGAGGTGACTCACTTTGGTATCCGCATATTGGTCAACGAAAGCGTTGAGCCCTTCGAGGGACATCTCGTCGGCGGAGCGGGTCGTGTAAAAGTGGCTGTTGTCTTCGTTGATGACAATACCAGGCTCGACCGCCAGAACCTGCGGGACGCAGCTCAGGATGACCAGTGCCATCATGTTCAAAAAACACTTTTTCATAACCCATACTCCTGAATGTTGGTTTTGTCGGCGAGAACTTCCAAGCCTACGCCAGATTGCTTGTGAACAGCAAGTCCCTCATCAGCGTCGTTATGGTGGATCGTCGCCATGGCAACGAATACACGTGGTCGGCAATCGGATTGTCTATTCGATAGACTACGATGCAAAGGCTTCGGTACACTCCCGCTATGCACATTCTTTTCTTTGGAAACGCCTCCAGCCGCATCGCGGCCATCCGCTATCGCATCGGCACCTTCGCCGCCATGCTGGAAGTGGAGGGCCACCAGTGCACCGTGGCGCTCCCCATGTCCATGGCCGAAGAGGAGCGTTACTACGATGGGGCAGGGCCGCTGCAAAAGGTGATACTGTTGGCGAAGGTATTACTCCGTCGCCTGGGCCAGCTACGCCATGTGCCACGGGCCGACGCAATCGTGTTCCGGGGCAAGCTGTTCCCTTATGGACCGCCCGTGCTGGAACGATTGGTCTGCCTGCTCAATCGCCGCGTTATCATTGATCTGGATGATGCCATCTGGGAACCTCCGGCCCACGTGGATAGTTTCTTTCTGCGGCTGGTGGATTATGGCTGGACAAAAAAAATGGCGCGGCGCTGTGCCCATTGTATTGTGGGCAATGAGACTCTGGCCAATTATGTGCGCCCGTTAAATGCGGCGGTGACGGTCATCCCCACGTGCATTGATATGCCCCTTCATGAAGGCAAGACCTACACAATTCGAGACGAGGTATGCCTCGGATGGACGGGTCTCAAGGACAATCTCGGTTATCTGGAGCCCATCGAGCCGGTATTGCAGGCCCTGGCGAGCACCAACGCGATAACGCTCCATATTGCCACAGGAAAACCCTATGAACTTGAGGGGGTCACGGTGGAAAACGCCGAATGGGTCCTGGAGGATGAAATCGCCTACCTTCAGCACGCCGACATCGGCCTTATGCCGCTGCACGACACCGCGCGCGCCCGGGGCAAATGTGCCTTCAAAGCCCTCCAATACATGGCCGTGGGCACGCCAGTCGTGCTCTCACCGGTGGGAATGAATCGTGATGTGATAACCGACGGGGTGGACGGCTTCCATGCCAACACCCCGGAAGAGTGGCAAGAAAAGCTTACCCGACTCATCGTCGACCCCGAACTGCGAGAGCGAATGGGCCGGGCCGCCCGCAAGACGGTAGCGACACGTTACAGCCATGACGTGTATTATCCCGTATTTAAGGAATTGTTGTTGTCTATCGGAAGAAAATCATGAGTCCGAATCGAAAGCCCGTGCAACCATGCCCCTGACACCCTCGAATGACCCCGACATCGCCCTGGCGCAAGAGTGGCTCTCTGAATTAACCGTTTGGCTTGAACGCCATGGAACGGTCGGCCCCGACCCCTTCGACATTAAGGCCCACCCCCGTATTCAGGCACTGCAGCCCCATCCATTCCTCCGCCGCGTGAGCACGGTCCTCTGTGATTTCGCCCCCCACGTGTCCCGACGTCTATTGCAGATTCGGCCCACGGAAAATCCCAAGACCCACGCCCTCCTGGCGATTGGAAAGTTACGTCTTTTTCAGTGCACGGGAGACCCTACTTTTCGCGAAGGTGCTGCCGATCATCTGCAGTGGCTGCTGGACCACGCCCATAGGGGGTATGCCGGCCTGAGCTGGGGATATCCTTTTGCCCTTCGGGCGAAAGGACTGGCGACGGAACCCAATTCACCGGTCTGCGTGATTGGTGCGATTGCGGGCGAGGCCTTTCTGCTGGCGTGGGAAGTTACCGGCGACCGAAACTATCTGGATAGCGCCGTGGCCATCGCGACTCATTTTCTAAATGCCGTACCCCGTTATGCGCCTTCCGACAGGGCCTGCTGTTTTTGCTATGGCCCCGAAGACCAGCGCCGCGTTCACAACGTCAACCTCCTGGTAGCCCAACATCTGTTGGAGGTGGCGGTGCTCACGGACGATGAAGACATGGCGCGAACGGCCCTCCAGGCGCTCCAGTTTACCCTCGATCATCAGCGCGATGATGGTGCTTTTCCCTACGGACACTATCGGGCGGAAGACCCCTTTGAACCGGGACTCCTCGCCATGGTGGATCACCACCATACGGGCTTCGTGTTGCGGTCGTTGGCGGCGATTAACCGTCACGCCGACAACAAGATCGTGGCCCATGCCCTGAAGCGGGGTTACGCCTATTACAAGGATAGCCTCTACGATGAAGACGGCATGCCCCAGAGCGAGGCCAGCACCTACCCGGTAAATATACACGCCTGTGCCGAAGCCATCTTGTGTCCCACGGTGCTCTCGGAGACCTTCATGGGCACCAAAAGACAGGCAAACCAGGCCCTCCGTTGGGCCTGGAGTGCAATGCGTGACCCGGAAACGGGAGCCCCGTACTACCGAAAATACAAAGGCTTCACCAGCAAGATTACTCACCCACGCTGGGGGGTGGCCTGGATGTATCGTGCCCTGGCCGAGTATCTCGCCCACTACGACACCCCGCCCCGGTAACGACAGGCCCGAGAGAGAACAGAGAGTCCAACGTCGCTACCACGTCAGCCGACACGGGCAAGTCCTACCGGACTTGTCCGTGGCACCCGTAATTAATGTTACCTGCCGACGTCCACCAAGCGGATGGCAATTGCAAACCCGTTTCAGCAAGAGGAACGACAACAAAAGAACGTTCGTCGGGGTGGCACGGACAAGCCCGCAAGGGCTTGCCCGTGGGGGAACGTAATGCATTGTCGGCCTTCCGCAGCAACAGCAAGCACGACGCCGCCTACACGTCGAGTGTCCAGGGGCCCCGCATTTTTCGTGCTCTCATTCCATTCGCCTCATCGTCGTTGAGGACGACCTCATTGACCGGATCCCAAGAGAGGCTCCGCCCGAGGCGCATGGAAATATTGCCCAGATGCATGGCCGTGCTGAGGCGATGGATATCCTCCGGACTGTAGTAGGGCATCTTCCGTGCCTTTACGGCGTCGATAAAGGCCTGGTGCTCACTGGCAGGCAGGGGATACATCTTGTTGGTCTCGGCGGGATAGACCAACTCCAGGAGCCCCGGTTCACTGGCTTCGATAGGACTGCGCCAGCCATTGCTCTTTATCCAGCCATCGCTGCCATAGAATCCAATACCTGCCCCGTCGGATTTTACCTTCATGGTGACGCCATTGCCGTAGGTATAGTCGATGTCGTAGTTCGTCGCCGTATTGGCCATGCAGTCCACGGGAAAATCACCCACCCCCGAAACCTTCACCGGCCCGCCATGTTCTTCGTAGAGGGCCACCTGAGCCGTATCCATGAGATGAGCGCCCCAATCGGTCAGCTTTCCACCGGAGTAGTCGAAATGATTCCGCCATTCCTGTGCACCCAACTTGGTGGGTGTATAAGGGCTAAAGGGCGCGGGCCCGAGCCACATTTCGTAGTCCAGCCCTTCAGGAACGGGCACGGGCTCTTCTTTCGGAAAGGCGTCACCGGGCGGCAGGGCCACCCGAATATTATCGAGTTTTCCGAGGGCCCCATTCCGCACCAGCTCGGCCATGCGATGGTAGATGGCCACCGAACGGTCTTCGATGCCGCCCTGATACATAACACCCGTTTCCCCAATCACCTTCACCAGGGCCTGACCCTCGCCAATGGTCAACGTGGGCTTTTCGCAAAAGACGTCTTTCCCCGCACGGGCCGCCAAGACCGACAGGAGAACGTGCCAGTGGTCGGGTGTGGAGATTACGACGGCGTCGATGTCCTTCCGCGCCAGCACGTCCCGAAAATCGGCATAGGCGGTACAATCTTCGTTTCCATAGGCGGCATTCACCTTCGCCCGGGCATTTTCGCGACGATCTGCAAATACATCGCATACCGCAACGACCCGGGCTTCGGGTATGTCGAGAAAGTATTTCAGGTTCCAGCCCGTGCCGTGATTTCCCAGGCCGATGCAGCCCAAGGTAATCTGTTCGCTCGGGGCTGCCTGGGCCCACGACTTGCCCGCGATATAGGGGGCGGCCAACAGGCTCGTGGCTGACTTCATAAAGTGACGGCGGGTTGGTCTACGTGTCATGGCGATGGCCTCCTGGTAGGGTTCCCATCACTATACAATAAGGGGTACCGATTTTCGAGTCCCCGGGCGCTGGCTACTCCGACACCTCTTGTACCGGTGGCACGTAGTCTTCGAATACGGTCACTTCTTCTCCGGTCTCGGGATCGATAATCCAAATCATCGTCTTGGCCTTATAGCGCTCGTAAAAATCGGGCGTCAGTACGATATCAACATCATCCCCCGGCTTCGCGGGTACGCCCCAATAGCGCCCCTGATCATCGGCCCCATCGGGATGTAAGTCATAGCGTGTACCATTGAGGCTGGTGATTTCGAAGTGTCCTTCTATATCGGTCTTGGCGGAACTTTCATAATCCCCAATATCCATATCCCACGCCTCCACATCGAAACCCTGGATCGGATTGCCGTCGGCGTCACGCACGGTCCCAGTGATCACTCCCCCTTCGCGGACCACCAGACGCAGGTCCAATTTTCGCTCGCCCGGCCCGAGGGTCAGACTGTGGGCCAGTTTCTTTCCACCGTTGTACCCGGTCCCATTATCGACAGCCAGCCAGATTTCATAATCTTCCGCGTCCAGGTGTTGAAACAGGAAATGGCCATCCGATTCGGTGTGATAACTCCGCGCACTGAAACCACTCGTCATGTAGGGATGGCGCAACGAAACGGTTGCATGGGCGGGAACCCCGTGGTCGTCCACCACCAAACCGGCAATCACCCCCGTGGCCGAGGGCGCGAGTTTTAGCGTTACGTCCGAAAGGCTTTCTGAATAGTTGGGAAAGGTAATGGGCTCACTGCGCTGTTCGTGAAAGCTGGCCTCGAGCGTCAAGAACTCCGGCTCGAAGACGTCCGGCTCCACCTCGACCATGGTCACCGCGACGTTGTAGATACAGAAGCGTCCGTCCCGATCCGTAATGGTTATGGTCCGGTCAAATGCCGATTCCTCCCGAGGCCGATATTTCATCAGAACGACCCGCGCCATGGCTACGGGAAGGCCTGCGCTGTCCACCACGGTCCCGCATATACTTTGTCCCGGATCGACCGGAAAGTCCACATCGGCTTTGGCTTCTCCGGGCTGAAGGTCAATAAGCTGGGTTGGCGAAGACGCTATGCTGAATTCAGACGGCGGGGGCATCTTGGACAGGCGCGCCGTCAGCGGGCCCGGCATCAGGGACGTAAGCTGGTAGCGGCCTTCCTCATCGGTGGGCTGGGAGTTCCAAAAACGCCCCAGATTGTCCGGCCCGGAAATCGATATCACCGCACCGGCGATGGGCGCACCGCTATCCGCCTCGAATACGCGCCCCGAAACGGTACCGGCCGCCTCGACATACAACGTCGTCGATGCCGCCTGGTCCATTTCGACAGAAACGACGTTTCGGGACGGGTTCAGGGCGTAGGTTTTATCGTCGCTGGTTACCACCAATACACCGGGCGCGACATGCTCCAGTTGAAAGGCACCTGCTTCATCACTCACGACTTCGTAGTCGATTCCTACGTAGCCGTTCCCCTCGATGTGTACGCTCACATCCGCAACGGGCGTCGACGTCCCAAGCTGATGAATTTTTCCTGCCAGCTGCCCACCAGGCCCCATCACAATCGTCACGGCCTTACCGCCAATCTCCAGGATTTCGGTCAGTCCAGCAGCAAATCCCGCCGCCTCCGACTGTATCTGGTAGCGGCCGAGTGGTAGATCGCTGAATAGAAAGGTTCCATCTTCTTGCGACTGTGTTGTTGTTATTTTATCTGGACCGGTGGCCACATTGAGCATGGTAAGCGTTACATCGGCGAGGGGGGTACCTTCCCCATCCAACACGATGCCGTCGATCCCCCCCGAGGGTGCCAGTATGAGTTCGAGTAAAATCCGGGGACGCTCTTCCCGCAGGGTAACGTTTTCCCTGCCGGCTTCGTCCCCAACGGTGGCAGATACGCTATAGCGGCCCCAGGGCAACTGACCGAAACTACCCGTGCCCGCGCTATCGGTGGTGGCGTCCAGCAGTGGGAGACGGTCTCCGTCGTCGCCTTCCACGGCTTGGCACTCCAAGCGAAGCACTGCGTCAGCAACAGGCTGGCCCACCCCGTCGACCACCCGAACATCCACGATACCCTCGCCCAACGGTCTGGCTGTGTCCGGTGCCTGGTGCGGCACTTCCACAAAATCGGAGGCCTCCGCCGGGTGCTCTGAGACGACCAGAAGCTCTCCGGGCTCGGTAACAATCGGCGGCGTCGTTTCTCCGCGACCGAAAATAGCGTATGCGATGACCGCCGCAATTAATAAGGCCGTCAGACCTACTGCAAAGCCAAAAACACCGCGGGAAGAAGAGCGTTTCGTTCGGGAGGAATTCAAGAGATGTCCTCCAATACATAGGCATAGAGCTCAACCGGCACTCGAATCATTTCTGGGTCCCCTTCCACCGTAAAATAAAACTCCAAATTTTCCTTATAGAGACCGCCCGTCTGTGGCGTCTCCAGCGTAACGGCGAGGGTAACTCCCGCCTCCGAAGGCGCTTCACGAATCGACACCTTATCTGAATGGACGCTTGAACCCTGCTGCCAGGCGATTAACGCGCCCGTGGTGGAGACGAAAGCCACTTCGCCGGTCGTAGACCGCTCCTCGCCCGCACCCAAACGGATATACCCTAGCGAGAGGGTGTCGACGCTGGCCTGCACCTCTTTCAGGACCCGGCCGTTGACCGTAGGAGACGCCGAACCCTCGCCCATGGAAAACGCAAAGTCCCCGCTCTCCATCGGCGCGTGAATCGCCAGGGAAAGTATCGGCTGACCTTCCACCACCCTCGCCTCCACGGTCATATTGTCATTCGAAAACTCACTCGAACTATTGAAGACACGCTCATCGGCGGCGAATACCTTTTCGATGACGGCACCTTTCTGCACGTCACCCAATTCGATAACCGCAGGGAGCACCGGATATACATCGGCTACAATTTCAAATTCGGCAAGTCCAAAGGGCGGCAGACTCAAAGAGACTTTCGATTGAAACTTTCCTGATCGACCACTGAGATCGATTCTGATCGGGATATCCAGTCGTTGAAAGGGCTCGATGCTCTTCGGCAAATCCGCCACCACCGTACACCCACAGGAGGTATGAGCATCGCCAACGTCAATTCGATGCCAACTGTAGTTCCTCAATTGAAAGGTATGGATTAACTCCGCTTCGCCCATCAAAGCGCCCTCGCTGTGTGACTGGCGCAGGGCGTTGAGAAAGATAACGTGCAACGTCACCAGGACCAATGCCAGAAAGACCAGCGCGGGAAGAATTTTTCGTACCAGTTTCCGCATAACACCCCCTATTCATGTTCTCGAGTCCAGCCAATGCGACAGGCGGAAGCCTGGACCTCAACCGGTATGATAAAGATCTTCCGCTACTATGTTGGCACCGGCACTATCGGGTTGCATGGGTCGAACTCGCGGCGCTAAACGCAAAGGCTGTCATAGTTAATCACCCACCACACCACGGTGACCGGGGTTTGACTCGAGTAACATTCATACTTTATGGGATCGCTGCTGCATACCAAATCCTGGAGAAAAGTGCAGTCGCGAACATCCGCACAATCCGTCTTCGGGGTCCCACGGTTTTCGCACCCGAATACCCAATCACCACGCACACATTCTTTCTTCATTCGAACCGGTACAATTTCTTTCGCCCCCATATCCACGCACTCATAATCTGTCGTGGCGCAAAAACTGGAGCAAGACCATGGGCCCCGACACCATCCGGCATCCAGCCATTTCGAGCAGGAGTCCGCGAAAACCCCGGTAGATACTGCGCTGACCGTGAATGCTATCAGAATCAATAGTCTTTTTTTCATGACGCTATTCCTCGTTAGTGGAATGTCAATTGGAGCCCATCCCATTTTGCAGTTTTCTGACGTCCATCGGGGTACATTTTCCGCAACGCTGCGCCGACAGGCACACCAAGGTCGGACAGGGTTAGCTCGGGTTTATCGGCCTCATCTACAAAGTTTGTAAACGTGATAGCGATGTTAGATTTCAACTCTTCCCGCTCACTTGCCTTGTCATAGTTGTAGGTTGATGGCACGTGGAGCGACCGTCCACCAATAGACGCTTCCACATATTCCACGTTAACTTCCGCACCGAGCTTGGCCGCCACGGGCTTAAAGGTCCCGTTCCGCACAAGGCCGTCCATCGGATTCATATCAAGCATCAGATCGGGACTGTATACGGCCTCTTTAACAGGAAGGGAGCGCTGCACCTGTATTCTCTCGCCTGCTTCAAAGGCCAGGACATCCCATCGTGCGGAAAACCCTTGATTGCGATAGAGCGAAACGAAGGGCGTCGAGTGACCAAAACACAACCTGTTTATGTCGACCAACGAAAATGTGCTATCGAACGTCGTATTGTAATCTCTTAACGAGTCGCGCCAGTCTTCGAGATAGTAGAGCATGATGGTGGGGTTCGCGACATCTCTCCAGACGGCAATGTAGGTGGGCGTCTTGAGTACACGTTTCACCCGGGGCTGGTCAGAAACGGTAATGGAAGGCTTTCCATCATTGCCCTCGTCCTCTTTCAACGTGGTGAGGCACTCCCACGTATTCAACACCGTATCACCATGGACCCGCACGACGTAGCGTGACGTAACCGGCAATGAGGACTTCAAATTGGGTATAAAAGAGGTGTTTATGACGTTGGCATCATAGCTGAGTCTGGAATAGGCCACTTGGGTCTGCTCCTGGGTCGCCGCCAGGAACTTTAGTTGATCTTCAGCCCCGTCTGCGCCATTCGCCCCAAGTACTGCCCATACCACCAGAAATAACGTCGTCATTGAGATGCTGCCCCTCTTTTGATTTAAGCCTCAGTTCAATCGGAACAATCCTGCCCATCGACACGTCGGACATCAATGGGCAAGCCAACTACCCCAGAAACCAACAAAGAGCTCGCACCAATTGGGACGGGCCAACGCCTCCGAGATAGCTAAGCACATAACCTTTCCACAGGTTTCATACTTTTGTTTAAAGATAGAACTTTTGCAGACTATTGTCAAGAACGAATCACACGCGCCGCTCGGACGTGCCCCGCCCCGATTGCCCCACGCCAGATTCAGCCCATATCATCGACTTCGTAGTCATCCTCTTCTTCTTCACCGACAATACCGGTAACAATTCCGGGAATTTCTTCTTCGTTGTCCTCAAAAAAATCAGCGACCACGCCAACGGCGTATTCGCGCTGAGAGAAATCTCCCGGTGCGAAGAGAACCGTGCCCAGTTCTTCCAGCGGCGTATGAACATCCAGGTGATTCTCTGAGAACGCCAACATAGGATGTACCCGTTGCCCTTCGTATTCAAACCAGTATCGGTCAATGAAGTTTCCCAGACCCAGGAGGAAGGTTTCACAAATATCCTTCCGGACGTCTTGTTCTTCCACGCCTTTTTCTTTCAAAACGATATTCAAATGATCGACGAGGATGGATTGAAAGGAAATTCCAAAGTCTACATAGTCTTCATCACGTATCGCTTCCATCATCAATTCCATTTCATGGTTGGGTTCAGCAAGTTCACGGGGTGGGCGAAAAAAGAGTGTACAACTCATGCCCATGGGATATAGCCGTATTTTCAGACGAGACTATCCCATTGGGGACATGGGTTCAAGAATAGAGCGCAGTGATCAGGCTTTGCTCAGGGGCAGGAGACGGACGACGGCCTCACCGGCACCGGCACCACTCAACACGGCGGTGACGTGGTCACCTTTGTGAAGCACCGTATCGCCGTTGGGCAGCAGGTCATTGCCCTGGCGAGCAATTGTGACAAAAAGGCATCGGGCGGGAAGGGGAACTTCTTTAATGGGTTTGCCGTCCATTTCCGAACCTTCCTGTATCACAAATTCCAGGAGGACCGGCTCCCGATGTACCGCCACGTCGGGGTGTTTCCGGTTTGTGTCGGCCTCGAGAAGGGCATCGTAAATAGGAGGCGTTCCCAGACGCTCTGCCACTACCAAAGCAAACAAGGAGCCCGTAATCAGGGGCAATAACTGATGGAAGTCACCGGTCATCTCCAACACAAGCACGATAGCGGTGATGGGTGCGCGAACGACGGCGGCGAAAAATGCGGCCATACCAATGACGACGAAGGACTCTGGAATCGGCGCAAGACTTGGAAAGAAACTGGAGACCGCGATACCGGCAATCATACCCATGCTGGCGCCCATAACGAGCATGGGCGCAAAAATACCACCGGGAACGCCCGTGGCATAACAGAGGATGGTGAGTAGAAATTTACCGGCAAAAATGATGAACAGGAAACCGATAAACTCGGCTTCGGCCGTGTTGCCTTTGAGCATGAGCTCGGTAATCTCGTGGCCACCGCCGGAGATGGAAGGAAGAAACCACGCCGCGAGTCCGACGACCATGCCTACCACACCCGCACGGGCCCAGGCGGGCATGTTCTTACTGGTGCTGGTCACGTGTTGCAACTTAAGGAGGGCCCGGGAAAATCCCGTGCCAAAGACGCCGGCAAAGATACCGATTACGGCACAGACCGGCAGAGAAGCGAGGGAGGATTCGGGAAAACTGGATAAATCGAAGACGTTACCCGTGCCCCAGAATGAGGTCGCCACGATATCGGCCACAACAGCCGCAATGAGGGCCATCACATAGGTCAGCGTAGAGAATTCCCGTTGCAGTTCTTCGATGGTGAAGATGAAACCTGCCAGAGGTGCGTGAAAGGCGGCGGCCAGCCCCGCACCGGCACCGCAGGCCATCAGTCGTGGCGCGGCCTTGGCCGGAACCCGAAGGATATCGGAGAGGAGTTTCGCGACGGCGGCACCCATCTGCACCGTGGGGCCTTCACGCCCCAGCGAGAAACCGGCACCAATACAGAGTATACCGCCTACGAACTTTACCGGTAAGACGCGACGCCAGGACATGGTGCTGGCGTGCATGAGACAGCCTTTTACATGGGGAACGCCACTGCCACCCGCTTCGGGGGCAAAACGCGACGTGAGCCAGCCTACAAAAAGACCGCATCCCCCGCCGATGGCCACTGCAACGAGCCAACCCAGACCGGGGTAGCTGTGGTGCAAGCGCTCATAGAGCGTAACGCGGGATTCTTCTGCGAAGACCAGCATCTGCTGGAAGAACAGGGCCACCGCGCCAGCGAACAGCCCCACCAGGGCGGCACGAATATACTGGCCCCGCCTGCGGTCACGCATGACATGCCAGCTTTGGAAATTCTTCGAATTGTCCAGCGTTTCACTCAATTAAAATACACCTGTCCGCCAAACTGTGTTTATCTGAAGAGCCCGCGTGCCACCGCATTACGGGTATTGTACGCTATTTTTCGCTGTAGATGATAGTTTGACCGAAAGAGAGATGGCCCTCGGGCTGTTCCCCGTCCGAATCGGCCTGAAGCACGGACGACCCATGATTGCTATAGGGCCATTTTGATGCCATGGTATCGTTTTCGGGCACATTTCGGCCCCCCGGTCATGCCCCGGCCGCCAGAATACAACGCACACAAACAATCAAGTTGCTGAAATCAAACCACTTACACACCAACCAAACAACTTGGCACGGTAGTGGCGTAAACCTTGTAGATTGATCGTTCAGCGGGTGCCACAAGAGGCGCACAGAAAAAACAGCCCCATGCAGGGGGCGGAGGAAAAGCCCATGAGCGAGGTAGAGATTAACGACATGAATGAAGGCAAAAATCAAGACCAGGCGAAGGCGGAAGACGTCAAGGGCGGTGCCGGTTACATCAAGTTTGACGGTGTAGACGGTGTAGACGGCGAATCGGCGCCCTACTAGGCCATTCCGACCAATCAGATAGTTACTGTGCTGCAATGCGGCCTTCGGGCCACGTGTGTGTGTGAAAACGAAGGGAGATTACCCCATGACAGAAAAAAACAGCAAGATTGCGAAGAGTCCTGCTAAACGGGTAATTCTCCTCGAAGATCTCGATGAGGAAGCCCATGTAACCGGTGGGGCCGACCAGAAGATTTTTTTTGGTGAACAGGTCGTCCCCCCGCGCTTCCCCGGTGCTTCCTAAGAACACCAATTGATATCCAGGGCATTCGCCCCGGGATCGCGACATGGAAGTATGAAGGCAACCAAGGAGGATTTCGCCATGAATTCTATCAACATGAATGACCTGCAGGAAGTTCGGGAAGCCGCTGCCCGCACCGACAACGGTCACAAAGAATGGACCATCATTCAAAGCAATCGCCAGGCATGACGCGTTGGGACCGGCATCCCACAATTGGGCAGGGGCAGGGATGCCGTACGTATCACCGGTGGGGCGGGGACGTCTGCAGTAGCAATACTGCCGACGTCCCTGGACTTTTTTGCGGGGTATATCGCCTGATTCTCGGGACGCGCTTCACCTGCACGTCGATGCTGGGACCGGGGAATAGAATTATAGTAACGCTTTGGGCACCATCGGTTGCGGGCATATCGCAAATGGGGAAAGCAGGTTTCCCTATTTTACTTCGGAAATTATTTTCAACGTGGTGATACCGGTAAAATCTTTCACGTTGTGCGTAACCAGTGGAACATGGTGGCGAACCGCACAAGCTGCAATCCAGGCATCATTTGGGGCAATCGGCGTGCCGTTGCGTTTTCTCTCCGCAACGACCTTACCGTAGGCCCGGGCGATTTCGTGGTCATAAGGAACAACGACGAAATTTCGAAGACTTGACTCCAGTTTTTTTCGTCGGCTTTCGCCCCACTGTGCATTCTCTGCACCAAAATAGAGCTCGCCCACGGTGATGAAAGAAATGGACAACACCTTTCCCTGAAGATGTGGGGCATAAAGACGGCCCAAGTCATTCCCCTTCATCAAGTAGGACACAATGTTCGTATCCACCATTACGTTAGTCATGGTCACTCCCCCCTTAACTCTCGACCATTCCTTTGTGCCGCAGTTCCTCGACCAATCCTTCAAACCCGTCGCCTGTATCGCCAGGCCAGGTACCGAAAAGCATCTCTACATTGGAAATCGCCGAGACCCCTTGCGCCGATGCCAGCTCGTCCAGGGAGGGAGAATCCCAAAAGTCCTGGGGGAGCGGTAAACCGGTAGGCAGCAGCTCAACCCCAAGGCCATCCCGCGCATCCATACGCTCTATGTCATGAATCTGAATACTGGTTATTTTCCCCGTCACCGGGTCTTCTTTGGCTTCGCCGACGATTTGTACATACTGCAGAATGTCTTCCAGCACCTCGTCTTTTTGCGCGTCGTCGAACAAACACAGCACAGGCTCACCCATTGACGGATGGATGCGGCATCGGGACCCATGCTCCTTGAAATCAGCCATGATAAGGCGTCCTTCAATCGTTCGGACGTTGGTCAGGGGCCCTTGTATCCTTTGTTGGAGTCGCGCGAACCCGCTGGGTGTAAATTCGGATACCAGCGGGGTGTCCTGATTATTCAGGGTAAATTCGATTCGCTCTACGCCCTGCCGAAACAAGCCCCCCGCGTCACGCCACGCCATGAGCACCCCGCGATCAAAGCCATGGGGAAGGGTATCCCCGGCCTCCTGGACGAGTGCCAAGCCCTTTATCGCGACCTCAAACACGTCAATGCCACTATCCATTTGTGGAAAACTGAGCTTGGATTGACTCCGCTCGAATCCCAGCACGGCAGAAGGGCTACCGTGCGTCAAGAGCGTCAAGTCCAGCGCCACCTCTTCGGAGATAGCCGCAGGCCCTGGCCCTCGACGTACACTATCTGATTTGCCTTGTAGTACTCGCCCGGTTCGCTGGAATGCTTTTGTCATGTTGTTGAGAAAGCGCAGTAAGTGGGCCACGGGAATTCGTGCGGCGTCAACGGCAACGCCATCGATCTGCACGCTGAGTAATGGTTCAGGATTATTCACGGCACGTCCCTTTCTACACTCGAAGCCAAACGACAACTACCGTCAGTTTACCCGATTGTGGAAAAGAACGCCACACCTACCAATCGCTCACCAAGGCCAGATAGAGACGACCGTTCGAGGATTTAGTCCGCTCGCCCGGCCGCGCCTCTGTGCCTGACCCAATTACGTATACCGTGCCTCGGGGTGGAAACTGCATACCGCACCGGTCGTCCCTGTGGGACTGAACTCGCTGGCGTCGGTGAGCTTGACGCCAATCAGCTCTTCGCCACCCAACAAGTCGTGAATCGTAGCGTTCAGGTGAATGTTGCGCATACCCGGATAGCCGGGACTCCAACGTTGACCCTGCTTTTCGTTGACGCCCATGAGTGCACGCATCTGCTGGTGAAGGTGCTCGGCCATGTCTTCCGCAATACGGTCGGAGAGGCCCTGCAAGAACAACGTCGACTCGGAATCTCCGGCGGCTTTCATCTCCTCGATAAAGCCATCCACCTGGGGTCCACTGGTGGTGAGCTGGATGCCGATAGCACTCATCTGTCCACTGTCGACGGTGTGGTAATACTGGGCACCGCAGATGGTATCTTTCTTTTCGCCACCAAGCACGACGGTAAAGTCGAAGCGAGCGATTTCCTTGCTGTGGTCTTCGGGGTCGTAGACGACGACTTCATCGCCATCGGCCTGACAGGGGTAAATGCCCATGACGCCCTGGGGCACCACCCAGTTGTTGTCCGTCGCCTTTTCGATCCACTCGTCGAAGAGGGCGTTGAGCTTTTCTTCGGTATGGCCCTGCTTTTCACGGGCCGTCTTCCCGCCAAAACGCCAGTTGAGAGCGAAGAGCGTTTTCTTCTCCATGTAGGGCGCGAAATCGCGAAGACTGTAGGTCACCTTGCGGCGACCAAATCGGGGCTCGGCGGCCAATTCGAAACCATCGAAACCCACTTCACGTCGGGCCAATGTATCCAGTAATTCCTGGTCCGCTGCGGCGCGCTTCTCAGCGCGCTCCAACCGCTTGATGAGCTTTACCTTATTCGCCGCATAGTACTCGCTGATGTCTCCGGTGGCGCGGAGCTTGTTCATTACGTTGACGCCGTCCATCGCCGTCCGGCAATAGAAGACGTTTTCCCGCATATCCTCGGGCGCGTCTTTGCCCGCCATGGCCACATAGGCCGCGTGGCGGTCACTCACGGGCGCACCACCGATGAGGATGGGAATATCCAATCCCTGCTCGGTCATCATATCGGCCACGGTGATCATGTGGTTGGACGTCTGCACGAGCAACGCCGACATGCCAATGGCGTGGGCGTTATGCTCTTTCGCCGCATCGATGTAGGCCTGGAGAGGCGTCATGGTGCCCAGGTCAATAACCCGATAGCCGTAGTTTTCCAGCAGCGTCCGGGCCAGGTCTTTACCGATGGAGTGAACATCCTGGTAGACCGTACCGATGACGACCACACCCTTGTATTCAATCTTGCTGTGGATATCGATACCCGCTTCGTTGCGCATGAACTGTTCAAGGAAGCCCATGGCCTGACGCATGACGTCGGCCGCCTTCAGCAAGTGGGGCAGGGAAACTTCACCACGACCAAAGCCATCACCCAAGGCCTGCATAGCGCCCATGAGGTGCTCGTTGATGAATTCCAGGGGCTCGTGTTTGTCCATGGATTCCACCACCTGAAGAACGATTTTATCGGCGTACTCATAGGTGAATCCGCGGTAATCCACGGTGCCCTTGTTCCGCTCTTTAAAGCCGTCTTTTATTTTCTCGCAAATGGCCTCTTCCAGGGGCAGGTCGTCATAGCTCGTGCGCCGGACCACCACCACACCGGTTTTTCGCTCAGCGATATCTTCCAGCTCGGCGAAGGCATCCATGTCCCGTTCCAGGATGGACTTCAACCCGAGTTGGTAATCGTGGGGGTCGATGTCGGAAACGAAGACGTAGTGGTTGGGGTTGATAATGGCCGAGTCGAGGCCCATTTTCCGTGCTTCGTCGAGGAAGACCGAGGTGAGGACTTTACGCATATAGGGCTTTTTGGCAAGTCCGTTGGTGAGGTTACCGACACCGAGCGTCGTGTTGACGGTGGGGTACTTCTCCTTCACCGCCTTGATGCCTTCGAGGGTCTCAACGGCAAAGTTTTGTCCCTCTATCGACTCCGAACCTAAGGGGAAGCAGTTTACGTCGATGAACATGCGGTCGGCCGTGACGCCATACAACTCCAGGGCGCGATCGAGGATTTGGCTCGCGAGGTCGAGTTTCTCTTCCCGCGTTGCGCCAGGTCCCTTGGGGCCGGTGCAGAGGCCCACGTAACAGGGGTTGTGCTGATTCACGGCATCCAGCACCGCGTCGATTTTGAGAACGCCGGGCGAGGCTTCTTCCATGGAGATGGAGTTGACTAAGGGACGTCCAGGGTATTGCTTGATGGACTCTTCGAGGGCGTCTACCTGGAAGGAGTCGAGGCACATGGCACCGGAGAAATCGGTCGTCTGCACATGGACCACTTCTTTCAGGGCGTCTACGGTGTTAATCTGGTTCGAATCCATGCAGACATCGATGACCTGACAACCCAGGCCTTCGACCTGCTCGTGCACCACTTCTTCCAGCACGTCGTGGTCGATACCCGTTTCATTTTCGACGGCGTCGCGAACCTTCTGGGACCCGCGCACATTGAGACGCTCGCCAAATTGGATGAGGGTCTTGGAGCCATCGAGCAACACGGCATTCTGCGGCCCCGAAAGATAGAGGCCCTTCTCCGGGGTGCGTACTTTGGGCTTGAGACCCCGCACCTGGTCGGCCACGCACTTGATGTGGGCCGCCGTCGTGCCGCAACAGCCGCCGACGATATTCACGCCATAATGCTCGGCAAACTTACGCTGGTAACGGCCGAACTCTTCGGGCGGATACTTGAAAACGGTCTTGCCGTCAACGGATGTGGGCAGGCCCGCATTGGGAATCACGGAAATGGGAATGTGGCTGTAGCGCGCCAGCTTTTCCACTGTCTTTTCCATGAGATCCGGCCCGATGCTGCAATTGATACCAAATACATCGATGCCGATACCCTGCATAGTCACGAGGGCTGCATGGATGTCCGTGTTGAAAATCTGCATCTTGGAAAATTGGTCCACCGTCACCTGGCAGATGATGGGCAGTTTGACGCCCTTTTCCTTCATGGCCTTCTGACCGCCCATGACGGCCGCCTTCAGCTCCAGGATATCCTGCTGGGTCTCATAGAGGAGCACGTCGGCACCGCCATCGACAAAGCCCAAGACCTGGTGGTAGAAGTTGTCCATGATGTCTTCGTAGGTGGAGACCCGCAGATCGGCCTTCGTGCACGAAAGGACCCGGTTGGAGGGGCCAATGGAGCCGAATACAAAGAGGGGCCGCCCGTCGTAGTCAGGATCTTTCTTGTAGATTTCCCGGGCATTGCAGGCCAGTTCGCAGCCGCGACGACTCATAAAGTAGGCCAGGGCTTCATAGTCGTTTCCGCTGAAATCCATTTCCGGATAGGGGTTTTCGGCAAAGGCGCTCAGATCGATGGCGGAAAAGTCATATTCCGACAAGCGCATGGGCGTGGCACCGAAGGTATTCGTCTCCACCGCATGGGCCCCGGCCTTATAGTAATTAAGGTGGATATTGGTCATATCGTCGGGGCGCGAGAAGGACAGCAGATCGGAAAGCATCTTGAAATCGCTGCCGCCGAACGAATCATCGCCAAGATACAGATCTTGAATTGCTGTACCCGTGGCACCGTCAAGGACGACGACGTGTTCTTTTAAGACATCCAGAAAATTCATGAAAACACTCCGATTCACGTGGGGAGAGGAAATTGCAGTAAGAAACCCGGCACGGGTAACCGATTACCCGGAAATGGGTCTTTCATTGTACCATTGCATGGAAAGGGAGTTAAATTGCCCTTCAATTGTCGTCCGCCGCTATGCACGGACTATGGCTAAGGGACCCGGTTGGACCACAAATGGATACCCCGGGTACCCATACCCCCTGATTTTAAATAAGATGTAGACTGCCGCCACATTGAAAGGACGGTCGTGAATTTAGCCCAGACTTATAATCGGGACCGCCTGGCGGTGTCGTTTGAATTATTTCCGCCCAAAACTGAAACTGGTATGGCGAACCTCTATGAAAACCTGGATGAGCTGGTTACCTGTAAGCCGGCCTTCATCACCTGCACCTATGGCGCGGGTGGCTCCACCCAGTCGAAGACCCTGGAAGTCCTGGATGGCGTCATGTCTCGCTACAAGGACATTCCCGTGGCGTCCCACCTCACCTGCGTGGGGTCGACGGTAGAGGAACTGCGTACCTATATCGAAGAGGCACGACGTCGTGGCGTCCAATATATTGTGGCCCTTCGCGGCGATCCACCCAAGGGCGAAGATAAATTTGTCGCTCCGGAAGGGGGCTTCTCCTACGCCAATGAACTGGTAGCCATGATCCGCAAAGAGTATCCCGACATGGGAATCTTCGTTGCGGGCTATCCCGAAGTGCACCAGGAAGCACCCGACGCCATTACGGACCTCTTGAATCTGCGTCGTAAAGTAGACGCCGGTGCCGATGTGGTGGTTACCCAGCTTTTTTACGATAATGACGATTTTTACCGGTTTCGTGATCGGCTCGCGCTGGCAAAAATAGATGTCCCCATCGTTCCCGGCATCTTGCCCGTCACCAATCTGGCCATGATTCAGCGTCTCACGAGCATGTGTGGCTCTGAATTGCCGGAAAAACTCGTGCGCCGTTTGTCGACCCACGAGGGCGATGAAGAAGGTCAATACTCGGCGGGCGTTTATCATGCCACCCGCCAGGTGGAAGATCTTGTCGAACACGGCGTGCCGGGGGTGCATTTTTATGTGCTGAATAAATCCCGCGCTACGGCCCATATATGCCGGGCACTGGTGCTTTAGTTCGCCGCAGGATGGCGATATCACGGGTCCCCAAACTTAAATCCGTTTTTCCAATTCCGTCACATCTAACATGTCTTTAGGCCGACCAGAAGCTTTTTTGTTTAGAATGAGGTCGGATATGCTGGGAATTCGTAGCACAATACCCCCAAGTTCTGCTTCAATGGAATTGGGATAGACTTCGTCGAATCGGAGGCCGGAAACCGTTGTGATGATATCAATCCGCCGTGGCGCAACGCCGATCTGGTAGATCACGTTCTCCGATTCGAAGTCCCGCGCGGCAATCTGTTCCACGGGCGCGCCGAACTTGACCAGCGCGCGAAATAGCGCCTCGGTGTTGTCCTTTTCCGGGGACACCCAGATGTCGATATCGATTGTCGAGCGCACTATGCCATGGGCCGCCAGTGCAAATGCCCCCACAAGAAGGTATTTAACCTTCTCGCCGGATAAGGCAAGCAACATGTCTTTGTAGTCTTCGTTCAGCATCGTATTGCTTACTCAAAGTTAGCACTTCACATGTCAATGGCCAGACCATTGCAAGCCGCTCGGAAGGCGTTCCGGGAACGTAGCCGCTATCGTCGCTTTCCGACATCGAAATTAGTCTTGCGTGCTTCCTATCCATAGTCCCAAATCCCTGAATCTGTTCAACCTGGCGGAGAACTCGGCCTGAAAATTCGTACCGTTCCTATCCGTCGTCGAATCCTATTCGGACGTGAACTCCGCCACCATGCTCATCCACAACGTGCTCAACGCCCGAAAGGCTCAGGTAGCATATCACAGCCCCCTCCAACCGACGCGGCATGTCGCGGCATGTTGATTTGCTCTTCCACTGGGCCTTCTTGATGAGCAATGTACTAATGATACCACCGATGAGATGATGCCTCAATAGGGAAAAAGACTGTTTCGTGCTAGTCCAGGGGAAATTCTGCCATAATAGAGGAAGTTGTGTTGCCGCTTTGGGCGGCACCCTCATAGCAAAACCGGAATTTCCAGAACGACCATGACAGACATACCCCAAAACGACCCCCTCATCATCGCTGGCCGCAGTTTCAATTCCCGCCTCATGATTGGCACCGGGAAATTTCCGTCTGCCCAGTCCCTCCGCGAATCTATTGCGGCGTCTGGATCCGAAATCATCACGGTGGCCCTCCGCCGCGTCGATCTTGGCAAGCCCGAAGAAGAGGGCATCATGTCGGCCCTGGATCCCACGAAACAGCTTATTCTGCCCAACACCAGTGGTGCCCGCACCGCCGAGGAGGCCGTTCGTCTCGCGAAACTCGCCCGGGCCGCCGGTCTGGAGCCCTGGGTCAAGCTTGAATTGACCCCTGAGCCCCGCTACTTGCTTCCCGACCCCATTGAAACACTACGTGCAGCGGAAATTCTGGTGAAGGAAGGCTTTGTCGTTTTACCCTACATCCAGGCCGACCCCATACTCGCGAAACGTCTGGAAGAAGTGGGCACGGCAACGGTAATGCCCCTGGGCGCGCCGATCGGAAGCAATCGGGGTATTCGAACGAAAGAAATGATTCGTATCATCATCGAGCAGAGCAATATTCCCGTCGTGGTGGATGCCGGTCTCGGTGCACCCTCCCACGCCGCCGAGGCGATGGAAATGGGTGCCGATGCGGTGCTCGTGAACACGGCCCTGGCCGACGCCCGGGACCACGGCCCCATGGCCCGGGCCTTTGCCCTGGCGACGGAAGCCGGTCGAATGGCCTATGTCGCGGGACTCGGCCCCGAACGGAGTACCGCCGCCGCCTCGTCACCGCTGACAGGTTTTCTGGGCAACGAGTGACACAAACAGGGACACATCGCCACTAAAAATCGCGCCCGCGGAGGGTGTTGACGAATCGCCTGTATTCTGCGATCATAGACGGAACGGATGGGAGCTCGTGCCAGGGGTTGGCGCATCGCTCTGAGTCCTGTGAGGTCGTTGACCGTTGAAACCTTTCAGCCAATCGGGCACCCTGTCTCAACATGAATCGGTCAGGCGGTTGCGCCAACGCTATGGAACTGCGAATACGCGCCAGCGACTCACCGGGGCAATGGCAACGCTTTTCGCCCTCGTTGGCTTGTCGCTCATCGCTTACGCCATTGCGACGTACAACAGCACGTCGGCGAATCGTATTCACCACAGCACGGCAGCGGCACAGGCGGTTCTGGACGGGGGCCACGCCCTCGCGGCCGACGTAGAGCACACCGTCAGCTATGCCATGGCCCGCACCCGCTTGCTGGCAACGAATCCAGAAACCCAACAGGCGTTACTCGACGGGGATCAATCTCGCCTCCAGATCTTGTGTAACCAGATGATTCAGGATGCGACCGAAATCGACGCGGTCGCCCTCTTCGATGATAGGGGTGCGATTAAGGCCATTAACACTTTCTATGCCGACCGCACCCCAATTCCCCAGTTCCGCATTGATGATGTCATGTCCAAAGACCTTTCCGGCGTCGATGTAATAAGCGATTGCCTGACGAACAATGCGACGCAAGAGGCCCTCGAATTTCAAACACGATGTGACATCACACCCGCTCTCTTTGGCTCTTCTGGGTTGTCAGTCGCCCACTCTGTTCCGGTTACAAACCCAAAAACAGGGCAGCTGCTTGGGGTGGTCAGCATCCGAATGCGCTTCGAGCGGATCGCCCAGCTGGCGAGTAACATGGAAATCGCAGGCGGACTCGGCGCACTGTATTTTGTTACGGATTCGGGACAGTTCTTCGATGAACGAATTAACGCGGGCGAAATCCCGCCGCCGATCGCGCCCGAAGAACTCACCAGTCTCGTCGAACCGCTGGTACGGGCAAAAGCGACGTATACCATCGTCCAACGGCTCGACCAGTATCTGGGCCTGTTTCGCGTCAGCGCCCTGGAAACGCTGGAGCCGGGCGGCATTCAGATTCTGGTCATGGTAGACGCCGATTGGGTCAATCGGGAAGCGGATCTGGTACGGGTGCTCTATGCCGGCATTCCGGCCAGCCTTGGCATACTCTTCCTCTTTTGCAGCGGACTCGTCTGGTCCATACAGCAAAGTCGGCGCAGCCGTTTGGAACTGGAAGCCAGCGAAGACCAGTTTCGCTCGTTGGCCAACAACATCCCGGGCGTGTCCTTCCGGTGCATCCCCGGCACGGAATTAAATATGCTCTATATCAGTAAATCGATAGAGATGCTTACCGGATATCCCGCTTCAGATTTTTTAAAAAGCCCAGCACGTTCGTTGCGGAGTATTGTTCTTCCCGAATATTGGAGCCAGGTTAACCAGGCCGTTGCCGATGCCGTTGACCGCACCGAGAATTACAAGATCGAGTATCAAATCCATCACGTGAACGGAAGTATTCGTTGGATTCGTGAGCGGGGGCAGGTGGTGCGACCGGGCGGTAATGGGGAACCGGTAATCTTTCTCGATGGCACCTTGTTTGATTTCACCGAGCAGCTGAACACCGAGCAATTGCTCGCCGCGGAGCGCACCCGCCTCTCGGCCTTCGTAAGGCATGCGCCTGCAGCGGTAGCCATGTTTGACCGGCAGGTCCAGTATGTCGCTGCCAGTGAGCGCTGGTACACCGATTACAAACTGGAAGGCCAGGAAATCATTGGCCGAAGCCACTACGACGTCTTTCCCGACTGCCCCCAGGTATGGAAAGATATTCATCGGCGCTGTCTCGAGGGCGCGGTGGAGCGGTCCGATTCGGACACGTGGCGACCACCAGGCTGGGTCCGGGATCAGGTGCTCCGATGGGAGATTCGCCCGTGGTACGACCAGGAGGGGGACGTTGCGGGCATCATGATGTTTACACAAGATATCACCGCAGACAAGGAACTCGAGGCGACGCTGGAAGAGAAAAATGCCTCTCTCCTGGTCGCCTTGGAAAAGCTCGATGAAGCCCGGCTAGCCGCCGACGCGGCCAATCAGGCCAAGAGCGAGTTTCTGGCCAACATGAGCCACGAAATCAGGACACCCCTTACGGCCATTCTCGGCTACGCCGATATGCTCCTCGAAGTAAATGACGAAGAGTCTCCCGCCGCCCCAAGAGTAGAAACTGTCGAGACTATCCGAAAAGCGGGACGCCATTTACTTGTTGTAATCAACGACATTCTGGATCTCTCGAAGATTGAAGCCGGAAAAATACAGTTCGAGTCTGTACCCTTTTCGCTGTCCAATGTGTTGCTCGAATTGGACAATCTGATGCGATTGCGTGCCGAAGAGCGGGGCGTAAAATTATCCCTGCATTTCGATACGCCTGTTCCAGAAAATATCTCCGGAGACCCGACGCGAATCCGCCAAATCCTGATGAACCTTGTTGGCAATGCCACGAAATTCACCACGAAAGGCACCATCACCATAGGGGTAAGCGCGGAGATGGATGGTGAACTATGTCGCCTCCAATTTGCTATTGAGGATACGGGACCCGGCATGGTCCAATCCCAGGCGGCAAAACTCTTTGAACCCTTTACCCAAATCGACAACTCGTCTACCCGGAAACACGGAGGGACTGGTCTTGGACTAACCATTAGTCGTCGCTTGAGCCAGTTGATGGGCGGCGACGTCGAGCTCGATTGGACGGAACCCGGAAAGGGTTCCCGGTTTATCTTTCGAACGCCAGTCAACACGGTTAAGGACACGTCGATGATGACCCAACTTATCGCAGCAAAGCCGTTGGCCAATACCTCGGGAACAACGGGAAAAATACACCTCGACGGCCGAATTCTGGTTGCGGAAGACAATGCTGTGAATCAACGTTTGATATCCTTTCATCTAAAGAAAGCAGGTGCCCAAGTCGCGCTTTGCTTGAATGGCGTGGAAGCACTGGCCCAACTCCAAGAGGCGTCGACAAACGGCGAACCTTTTGATTTGTTGGTTACGGACATTCAGATGCCGGAGATGGACGGCTACACCCTCGCCCGTTCCCTGCGCGAAGGGGGCGCGGAAATCCCAATCATTGCTCTGACCGCCCATGCTATGGCAGAAGATCGCAATCGTTGCATTGAGTCGGGGTGTAATGATTACGTCACCAAACCCATCGACAAGGTGGCGCTCTTAAGTATGTGTCAAAAATGGATCAGGAAGCATGGAGAATAGCCGACACACCCTATCGTCCTTCCTTTCCTGCACCCCGAAGAGCCAATCCAACGGGCAAAAACGGATGTAGAGGGCGACCGTGGCACCTTCCGGACAACATATACAGGCCTGGACACTGGCGGCAAAAAACCTGTGCTTCCCTATATTTTGTCTTAACTGCCGTGAACGCCTGCTGTCCGAAGAGAATGGATACGTTTGCCCCACCTGTTGGGAGTTGGCCCCCCGAATTGAAGAACCCCTCTGCCCCTTGTGTGGACGGCCCCATACCGCCATGGTTGGGCTCGGTAGCCGCCGAAACTTTCCCTGCGCCAGTTGCAGGGAGCACCCGCCCGAAGCCGTGGGACGTATCTACGGGGCCGTGCTCTATGATGGGGTCATGGCCGATGCGATTCAGGCCCTCAAGTTTCATGATACCTATAGGCTCGCCAGGCCCCTGGGAGAACTCATGTGTCAGTTTGCCGCTGCACATATGGAGCTGGACGCTTATGACTTTCTTGTTCCCGTGCCCCTTCACCGGGTACGCCTTCGTGAACGGGGATACAATCAATCCACCTTGCTCGCTCGGGAATGTAGCGAAATCTTTGTGAATGCAGACGTCGCCGAAGACCTGAAACGTATTCGTCCTACCCGAACCCAAAGTAAACTGGCGGGTCAGAAACGGGTGGATAACGTGCGCGGCGCATTCGCGGTAGACGGGGACCGACTCGCCGGAAAACGTATCCTCCTCATTGACGACGTGGTCACATCAGGGGGAACCGTCGAAGAATGCGCCCGGGCCTTGCGGCGGGCACAGGCGGCCCATGTCGACGTATTCGCCCTGGCACTCGTCGAATACAGGGCAGCCGGCAATCCGAAAGGTGGGTAAGGGGCCGATTTGCGATGGATACCTGTCGGAATAGGCGACAATGGTTCCGACGTCCGGTATTCCCGGAAGGTACAAAGAAAGAATGCCCCCGATTCTCTCCAGTAAATCGTTCCCCGGTCTTTGGGACGGGGCAGCCGATGACGTTAACGAAAATCAGCGGTGAACTGGCGCATGAATGCTGCTACACCACGCATTTGTTTGAGTTTGATGTTCGTAAAACGCTCCCGACGCAATTTGTCACGGGCGTCGGCTTGATCTCGCGCGACTACAGTTCCTTTCTCATAATGATCTTCATCTTCTTTACCTTCAGTATATGCTCTGAATTTAAACACGGCCACGATGGACACCTCCAGCAGTTCAAGGGTTGGTATTAGGGCGCTTGAATGAAAGGAGGGATTCCAAATTAGAAATCCAGAATGATTTTGAACGCGCTGGTGCTTCAACTGGCGTGGATTCAGAGAGTGAAGAAAAGTTCGAATATGAAGTATAGTAAACTTTACCCAAAACGTCAAACAGAATTTTTTGACCGGGAGAATAGAACTACGGGAGCGGTCCCCGGTGGGATAATCTTGATTCCCATGTTAGCGCCGCGTTATAACCGTGCAGTGCAATGGGGTATGCGGCACATGTCGTCTGGGGCGGCATGTGGTCGTGGGAATACCTGAGCCGAACCCCCAGTATGCCGTCTGATAAGGAACTCAATTTAATGCGCCAAACCCTTAGATCTCGTATAGCTCCTCGCCACTGGACATGGATCGCCCCGCTCTTACTCATGCTTATGCACACCGCCGCTCAGGCCCAGGAGGCCGCAGATACCGCGGTGGCCAGCACGGTGGGCCTGCAGGAGCAGATCGACGCTGTATTTGGATGGATGGTAGACAAAGTCTTTGCGCCGGTGTTGTTCTTTGAAATCTTCCACATCCCTTTCATTATCCTCGTATTGGTTTCTGGCGGTATTTTCTTCAGTACCCGTTATCGCTACATCAATATACGCCTCTTTCGCCACGCCATCGACGTAGTTCGCGGACGTTTCGATGACCCGAATGATCCGGGTGAAATTTCTCACTTCAAGGCCCTCACCTCGGCTCTGGCCGCTACGGTAGGCCTGGGAAATATTGCCGGTGTGGCCGTGGCCATCAGCTGGGGCGGGCCCGGTGCTATTTTCTGGATGTGGCTGACGGCCTTCTTCGGCATGAGCATGAAATTTTCTTCCTGCACGTTGGCCCAGGTCTATCGCCAGGTGGATGCCGATGGCCACGTCATGGGCGGCCCCATGGTCTATCTGAAGAAGGGGATCAAGGAGCAGGTTCCGAGCCTGGCCTGGCTGGGCACCATCTTTGGCCCCCTCTTTGCCGTGTTGACCATCATGGCCTCTTTTGGCGGCGGCAACATGTTCCAGTCGAATCAGACCTACGCGGTGGCCCGGGAAATATTTCACCTGGAAAACTACCCCATCTTCGAGCCGATTTTCGGCGTCGGCATTGCCGTGTTGGTGGGTATCGTTATCATCGGTGGTATCAAGCGAATCGGTGATGTCACCTCCAAGCTCGTACCCGCCATGTGTATCGGCTATATCGCCGTCTGCCTGGTTATTGTCCTGGCCAACGCATCCCAGGTCCCCACCATACTTGTCGATATCGTCCGGCAGGCCTTCAATCCCGACGCCGCCTTTGGTGGCTTCGTGGGCGTACTGGTCCAGGGCATGAAGCGGGCCGCCTTCTCCAATGAAGCCGGTCTCGGCTCGGCGGCCATTGCCCATGCGGCAGCCAAGACCAAAGAGCCCATCCGCGAAGGCCTCGTCGCCATGTTGGGACCCTTCATCGACACAACCATCGTCTGCACCATGACCGCACTGGCCATCCTCAGCACCGGTGCTCACTTGCGGGCAGATGACAAGAATGTGGGCATCAGCATCACGGTAGATGCCTTTAATTCCGTGTCCCCCTATCTCAGCTGGTTTCTGGCCCTGGCCGTCTTTGTATTTGCCTATTCCACGCTGATTTCCTGGTCCTACTACGGCGAGCGGGCAACGGAGTTTCTGGTAGGAAAAAAAGGCATTGGTCCCTACCGGATCGCCTATGTGCTCGTGGCGATTCTAGGCCCCATGCTCAGTCTGGGAAGCGTCATCGATTTCGCGGACATGATGCTGCTCTCCATGGCCTTTCCCAACATTATCGGCATGGTTTTCCTCTCCGGTAAGGTAAAAGCGATGAAGAGTGACTATATCCGGCGTCTGAAAGCGGGCGAAATGAAACCGCGCTGGTAAAAAATATCCGCTCAAAGGGACCTGTGGGACGTTTACGCCCTCCAGGTCCCTTTTTCCGTTTGAGGGCCCGCAACCCAGGGCGCTTTCTCCGTACAATTGGTACCGCCGCCTATAGTACAATAGAACCTTGTAGCCCGCTTTATTGAGACCTCCACGGAGCGCGGCCAACCCGCAGTATCACCACGAGTAGAACCATGCCCACGACCCTGCAACAGAGCCTCGAAAACGCCACCACCTGCGAAATCCGATTCGACGACCACAGCCGCCAGCTGTATGCGACCGACGCGTCCATTTACCAGATCGTCCCCCAGGCCGTGGCATTTCCGAAAAGCATCGAAGAGATTTCCTCCCTGTTGCCGGCCCTCATCCAGGAGGGCATACCCATTACCCCCCGCGGCGCGGGAACCGGACTCGCCGGTGGTGCCATCGGAAATGGGGTTATCGTCGACCTGGCCCGCTATAACAAAGCTATCACCGAGCTGAACGTAGACGCCCGGACGGTTCGGGTGGGTGCCGGGGTGGTACTCGATGATCTGAACGCCTTTTTGAAACCCCACGGGCTGGCTTTTGGCCCCGATGTGGCCACCAGCTCCCGGGCAACCCTGGGCGGCATGATTGGCAACAACTCCTCCGGCGCACGGGTACCCCTCTATGGCACGACCATCGACCACGTTCGCTCGTTGGAAGTGGTGTACCCCGACGGGCATTTCGAAAGCATCGGACTGAAAGACAACCAGGTCTGGGACCAGTTTCCCGAATTGAAGACCCTCATTGAAGGACATCGCCAGGAAATCGAGACCCGTTTTCACACGGGCATTATCAAGCGCTGGCCCGGCTATGGCCTGGACCGCTATCTCCGTTCCGGGGGAAATTTTGCCAAAGTTTTCGGTGGCGCAGAAGGCACGCTGGCAGCGGTATTTTCCGCCGAGCTGGATCTTGTGCCCCTTCCCCAGGAAAAGGGCATTGGCCTCATCTTCTTTGCCACCGTCATGGACGCCATGCAGGCGACGGTCGAGCTCCTCGATCTGGGTGCCGCTGCCATCGAACACATCGATGATGTGCTCTTTGACCAGACCCGGGGCCAGCTGCAGTTTCAGGCGGCCCGCGACTTCCTGGAACTGGATGAGAAGCCCTGCAAATCCGTCTTACTTGTTGAATTCTATGACAACGTAGAAGAAAAACTCGCGGCCCTCGAAAAGAAAAACGTGGGACTCCGCAAGCGCATGTGCCGCGATGCCGCCGATCAGGTCCATATCCTCAATCTCCGAAAATCGGGGCTCTCTCTGCTGACGGGATGTAAAGGCGATGCCAAACCCACCGCAGGTATCGAAGACGTGGCCGTGCCGCCGGACAAGTTGCCGGACTATGTGGCGGGTCTCGAATCCCTCATGAAACCCCTGGGTCTGGTGGGCTCGTTTTATGGCCATGCCGCATCGGGCCTTCTCCACGTGCGCCCCGTGGTCGACCTGCACAAGGCGGAAGACATTAAGAAATTCCGGAGTCTTTGTGACGGCGTGTCGGCCCTTACGCTCCAGTTCAAGGGTGCCCTGGCGGCCGAACATGGTGTCGGCATTGCCCGCACCGAGTATATGGACGACCATATTGGGCCCGAACTCATCGACGTGATGCAGCAGATCAAGGTCTACTTCGATCCAAAGCAACTGATGAATCCCGGCAAGCTTTTTCCCGACGACCGCTATGCCATCGACACCAATTTGCGCCAGGGTGCCGGCTCCAAGCTCACCGAACTGCCCTTTACGCCCGTCTTACAGTTTGCGGCGAAAGACGGCTCCTTCGTGGGCAATCTGGAGCAGTGCAACGGCTGTGGCGGATGTCGCAAACCCACACCCACCATGTGCCCCACCTTCCTCGCTACGGGCGAAGACGTGATGGCCACCCGTGGGCGCGCCAACACCATCCGCGCGGTCCTGGAGGGCCGCCTGGACCCCGACCGTGACCCCTTGCTCTCTGAGTCGCTGGATTCGGCCCTGAGCAACTGCCTTTCGTGCAAAGCCTGCACCGCGGAATGCCCTTCCAACGTAAACATGGCCTTGCTGAAAGCCGAGTTGCTCTACGCCCGTCATCGGAAGTTTGGTGTGCCCCTTTCGGCCCGCCTGGTAAGTCGTGTGGATTTGTTGGGCACCTTCGGCAGCATCATGCCGCGGGTCACCAATGCCAGTCTTCAATGGACCTGGTTGCGAAAACTCCTGAAACGTTTCGCGGGCTTCTCCATGGAGCGCCCCTTACCTCCCTATGCGTTAGAGCGCTTCGACACGTGGTTTAACCGCCGCAGTCTCCCGACCATTCCGGGTGAACGGGGCACCGTCTACCTGTGGGATGACTGCTTTGTCCGCCACAACGAACCCAATATTGGCCAGGCGGCCGTAAAGGTCCTCGAAGCGGCCGGATTCACCGTCTCCTTACTGACGCAGCGCGCGTGCTGTGGACGGCCGGCATTCAGCACGGGTCGTCTCGACGTCGCCAAGGCCTTTGGCGAAAAAAATCTTTCCCTGCTGGCCGGGTCCGACAGTCCCGTTGTTTTCCTCGAGCCTTCGTGTTATTCCATGTTTGCGGAGGACTATCGGGAATTGGGTATTGAGGGCGCCGAGACCATCGCGAAGCGTTGCTTCCTCTTTGAGCATTTCATCGCCGCCCTGTTAAAGAAAGAGCCCGACGCGATTCCCTTTCGCGACGAGCCCATGAAAACGGCTATCCACGGCCACTGCCACGCAAAGGCACTGACCAACGCCAGCACCATGACGACCCTGGCCCGTGCCATTCCAAACAATGAAGTGAAGCTGCTCGAAACAGGGTGTTGTGGCATGGCGGGGGCCTTTGGCAGCATGGACGCCAAATACGAATTATCCAAACTGGTGGCTGCCCCCCTGTTGGCCCAGGTGGATGCATTGGAGCCCGGCACGACGCTCGTGGCCTCCGGCACCAGCTGTCGTCACCAGCTTACCCATCTGGGTGACACGGAGCCGATACACATGGCGGAGTTGTTGGCCTCCCGCCTGAAGTAGCGCTTAAAACGATATTCGTGTGGTACACTGATTCCAGTCGTAGGCAACCATAAAAACCAATGGGAGCACGCCAATCGTCGTGGGGCAATTCAGATCTATCTATCGAGTCAACCGCAGTCGATACCGGGAGAAAATTTCGTCCCGACGCCTTTGGCATTCCAAGTTTCTGTTGTGCGTACTATGTAGCCTGGCTTTTCCTTGCGCGCTAAGTGCGGCACCGTTAACTCCCTGGAACTTCCGACGTCTGCCCGTTCCTGAAGGGCCGCCACAACCAAATGTTCGCGACATTTTGGAGGATGGACACGGTCAAGTCTGGATTTCCACCTGGGGCAGCGGGCTGCTGTCGGTGGACGGCACCGAATGGAAAATGTACAAAACCACCGATGGGCTGCCCTCCAACTGGGTCCGCCGACTCAGTCTCGCCCAGGACGGTACCCTGTGGATCAGCACCACCAAGGGGCTCGCTTGTATTCGTGAGGGCATTCTCCATGCCTTCACGCCAGAAAATACGCCGGGCCTGCCCAACGGAAACGTCCAGCAGATTCACGCTAGCTTGGGAAACTCGCTGATTTTAGGCCTGTATGATGGGACCATACTTCAAGTCTCCGACATTGACGCCCCCCTGGAGGCCTTCAGAAATGACCCTACCCGCTGGACGGTTATCCAGTCGGGAGATGCCGACGCGACCAATCGAATCAGTCGTATCGTGGAAACGCCCTCCGGAACACTCTGGTTCACATTTCGCCACGGTGGTTGGGCCTCGTTGGACGAAAACGGACTCCAAGCCTTTAGCAACGATCGCGCCGTCAAGTTAATTACCTGGATCGACCAACCCGGCGAAGACCACGGGCTCTGGGCCGCGCTGAATAATGGGCGGACCATCTATCACCTGCAGAATGGCGCATGGAAGCCTGTAGCCGATGTGCCCGCGTCTGTGCACACGCTGTATTCCAACGTCGATGGAACTATCTACGTGGGCACCGAGTCGGGACTCTTTCAACGCCAGGGCGAGGAGGTTCAACGGATTGATCTGGGTGCCGGAGTCGGCTCGCCAGACATCACGTGCCTCCACGTTTCAACCGATGGCGTCGCATGGGTCGGCACGCGGGAAGGCCTGATCCGTGGTGCCTTACCCTCGTGGAGAGTCGCCGTCACGGGTGAAAAAGACCATGGGACCCTGGCCTTGCTGGAAAGCCCCAGGCAGGCCGGTGCCTTGATCTCGATTCGAAGCAATCTGGATGTCGCACACCTTCAAGGTGATTCATGGGTCACCCAGGGCCAAATCGAAGCGACCGATCCTTTCGACAGTTTTTGGTCCTTCCCCGGCGATACCGTGCTCTGGGGTCTTTCGAGCAAACAGTTGCTCGCGATCGACCCAGACTCGGGCACCACGGTCAGCGTAGTTGACCTGCCCGAAAAAAATGAGCGGGCCGATCTCTTCCGGACCCAGGCCGGTGCCATCTGGTTTTTCGCCGAAGACGGCATACACGAACTCAATGGTGACCAATGGGTTCGCGTTCCCAAAGATCCGGCCTACGATAGGCGATGGGCCTATACCGCATACGAAGTAGAGCCCGGTGTCTTCTACATCGGGTTGAACGGTGAAATAGAGCGGTGGGACCACGGCGTCGTTACCCGGTATGGCGAAGCAGAGGGTCTCGTTCCTGACGATGAGATTCACACCATCGGTGCCATGAGTAACGGTGAACTTTGGTTTGGAAGCCATGGCTCGGGAATCTACGTTCTGTCTGATGGGCATTTCCGCCAAATTGGTTCAAAAGACGGATTGGATCATCATTCCATCTCGTTGATAAAAGAATGCAGCGATGGGACCGTGTGGGTTGCGTATCGGCGTGTGGGGCTTGCGTCGTTTCGCGATAATCGGTGGTTGAACTTCGCTTATGATACGGGCCTGCCCAACGCGGCCATTCGCAATCTAGTCGAAGGGCAGGATCATCGGCTCTGGGTCAACGCGAACAACGAATTTACGTATCTTTACACCCCCGACCGAGTCCCGCCGGAAACGACCGTTGTCGCACCCAATCGCCGTGTACCAAACCACGGGATTGGAACTTTTTTCTTCTCCGCCCACGATGCCTGGGAAGAGACACCGACCCACGAGCTTCTGTATTCCTGGCGTCTCTTGAACGGAAAGGATGGCACACCCCTGACGTCGTGGAGCAATTACGATTCAAAAACCACGTTGGTTACGACACCCCTTTCTTCGGGCGCCTATACACTGGAAGTGGCCGCCGTTGACAGGGATCGCAATGAAGACCCAACCCCGGCGACGGTAGACTTTCGGGTGGACCGCCCGCTTTGGCAATACCCACCTCTCGTGCTGGGAACCCTCTTCCTCCTATCCGTCGTCATTGCGGCCCTGGTGCAGCGGGCGCGAACCTATCAGGCATTGAGGTTCAACGAGGCCGCACTTTCCGAATCCAACAAGCAACTCATGTCGGAAATTCGGGAACGAATCCAGGCGGAAAAACGACTGAATCTACACTTCGAGCAATTGGAAGGCCTGGTGGAAGAACGAACCCAGGCACTCGAAGAAGCGCAGCGCGCGCTGGTGCGCCAGGAGCGCCTGGCCACTATGGGGCAAATAACCGCCGTAGTGAGTCACGAATTGAGAAACCCACTGGGCACCCTGAAGGGTACCCTCTATCTGATTGCCCGAAAGGTACGTGAGGCTGGCCTGGATCTGGAGCGCGCCCTCGAGCGCAGTGAGAGAAGCATCGTGCGCTGCGACCGGATAATAGAGGAACTCCTCGACTTCACCCGCAATCGTGCACTCCGTCTGGAGCCGGTTCAGTCTCCTCTATGGATCAAACAGATTATCGAGGACCTTGACGTGCCCAACGCGATCAAGGTGGATTTCGATCTTCAGTGTGACCGAGTCGTACATTTTGACCCCGAAGAGTTTCGACGGGCCGTGATCAATGTCGTCAACAACGCCGTGCAATCGCTCTTGGAGAACGCCATCGACGGTAGGCGGATCACCTTGCGAAACTGCTTCCTGGAAGACCGCTATGAATTGCACGTTATCGACAACGGTCCGGGTATTGCGCAAGAAGATTTGGTGAAAATATTCGAGCCCCTCTACAGCACCCGGGGTTTTGGCATTGGGCTCGGCGTGCCCATTGCCCATGACATCATGACAAAACATAACGGAGGCCTGAAGTTCTTCAGCACGATCGGTGAAGGCACGACCGTCGTACTGTGGCTCCCCCTGCAAGGCGTAACGGGCCAACCCAAGCCCTCAGCATAAATCACGACGCCCGACCGTTCAATGGGCCTCAAAACGTCGCACTACCGAATACTGATGCGATGCTTCCAATAAATATAGCGATACCCAGCACGAGGCCAATCGCGCCAAATATTATGCGGAGTACATAAACGAATAGGACACCGCCAATGCCCAGATCATAGGCCCGACTGAAGTAGAAGGGCACCAGGACAATGGCATAGCGGGACAGCTCGATGAGGCTGATAAAAAAAATGGTCAAGCCCACATTGAACAAATTGCTGGGCGCGTCTTCGAAGGGCAATGATCGCATTAACATCAAGGCGAGATAGACGCCGGCGACCTGAAAGGAAACAGCGGTCAAAAAACAGGCCGCCCAACCGACCCAAATCATCGTCGTATCCACCGGCACGTCTGTCGCTGCCTGGGGTGTTGCTGCTTGGGGTGCCTGAGCCACCACTTCAGGTTCGCTACCGGGAGGCGGCGGTTCATACGTCATGAGCGGAACAAAAAAAATGACGAGCGCAACAACAACAGCCAATGCGATGAGTCCATACTTGAGCCAGGGAACCTCTTCGGGCTCTACCGGCGCGTAGGGCACGTTGGTGGTTGGCATGTCCAGGATGTCCGGCCCCATCAAACTCTCCATCTCCAGTCCAGAAAGGACACCACCGGAAGTGCTTCCTGATTCCTGAGAACGATTTTCTATTTCCAACTTCAACGCGCTGGCCCGGGGGTCTTGGAAGCTTTGAATGAGTTGGGTGCAGATAGGCAGGGCCTCCTTAGAACGCCCGAGTTTATCGAGGCACATGGCGGCCGGGTAAAGTATGTTTTTCTGATTCGGGTGATACCGATTCAATGCTTCCAGAACCGTCAGTGCCGGTTGGTAATCACCGGCGCGAAACAAGGCATCGGCCTCTTTGAACTTCTCTCGACTTGTAGCCGTATCCATGCTACGTCCCTCCCTTCTTCCCTTCAGCGTCTGACCACGCTGATCGTCCTATTCGTTACGCTCTTAATTCTCCGGGGCGCTTTTCACCCCAAAGCCACAGCAAACAGCAGCGCGACGAACCCGGCTCCAGTCCCCAGGAATAGCGTGAGTACAAATGCCGTTACGCACATAAAAATGAAGAAAAATCCAAAGAAAACAATGCTATCGCCGATGGAGAATCGGTAGGTGTAGGAAAACACGATCAGCATCACCACATGCTCAACCACAAACGATGTGGCCAGGAGATAGAGCGGTGCGCACGCCACGAGGAGTAGCGTCAGGATCGCTGAAATACAGTTGGCTGCGAACAGGGTCATACCCACATGAAATAGCACGCCGGATATGGTGTTTTCCGGCAGTTTCTTCACCGTGCCCAGCGCGATGGAGGCCACGGCAGTTCCCATCCATTGAAACAACACCAGACCAATCAGAAAGAAACCGGCTTCCATCAACGTCCATGCCGGATCGGTGGTCGGGCCGTCTGAAACCTCCGCACCCGGCTCGACACCGGAGCCCTGTAGCAAGAACGGAAGAAAGAGCAACAGCAGAACGGCGACCAGGCCTGCAATCGAAATGACCGCAATTTTCCACGGGGGAATCTTCTCTTCTTCTTGCGATGGCACCGCTATGGTCTGGAACGACCCCAAGTCGGGCAGGGCATAGTTCCTGTGAAAGTCGATCGTCTCTAACGACAGATCCGTCTGCGAAGGCCGCAAGCGGAGCTGCATTTCCAATGCACGATGGTCCTGAAAACGAGCCCACAGCAATTCACACAGCGGGAGCGCCTCCTGACCGCGCTGGAGTTGCTCCAGACACATCGCCATGGGAAACAAGACATTCTTCGCATTCGGATACGTCCTGTTCAGGTCACGCAGCACAACCAATGCTTCTTCATAGCGCGCCGACCGAAATAGCATATCCGCCTCCTCAAAACGCCGTCTACTTTCTCTGGCCTCCAATAGCTCTCTCCCGAATCACGGTCCTCTTCCCAAAAGGGGGCGTTTCCCAACTTATGCCGTAGTCTGAAAGTACTACAATAATACAAGAAAACCCAACGGATGCCAAGCACGGACAAGGCAGGAATTTGCGTGTTTTTGTCTATCCTGATAGCATGACGCTATGACCTACATCACGCCAAAACCCTTCGCATGGAATTTTTGCAGCACCTGCGGAACCGCACTTGTACCCAGTCACGATGGGCAGAGTGTCCAACCCCATTGTCCGCCGTGTGCCCGATATTTCTATCGCAATCCCGTCCCGGCGGCGTGCTGTTTCGTGGCCCGCGCTAACGATGAGTTACTTTTCACCCGTCGGGCCGTGGAGCCTTGCAAAGGGGAGTGGACGCTGCCGGGTGGTTTTATCGAATTGGGGGAGACGGCGGAAGAGGCGGCACTGCGTGAACTCCACGAAGAAACGAACCTGCGCGCCACCTGTGCCGAATTGCTCGGTGTCAGTACCAAGCAGAGTCCCAACGTGGGCGCCGTCATGGTCTTGGGCTTCATCATAAGTGACTGGAGCGGTGAAGAGGACATGCGACCCGATACGGATGCCATGGAAGTCCGCTTCTTTCCGAAGCTGTCTCGCCCGCCCATGCCCTTCAGCGTTCATCGCGAACTCCTCGCCGTCTACGATAGCCGCACCACTTCCTGAGCCTTGTCCTTCGTCTGCGCATTCCCATTCCCATTCCGGGACTCGCACCGTCCGATTCGAAGCCTATTTCTCTAATATCGATTAATTGAATGGGCAATGACTGACAAAGGAGGCTCGGCCCGACTCCAATCCGACAAACTCTCCTATCGACATGGTTTTTGTACACTATTGTGTACAAAGTATGTAGAAATCATTGGCCGTCTTTAAAGTTTTGTTGTATACTTCAAGTAGTTCTCGCATATCAGGTCACATGGGATTTATTGTGAGACAGATCAGGCGGCCAGCGTGACGCTGGTAGGGCGGGAGTACTTCATGACGCTTAGCCAGAGCAAGGCATTGAAGCGAATTCAATCACTTGACGGATTGCCAACGTTACCTGCGGTAATGGGGCGCATCCTGGAAACCCTGGAAGACGAAGCATCGTGTGCAGAAGATATCACCAATATTCTTTCTGCCGATCCCATCATCTCTGCCCGGGTTCTTCGACTGGCCAATTCCCCGTTCTTTGGTTCTCGTTTTGAAGTCGATAGTATTCATCGGGCGATTGTCACGGTAGGTTTTGAGGCGGTCAAACAACTGGCGCTGGCCACCTGCGTCCTCGACAGTCTCGCCAGTAAAAAACAATCGAGTTTTGATCCCGATGACTTCTGGATGCATGCACTGGGAAGCGCAAAGGCGGCACAATTACTCGCCTTCAGTACGCGGCAGATTGCCATGCCTGAAGCCTGCTTTACCGGTGGCCTCCTTCACGATCTGGGAAAATTTGTGCTGGCACTGACGCTGCAGCAGGAATATGACGTCGTGGTTGATGCGGCAATCGCAGAAGGTGTCCCGCTGGCGGTAATGGAGCAACGCATGCTCCAGACGGACCATAACGAGGTCGGCGGTTGGCTCGCCCAACGCTGGAGCTTCCCCGAAATTATTGTTGCTTCCGTTCGCCACGCCAATGAACCTGAGCGTCACGACGGCTCCTATCGCAAGGAAGTCCTGATTGTGTCGCTGGCCAGTGATATGGCTCGTATTGCAGATTTTGGTCAGGGTGGAGACACGACGGGTATTTCGCTCAATGAAGGTCGGGTGATGTCGTTGGGCCTGGAATTGGGCCAGGTCGCAGAAATCTGCGACACCCTCGCGTTGATGAAAGAAGATGGTCAGGCCCTCCTCGGCATGCTTCGGGAGGCGTAGAATGGGTAGTCAGGTCATTCGATGAAGGACACAACGCAAGACAGCGGTCGCGACGCAGCTTCCGTGGAGTTGGCAGCCCGCTACGAGGCGCTTATCCGGGACTTGGGCATACTCCGCCAATTGGAAGGGCTCGACCCAACCTGCACGCTCCCGGAAGATATCTGTGCGCGATTGGTGGGTTCAATTGCCCGTGAAGATGGTGCCGAGCAGTGCTCTGTAATGTTTTTCAATGCCCACACGGGGCGACTGGTCTTGCGAGCCATTGGCACACGCTACGCCCATCAAGGCTATTCTCTTCCCCTCGACGCGTGGCAGGGAAAACAATTTGCCTTGGACGAAGGCATCGCGGGAAAGGTTGCTGCGCGGCGGCGTCACGTGCGTGTGGATGATACCGAGTGCAACCCGGATTTCCTCTTCATTCCGGACAGCCCCGTCAACATACGGTCACTGCTTTGTTACCCTCTCATCGCAAATGATGAACTCCTTGGCGTTCTGAACCTGAGTCACAGTAGCCCCGGCTATTTCTCCCCCGACCGGGAGCAGTGCGGTTGGTTGCTGGCACAGCGTGCGAGCGCATTGATTGCCGCGGCCCAGGCCAATTCTATATCACCCTCTGCAGCGGGCGCGCACCGTGACGCTTCCAACCATCACGAACACCCGCTGTATCTCCATGTCGAGCGACTCCATGCGATTGGTGAAATGGCCCGGGGAATGGCCGCGGAGCTCGGAGATCATCTCAATCAGATTGTGGGCACGCTGGACCGCGCCCTCTTGCAAAATCCGCTGGAAACATCACGCGATCTGATTTCTGAAGCACGACGGTCCAGCATCGAAAGCGCGGCCATCGTCGAGCGCATTACCACCTTTGCCCGTGCAGCGACCACCCCGCGATGCAACGGTCTGGTCACGTTGAAAGAAGTCTTTCACGAGGTGCGCACCATGCTGCGCAATCAACATGAAGCAGGCCTGGACATATCCGTCCAGGTCCCCCATGATCTTCCTGCCATACAGGGCGATGGCGCGCGGCTCCACCAACTTTTCTTAAACCTGTGTATGAATGCGCTGGACGCACTCCATCAGAATAATACCACCCCGCATAAAAAGAATTGGGTCAGAATCGGTGCCGAAGTCGTTCGTATTGCTCACGAGCAACCCGGCCCTTGGGGGGAGCCCGGAGAACGTGCATTTCTTCGCGCATTTGTTTCTGATAGCGGCATGGGCATGTCTCCCGAGGTGGCCGCGCAAGCCAACAATCCTTTTTTCACCACCAAATCAGGCGGCACGGGGCTCGGTCTGACTACGGCATTCCACATTGCTCAACAGCATGATGGTTGGACCGATATTGAAAGTGAGCCCGGAAATGGCACGACCGTAAACCTCTACCTACCCCTCCCGTCGGATTTCGTCGGAAATGATTTTTCAGGTGTGACGGCTACGGCAAAAAAGCCAGAAAACCCGATGATCCTGTTGGTAGACGACGAGCCCCTGCTACGCAGTCTGGGTGCCGCCATGTTGAAGAAACTTGGATACGCCTCGGTAACTGCAGCATGTGGGACGTCGGCCGTGGCGGCCTATGAGCACGCTTCCGACGACATTATTCTCGCGGTCATCGATGTCAACATGACGGGTATGAGCGGACACGAAACATTGGCCTGCCTGCGAAAAATAAATCCCGCTCTACCGGTCATCCTCTCCAGCGGCGATTTTGACCACGCCATCTCCGAGCCGACCGCCCCCCACCTGAGCCCCTCTGGATTTCTGCTGAAACCCTATTTGATCGCAACCATGGCAGAGGTCATCGAAGAAGCATTGCGGAAAACGCCTACCTTCTAACCCCCATCGGACGGTGACCAAGATCAGAAATGACGGTCAATATAGGCGAGGGCTTCTTCAAGGGTGGGCAAAATTTTCGTGCAATGTTTCACCATCCACGGCGACATGTCCTGGTAGGTATAGGGGCTGAAGGCGATAACGAATTTGCCCAGGTCGTGGGATGCGTAAAAGACTTCCATAGACGTCCCAATGGACGTCTTGGAGTAGTTCACGAGGAGTATGTCGGCATCACGAACGTCTTGCAGATCAAAATCTACAATCTCGTTGGCACTGTCGATCTCCCGATCCCGAAAGTTACGTCGCATAGGATCGAGAACGACAAACTTACCGGAGAGGCGCTCTTTCGCCGTGCTGCGCCATTCCACACTTTCATTGCCGGTACAGTCCATGATGGGCCCGCACAAATATATCTTCTTTGGATTGTTACTCATAAAACCTTAGATCGCGCTGACTATTCTGTTGGGAAACAAATCGAAATACGGGTGTTGTCTCAGCTGTCCTGGCTCAACCGAAGGTGTCCTGTACGGCCGCTTCATGGCGCGTCAGGTATTCTTCGAGCATCGCCTCTGCATTCTCAATATCAAGCCCGAGTATGGCCAGCGTATCCATGTGGGGCACAAAGATGTCGGGATTATCCTCAAGCTGCGTGCCGGACACCTGCACCATCACATCGGCGAGGGCCACAATGGCGACGTGATCGCGGGATTCGGTCGCCAGTGCAGGATGGTGGTGAAAGCGAATTGCCTGGGCAATTTCGTTGGGCAACTCCCAGTGCAGCGCGAGCTCATAGCCCGCTTCCACGTGGGTGAGCCCTACCAGGCTGCGTTCTGCTTCGAGGAGTGCCTCGCCCGTAAAGGTGTTGTCGATCTTCTTGCATTTTTCTGCGGCAACTTCCCACAACGCCGCCCGGCCGATATCGTGGAGTAGCCCAGCGGTAAATACACCGGGCAATTGGCGACGATCACTTACTTTGGCGACGATACGCGCCGCACACGCAGAACAAACGGATTCGAGCCAGAAGGCCCGATAGTCGAATTCTTCCAACTGACTGACCAAATCCACCACGGTGGCCGACAGCACGATGGCATAGGTCTCTTTCAAGCCCATCAGCGATACAGCGAGGTTCAAATCGGTAATCTTATGGGTAAACCCATAGGCAGCCGAGTTGGCCACACTCAGGACCTTACCGGCCACCGGCGGATCCAACGTGATAATGTCGGTCACCGATGCCACGGAGCTATCCGGCGACAACATGGCTTCACGAACCCGGTGAACCGTCTCGGGCAAGGCCGGAAGGGACTTGATACCTCGAATCAGGTGGGCCATGTGAGACAGGCGAATTGGCTGCACCAGCCCCTGCAGTGACGTTGGCGAATCACCGTTGCCCCCGTGGGTGTCCGATTCAGAATAGTAGCGGTTAAGTGCACCATCGATATCTTCCGGCGCACAAAGAAGTATCTTCAACGTGAGGCCCGTTTCTGTCTTCAGGCGAGACTCACTATCCTCGGTCAGCGGAAGTTTCGCAGCGAGCGTCAATTGCTCGCCAATCAGATCCACCGGCACGACGCCCAGTTCACGCGCCATGGTGGCCGGCACCCGTGAAATAAGATCGTCATCGAGTTCCAGATCCCGTATATCCGATGACAAGACGCCCGGGTACGTCAAGATAAAGTCCATAAACGCATTGGGTTCAACGGCACCCAGGGAAAAAAGGATATCAATCAATTCCGCTCCGGTATCCTGCTGAATCTCCAACGCGGCCTCAAGTTGCCCCTCATTTATCAAGCCTGCTTTGAGCAGCAGTTTTCCAACACGTTTTTTCATTGACATCGTCCTTGTGACTCCCGTCGTTCCCGCCAGTCTGGGAAGGTGTACCAAGTGTACGCCCACTCCCTGCTGACTCTTGAACCTTATTGTTGACAGTATAGCTTATATACTGACAAAAGTTGAATACCTAAGGATGAAATAGTAGCGGTTTCCGACAATCTCGTGACAAGGAGTTTCGAATCGCTTTCCACCTCGCCCGATTGGACGCGCAGGTATCACCGTGGGCCAAGCGAGCACGCTATTCATCGTCATTCAGCACGTTGCTGTGTCAAGGAACTCACCGGCACCGGGTGAATGAAATAACATGGCTTGGAGAATATACTAGTAGATGCAGCACATCACAACCCAGCATAGACGGTGCCCCTTCGTTGAAAGTAGCACGGATTTTAATGGACGTGGTTCCTGAAGTCCGTGGGCGCAAAATAAAACATTGACAGTCACAGGAACAATGGTTAGAATTTGCTCGGCCCAATGGTGTGAGTGGCCACGACAAAATGTAGTCATAAGTAAGTATAATTTGGCGATCGTGATATAATTTGACAGAAATTCGGCGGAGCCCTGCGGAGCTCTGACGGGTTGACGATCCTGTAAACACCTGTGCAAGAGTGCCTTATGCAATAAATTCTGTACACATGGGCACAAAGAAAAAGAGGCACGGTAATTGCGTACTCATGGATGGGTTCGCAGAGCGCCCGAAACTGCCAGATTGTAATTACAAGGAGCAACGACAACATGGATCATCCCTGGATGTACACCATGGACCAGCATGGTGAAACGCCGACAACGCGTGCGCGCAAAAGCGGCTATACAGTATTGGCCGAAATGCTCCTGAGTCAGGATCGGGCCTCCATGGAGCGTAATGCCCATGAACCCCGACCGGCAGGCGAAAAAGACGCCTATTGGGGCATGAGCCATTCCGTCTACAAAATGCTCGACCCGCAGGAAAGCAACGCCGCTCCCGGTGCGGAAAATGAAAATCCCCTGCACAAAGCTGCCCGAGACGGTGATATCGAAGCCGCCATAACTCTCTTGAGCGATGGGGCCAACGTGGACGAAAAAAACAGTCAGGGCCTGACACCATTGCACATGATCGCTTTAAACGGTCGTACCGATATGGCGGAACTTTTGATTGAACATGGGGCCGAGATCAATCAACGGGAAAGTTATACCGGAAAACTGACCCCCATGGCGATGGCCCTTCTTATGGGCTATGATGATTTGGTAGAAGTCATGTCGGAGTGCGGCGGAGTGTGCTGACATTATAATGTCAGTTATCTTGTCGGGGCATTATTCCACAGGCATCAGAGGTAGTAATATGCCCTGCAAGCCCCCATCGCCGACCTGTGCCGGGCCGAAGGGCTCCGAAACCGCCCCCATTTTTTCGGCCCACAGGGTGACCTGCTCATCCCGGTGCGCGCCCCGAAACACAAAGCTACCATCTTCTCCCGTAGTCACGCCCCGCACGTCACTGGGGTAGCTACTCTGGCGGAGATACACATTGGCCTCGCCAATCAAGTTGCGGCCGCTGTCTTTCACTTCGCCCCGCAATATTTCCCCGGACTCCGCGCGAAAGGCTGGTCCATCTACTTGCTTGCCCGCAACGACGTTAACGGTAGCATCGTCTGTTACGACCAACACGCGGTCTGTGTTGTGGGGAGCCCGTACCTGGTAGGTTCCCTCGGGCAGTCCCTTGAGACTATAGTAACCCGCCAAATCCGTTTTCGCGGTTACCGTCGCCTGGGTTTGCCCTTCAACAAGTGCACTGACGTACACATCGGGCACGCCAACGTCCACACCGCTTTCCAGGACCTGGCCCCGTATCGCGCCGGTAGCCACAGCCTCAATCAGCAGGGTATCGCTCTCGTCCCCCGGCGGCGAAGTTGATTCCGATTCGGGCGTTGCAAGTGACCCTTTCGTTTCACCTGTTATGGGATCAATCCGAACATTGTCACGGATCGACATGCTGTCTTGACCGGGCGCGCCATGACTGTCCTGAAGCACAACCTGCGCTTCCCCCACATATCCATTGGAATCGATATGCACGACGTATGCCGCAGCACGCAGACCGGTGAAGCGAAAAAAACCTTGTCCGTTAGAGCGCTGAACATGGGACTCCTCCGGAACGTCGACGGCATCCGCCAGCAGACGGGTGTTACTGAGCGGACGCTGATCCTCCGCCCGAATTAAACGCCCCTGGATAAATTCCCCCTCGTTCAACGCTATGGTGTTTTTTCCTGAGGGCAGGAGCGTGACACGACGGGTTGCGAATTTTGGTGCCACCACCAGCACATCCCAATCGCCCGCAGGCACCAGGGGGTGCTTGAATTTCCCGGACTCGTCGGTCTTAACCGGAACATAGCGGTAAACGCGCGTACCTTCGTCATTGTCTTCACCGGCAGGAACCGGGTAAACCAAGGCCCCTACCACAGGCGCGCCCTCGCCATCGACAACATTGCCCTGAAGGGTTACGCTGGGTTCCAATTGCAGCGTCAACTCCGCGAACGCACCATTTTCAACCACATGGGCCCGTGCGACGGCATGCGCACCCTCGTGCGCAGCGGAAACCACAAAATCCCCTTCGGGCAGGGCACGAAATGTCATCATCCCCTGGGCATCCGTTTCGCATTCCCAAAAATTGGCAATCTCCCGTTGCGTCGTAAGTATATTGGCATCTGGATCAATCGGCATCACCTGAATCGTGGCGCCTGCAACAGGGACGCCCGCGGCATTCCGCACCCTGCCCCGCAGCTTCCCTTCGCCCAGGTCAATATTCTTCTTGGGTGCCCGCTTGTTTTCGCCGGTAAGAATTTTGTGAATACCACCTGTGCTTTGGGTAACCCCTTCAATTTCGGCAACGCCATCCACATTATCCGTACCTGGATTCACAAACCAGGCGATCGTTAAAAGAACAACAAACAGCATGGATATCAGAAAAATCGTTCCGCTGAAGCGCATAGGTGTAACTCCTCCTGACGCGAGTGGCCTGATTGAATGGGGTACGTCGAAGCTCACCTTAGCCCAGCCTACCCGTCCGCCGCAAGCTATCGGGACCGGCAAGTTGACAGTCCTGCCCCTCCATCGACTACTATAAGCGGCTATGTCATAATTTCTTATTTTGAACCCTGTGGAGGAGTATCATGCTGGGGATTAACCTATGGGATTGGCTGGCCTTGGCTGCCTATCTCGTCGTCGTAACGGGTGTGGGCCTGTGGACCGCAAGTAAAATCAAAGATACGGCGGATTTTTTCATGGGGGGCCGTGGATTCGGCAAAGTCTCCATGACCTTTTTCGCCTTCGGCGCGGGAACCAACGGCAACCAGGCTGTCGGTGTTGCCTCCAAGACCTTTACCAACGGTCTTTCGGGCATCTGGTACCAATGGCTCTGGCTTTTTGCCACGCCTTTTTACTGGCTCATCGCCCCGGCATTCCGTCGAATGCGCGCCATAACCACGGGCGACTATTTCGAATATCGCTACAGTAGCAGCGTGGCCGCCCTCTACACCGTCGTAGGTGTAATGCAGCTTACCGTAAATATTGGCGTAATGCTCCTGGGCTCGGCCAAGGTCATTGAAGCCATTTCAGGCGGGGCAATTCCCGCCAACTATTCCGTCATCGTCATGACCGTGCTCTTCGTAGCCTATGGCATGGCCGGTGGCCTCGCAGCGGCCATCGTGACCGATCTGATTCAGGGCATCCTGACGGTTATCCTCTCCTTCATGATCCTTCCCTTCGCCCTCAAGGCGGTGGGTGGCTTTGCCGGGCTCCATGAATCCATCACCGACGAATCCATGTTCAGCCTGGTCGCCCCCGGCGAAATTAACGCCTGGCACATCGGCGTCTTCGCCTTGAACGCGGCATTGGGTATTGTGACCCAGCCCCATATCATGGGCGTATGCGCCGCGGGCAGGACCGAGATGGACGGACGGGTCGGCTTCGCCGCCGGTAACCTGCTCAAGCGCGTCTGCACCGTGGCCTGGATGCTTACCGGCCTGTGCGGTGTCGTTTACTTCATGAATAATGGTGGTGACGTCCAAGTAGAGCCCGATCAGGTCTACGGACGCATGGCCGGAGAGCTTCTCCCCCTTGTCATGCCCGGTCTGGTTGGCGTTTTCCTTGCCGCCCTCCTGGCGTCGGTCATGTCTTCCTGCGATGCCTTCATGGTATCTTCCGCTGGTTTGGTTACGCAGAATCTCTACCGACGTTTTTTCGTGCGAGATCGTTCCGAGTCACACTATGTCATGGTGGGTCGTATTTCCGGCTTTGTTATCGTTTGTTTCAGTGTCTGGTTCGCCTACTCGGTGGAAGATATTCCCAGTGGGCTGGAGACATTCTGGAAGATTCAGGGCATGATGGCCGCCGCCTTCTGGGTGGGCCTCTACTGGCGTCGCGCCACTTCAGCCGGTGCGTGGGCGGGAACCCTGGGTGCCTTTGCGGTCATGTATCTCACAAACACGGATGGGTTCCACACGTGGGCCAGTGGCAATCTTCCGGAATTCTTCCTTTGGGAAGGCGAATTCCGCGTTTGGTGCCAGATGGCAGCCTACCTTTCCACGGGCTTTGGCCTCTGTGTCCTCGTCAGCCTCTTCACCCCGCGCCTGCCTAAAGAGCGTCTGGACCGCTTTTACCAGTGTCTTCATACACCGGTCGATGCGGAAGAACCCCATGCGCCCGAGCCCTTCATGCTCCCGGAAGGTGTTGAGCCTACGGTCCCCCGTAAACTCTTCAACCATCCCGATATGGAGTTCCCCGTACCGAGTCTGGTGGGCCTTGGAGGCTTCGCCTTCTTCTGGGTCTGTGTCGGTGCCATGATCTGGTTCGTCTTCAGCATGGCCCAGTGGGGCGCATAAGCCAACACCATAGACAAAACATTACAAACAATTTCCCCCGAAGCGTCTCAGACGTTTCGGGGGCTTTTCTTTGGAGTCCAGGAGGAATGCCGGGAGCGGTATGTTTCTTCCCCAGGCCAGCAGACTTTGGCGAGATGAACACAAGAAAAAACAACTCGTCTGGGTGGCACGGACAAGTCTGCAAGACTTGCCCGTGAGGGTCAGCGCTCATGGACGTCGTGCCCAAAACAACCGTGGCTATACGGGATGCACTTCCAGGGAGAGCAGGGAGATATCGTCGTTGAAGCGCGCACTGCCGCGAAATTCTTCGAGTGCCGCCATCAACTTGTCCTGACATTCGGCCAAGGGGCAGCCACCGTGGCATTCCAGGCTTTCCAGGAGCCGGGGCACGCCAAAGAGTTCCCGTTTACGATTCATGGCTTCGGTGACGCCATCAGAATACAGGTGCATGCGATCGCCGGGCGCGAGCTGGATACAATACTCATCGTAAGGCTCGTTGGCCAGTCCGACAGGCATACCACTGCTTCGCGGAATCACCGGCTCCTTGCCCGCTGCAAAAATTGCCGGGCCAGGGTGACCCGCGGAGACATAACGAAACATGAGGGTTTCCGTATCCAGGACGCCGTAGATCAGGGTAAAAAACTGTCCGATCTCGGGATCCCATGGAAAATGGGCATTGAGGTGTTCGGCCACCCGGGCCGGCGGTACTACCTTGTAATCCGCGGCGTCCACGTCTTCTTCACGTACTACGGAAGAAGCCAGGGCTTTCGGTGAGAGCATGCGACTCACCGATACGGCAAGCAGGGCGGCCGCCGTGCCATGACCGGAAACGTCGAGCAGATAGAGCCCAACCGTCTTCCGGTTGATACGGAATACATTGAGAATATCACCAGCCAATTCGTCGCAAGGACGGAATTTCCAGGCAAAGTCCACCCCCTTCACCCGTGGCATATGCTCCGGAAGGAGGGCCTGCTGTACCCGTGCTGCCGTTTCCAGATTCATTTTCATCCGGCGATTGATACGGGTCAGCTGTATATTCGTCTTCTCCAACAGCTCCAGGGCCGTCTGCACATCGTTGTTCGACTGCATACGGGCACTCACGTCCGATTGGATAGCAACAAAGTGGGTTATTTCACCATCGCGATTTTCGATGGGACTCAGAGATATACGATTCCAGAAGGGCGTTCCGTTTTTCCGGTAGCTGAGCACCTCGGTGGTGCAGGGCTTACCAGACACAATGGCCTCCCGGATGCGGGCGAGGGTGCTGGGGTCGGTTTCCGGACCGTGAATAAATCGGGCGCTCTTGTACAATATCTCTTCGCGACGATACCCGGTCTGCCGTTCAAAGCCACCGTTTACATACACGATTGGATTGTCTGGCGCGCGAACATCGAGTATCACGATGCCCTCGTTGGAGGCTTCCATCGCACGATCACGCATGTCCAACGCATGTTGAAGTTGGCGCACCTCCTCCTTCTGCGCCGCCACCACTTCGGTAGAGCGCGCCAATTCCGCCTTCAACTGGGACTCATTCTCGCCATTCATGTGATTCGTTTTCTCAATCATCGTGTTTGCGTGCATGGTCCACCTTCGGACCCGGTGGGCATACGCTCTCCAACCCACCTGGCGGCCCATTACAACAGGGCACCAGCTTACCGATACTAGCAAACCCACTCCCATGCATACCATGAGGACGGCCGATTTCCCCCAACTATCGGGGGGCAAGATTCTGGCCCTCCCATCAATAGCGTCTGGCCCCCAGCGATACGACCGATGAAATAGCGCCCCTAACGGAACGAGGAAGGCCCTATTCGGCGCTCCAGAACCGTGATTTGGACCCGCCGGCCCCAACACGCACGGTCAGGGACCGGATACACCGGGGACAATGGCCGAAGTAGGCAGTTCCCAGCCGATTCAGGTAGATACGCGTATAGACGTTGCAACATTTGAAGTGAACGCCGATATAGGGGCGGGGGGTCTTTTCAGCCATAAAGATATCGCCATCCCATCGTTGAACGGGCCGCGCTGGCGGCAGGTCTATTTCTTGGCACCTTTTTCATCTCCACCGTCCTCAGCACTTGCCTTGGCCTCTTCCTCCGCCTTAGCCGCCGCCGCCAACCGTTTCCGTTCTTTTCTGGCCTTCCAAACGATGGCCAGTCGGTCCCCAGCGTCGATACTGACCCACGTCACAAAAATGCCGAAGGCGCCCATGAAGAGGGAACACAAGATAATCAAGGGTGCCTGGTTCACGGAGCTTCACCTTCCTGCGCTTCGCTCAGGGGAATCAGGGGAGACACCCGTGGCGCCGACTTTTTCAGCGGCGGGGCCGACGCAGCCTCCTCCGCTTCCTTCAGAGACCGTATTTCTTCCTGCACGGACAGCATCTCGTCCACCAATCCCTGATTGACGGTCTGAATCTGTTCTAAGGTGTCGGTCAGGAGCAGGTTTGCCTCACGGAGCCGTCTAACTTCGGACTCCAACTGATTCATCAGGGGCACCACCTTTTCCTGCTGCGCTTCTGCCGTACTTGTGACCTCTGGCGTGATTTCAGTCAAGATTTCCGGGACGGAATCGGTTGCGGGCGCGGATTCCACCAACGCTTTTTCCTCAGCCGGTGGAGCATCCACCGCAGGTGCCTTGGGGCTTTCGGCGGCCACGGGGGTCGTCCCATGGCGGGTCACGGAAATATCATCAAACCAGGCGGATCCTGTGCCCAACAAAACACAGCGCAGGGTGACAAAATCGGTGCCCTTGGGTATGGGGACCTCCATGGATACTTCCTGCCAGGCGGCGGTGCCATAGACAGGCGCATCGATACTGGTACTGGCCGACGCAAGGACACCCCAGGGGCGCTTTCGCCAGCATTGAAGCCAGAGGGCGGCCTCTTTGGCTTCCGCCACACGGATAAATCCACTCACCCGAAGGGTTTCCCCACCGAACTCGGCGATAATATTCTGGCTCCAGTTATTTACCGGCTCTTTTTCATAGGGCGTAGGCGTATGAAGCCAGATGGAAAAGTCTCCCTCGTGGGCCTCATTATCCAGACGGGCAACGGCCCCCGGCTTGGGCTGGACGAAATAATCCCACCGATCGGGCTGGTCTGCCGTGCGCAGTTCAAAACCGGGATTCGCCAGGAGATTTTCCGGAAGGTCGGCAGCGCCAACCACACACGCAAACGCAACGATCAACGCGCCTGCAATCCCATCGATAAAGCGTTGCCGCCAATAATCCATATTAATTAACAGCCATACCCTGCATGCGCAGCTTAAGGTCCTTCGCACTGGTGGCATTCGCCAGGGCCACTTCTCCCGTGATTCGTTTTGCTTTCCAGTGATTGTAAAGATCCTGATCGAAGGTTTGCATACCGTATTGCTCGAAGCCCTCTTCGATGAGACCAACAATGTCTTTGAAGGACTTTCCTTTTTCGATGAAATCCCGCACCGTACGGGTGCCCAGTAGAATTTCCGCCGCCACACAACGACCGGCACCTTCGGCGAGGGGAAGGATACGTTGAGATATCACCCCACGGAGCACCGACGCCATCTGCTTCCGAATCTGAATCTGTTGATGGGGCTCGAAGAAGTCGATAACCCGGTTCAGGGTTTCCACGGCGTCCACGGTATGCAAGGTTGAGAATACCAGGTGACCGGTTTCCGCCGAAGCCAAGGCGGTGCGGACCGTCTCAGAGTCACGCATTTCGCCGATGAGAATCACATCCGGATCCTGTCGGAGCGCCCCCCGCAGTGCGTTGGCGAAGGACAGGGTATCGTGCCCGATTTCTCGTTGGGTAACGATAGCCAGCTTATCCCGGTGCAGGAATTCCACGGGATCCTCGACCGTAATAATGTGGTCGGGTCGATTGGTGTTGATATCATTGATGAGCGCAGCCAGGGACGTTGATTTACCACTACCGGTGGGGCCGGTTACAAGCACCAGCCCGTTCTTCAGTCCGCAGAGCTTTTTAAGCACGACGGGTAGACGCAACTCTTCAATGGTCTTGATTTCCAGAGGAATGAGACGCATGACAATTCGGGTATCGCCGTCGTCTTTACAGCAATTGATACGAAAACGCGCCTTGCCCGCGAAAAAGTAGGAGTTATCTAACTCCATCACTTTCTGGAACTTGGCAATATCAGGGGGAGACGCAATCTGCTGCAACATGGCCTGCAGATCTTCTTCCGTCAACACCTCTTCACCTTCGATTCGAACCAGGGCTCCATCGATACGAAAAATAGGCGGGTTGCCTTCTTTCAGGTGGATATCCGAGGCATTCCTGTCGATGGCCCCTTGCATCAACGCGTCCATCGTCATAGCCATGGCATTTGCTCCTGTTGCGTCCTCGCACCCTCCCGACCAAGGTAGGGCGCACATTCTGGGTGGCTATGGATACATAGCCTTCCCAAGCCTGCTGTCTTCTCTACAATACCATATTTTACGGGAGATGCTCTGCTGAAGGACACCCTTTTCATGGGCATACGCTACGACGGCCTGCATCGGTCCGAATCGTTCAAAACGGGGTTTCAGACAGGGTACCTACGGGATTGCGCTCAAGTCCATGGTCTTCAACAATGCCGTTCGCCCGAAGAGGCTGTCTTCGCGGAATAATCCGAACTTGAACTGATAGACCATGGGCGGTGTTTCAATGCCGTGGGTCAATATCACGTAGCGGCCCGGCTCCCAGAGCGTGGTGGGCGGGTCAGGGTCAAAATTCCAGTCTATATAACCCTGGGCCTGTTTTTCGGCCGGCAAGGTCGCCAGATTGGCCTCCTCGACAAATCCGTGGAAGAGCATACGCCAGTCCCGGTCAATGGCCTTTTCCACCTTGAAAATCAATCGAAATTGAAAGGACGTTTCACCGGTTTTCTGAACCTCGGCCGCCATGAAGCTAACCGCGTCATTGAGGGGAAAGGGCGTGGCAATCGCTGCAAGTTTTGTCTCGAAAGTCTGGCCCACCAGCGCCTGAAGCTCCGGAGAAAGGCGCGCAAAATCCGCAGAACGACGAAGTTCGTACAAATCATAGAGATTCATGGCGGCAACGCTTGTTTCGTTGACTTCGACCAGCTCCCCTTGCAGTTCTTTCGCCAGTACCCCATTGATGGTTTTGGGCACCCACCCGAAGGCGGGCACTTCAAATCTCGCAATGGGCTTGAAGCCCCGGGCGGCAAAAAAGGCCTCATAGGCATTCGCCTGCTCACCGAGGGCAGCGTCCACCTGATACAAAATGTAGTCGGTTTCGGGTAGCCGCGAGAGGAGATGCTCGGGCTCAAGTCCCATGTGAATCATACGTAAGCGCCGCTCGGGAACATCTCCGGGCGCAAGGGAAGCCAGGCGATAGGGATTGTCTCCGGGCCAGTAGTGCTGCTCATAGAGGGGCATGCCCCGAAGGCCCAATTTCTGGTAGTTGGCGTAGGTCCCTTCACGCACGGGGAGGGCTTTTTCCCAGTCGATCATGGTCTGGATAAATTGCTCTTTGTAGTTATCGGAGCGGGGTGCGCCCAGTCGGCCATAGGCGTCGCTCAGGGTCAGGTGGTCCTTGTAGAGCACCAGGCCATCGTCGATAAAGTGGCGGGATTCTTTTTCGAGGGCGGGCACGGGAATGGTGAAGGCCCCGAACTCCCCATACGATTGAACCGTGATATTTCCGTATTGAAAAGCCAATACGGCAATCAGCAAGACCCCGGCACACTGGCGTACAATTCGGAAGGGCAGGCACAGGATGAACAAAGCGGCGAAAAGGGCCAGAGCCGGTGCCACAGGCAAGCCGTAGCGGGGCGTACCGGAACGGAGCATGACGGAGAAGAAGAACCAGCTGCCAAGAATCCAGGCGTAGAGATAGAGCACGGCAGCACTTCGAAACTGACGGCGCAGGAAGACGAATATCATGCCCAACAGGGCCAGGGCCGATAGGGGAATAAAGAGGCCGTTATTGACCAGATACACGGGATAGCGAATCCAGGCGACGGCCGGATTGATCACCTTTTGCAGCGCGTAGTCGAGGGTGGCGGGGGTTGGCGGGGTAATTGCCGGGGCGGCGGCATCACCGGGCATGGTCGAGGGTGCCGGTGGGGCGGTTGGCCCGTTGTAGGGCACAAAACGGGTCAGGGGACCACGGGTGTTCCCTATCTCCTTGTTGGACCAGTACGTATAGAAGGGCTCGAGGTTGGCGTAGTACCACGGGGCAAAAACACCCACCGTTACGGTCAGGGCCATAATGATATTGACACTCCACGTGCCCCAGCCTGGTGCGTTGACCGCCTGAGAGCGCCGGTTGCCCATAAGATGAATCATGCCCAGGAAGACTGCAAGAATGGCCGGCAACAGGAGGTAGGCGAAACTTACGCTCCGCGTCAGGATTCCGAGACCATTGAGGGCCGCGAAGAGGAAAACCCAGGAGGGTCGGCGAAAACCTTCGCTGCGAACCAGGGCCACTATCGCCCATACGACCAGGGCAGCCGTGGCAAAATCCGTCATAAAAAAGCGCGAAGAGGCATAGACCATAGGGGTCATGCTGATGACAAACACGACAAAAAGGCTCTGCCAGCGGTCGAGAAAAGAGCGGGCGAGGGCGTTACATCCCAGGAGCAGGATGACCAGCATGAATGTATTGGTCAGGGCCATCGTATCGGTGCTGTAGCCGAAGATACCGATCATCAGGGCACCCAGGATATGAAACAGGGGCGGATGGGCCGGATTTCCCGGGCGAATTTGCGACACCGCAATCAAGCGCTCCATGGGATCGGCAAATTCCTTCACGAAGAGGGCTTCATGATAAGTCCGGGCCAGAAGCATGTGCCCCTCTTCGTCGGTACGTATCGTGTGGTTGTCGGCCCCCAACCACCAGAGATTCATGCCCACGTGAATCACAAGTAAGACAACGAGCAACAGGACAGGGAACAACCCGCCATTGTCACGAATCTCTTGTCTTTCGCCCTCGATTTCGGCAGGCTCGTTTTTCAACGACTCCAGTGATGTATCGCTCATGTATAGACCTTTCCCGTTGCCCGGTTGCGGCATGCAAACGTCAATGCTACACTCCGGCTCAATGGTATTGCACACGCGCCCGACATTCGGGGTGTCAACGCACGAAAGTGGCCGGATTCATGGAAACACCTCCATCATCCCCTGAGGCATTGAAAAAAGACCGAACACTGATCGTGTTTGTCCTCGCGGCAACGGTGGCCCTCGCTCTCCCCCGTTTCGCCCACACCACACCGGACTCTGTTTATTACACTAACTTGCTCGCCTATTTTCAGGGCACCCTTCCACGGGAGACCCTGCAGACGCCCTTTGCCTTTCGCTGGTTCGTCCCCGCCCTGGCGAGCCTACTACCCGGCGTATCCCCCACTACGGCCCTGGGACTGTGCAGCCTTGTTGCCACCATGGGAGCGGGTTTCTTCACCCTGAAACTATGGGGCCACCTGCTCCAGGGTCGGCAGCAATTGGTCTTCGCCATGACCCTGCTGGTGTGCTCTTTCCCCACGATAAATTATGGATCGGCCGCCCTCACCGATGCTGCGGGTTTTCTCGTGCTGGCGGCGGCTTCGTGGTTTATGGTCGGGGGACGTTTCTACGCGATGGGCGCTGTCCTCATCATAGGGGCCTGCGTTCGGGAAAGCACCCTGCTCATGGTCCCCGCGCTCTGGCTCTATACCGGCCTGCTCCCCCGTCCCCGTCGATATGTTGCCGCCCTGATGGTCACCCTGGCGACCCTCCTCGCCGCCCTGGCAAGTCGCTGGTATTTTGCCGATCTCCCCGCCTATTTCTGGACGCCCTCCTGGCCCCGTTTCCTGGCCAACCTGACGCGGCCCGTGTCGTGGGCTACGGTCCTGCTCACCCTGCTGCCCCTGCTGCTTCTCTTGTGCCTGCCCGGAAAGAACAACGTCCCACTGCCCCGCCCCACGCGGGCCTATATCATCGCCATGACGTTGCCCTGTCTCGCCCTCATGGCCTATGCCATGTCCGCCGCCTTTATGGGAGGACGATTCTGCTGGCCCCTCTACCTGCCGCTGATTCCTCTGGTAGTCTGGCGTCGCGCTGGTCTCTAATGCCCTGGTGCCATCAAAAAGGCTGTCTGGGTGGCACGGACAAGTCTGCAAGACTTGCCCGTGAATGAATGGGCATCACGGGGACAGTTTCCGATTGCAGCACGTCGTGGTGTATTGGAACTGGGCTGTCAATCAATCGGTAACTGTACCCAAGCAACACTCAGGGCACGACCGGCGGACTGAAGCTGAGGTGCCACACGACAAAGCCCATGTTGTGCAAGGTCAGCACCACGGCCTGCACCACACCGGCCGCGAAAAGCCCCGTAAGGAAGAGCAGGTAGGCCCAACGAAGATAACGGTATTTTTTGTGGGCAAGGAAAACGCCCAAGGTATAAATCTCGCGCACCATGGCATCCCCGGCGTCACCGGAATCGTTCAGCAGCGCTTCCATGGCGCTGTTAAATTCTTCGTAGGACAAATGGATGAAACTCCCGAAGAAGAGCAGATTAAAATTGGGGGATTTCACGTCGATAGGCCCCTTTTTCGTTCCCGGCAGGGCGACGCGGGGCATGGTGGCATAAATTGCCGCCACGATGGTCGCCATACAGAACAAAATGAGCGTGAGGGCCCCCCATTGAAAGGCCGGGTCTGCCAGATAGCCGATGGTATAGGTCAGGACCACCGAGGCCACCGTCAGCATCATATTGGCCTTCACATCGGCCATGGTGCTGAGTTGCACGTGGTGGACCCGGGTCTGGCGCAACAGATGGTCGGTCATGGAAGTGGGGTTTTCGAGACGCATTGGAGGGGCTTCCTATTTTGTGACACAGGTAGGTTGAATGACCCGATAGTATAGACCCTCACCCTATGTCAGAGCACACAGAAACTTTGGGCGGTTTACCCGCCCATAAGCACCGCGACTTTCTTAAAACAGAGAGACCTTTTCAGGGGTGCGACCTCGTGTTGTGTCCCTCCTGTGCAATCCCGTAGGCTAACGAACCAATTCGTTTCACACAAACAGGTGACCCACGTCGCCCGACAACTGCAATGAGGCACTATGACCGTACCGACTTTTTCCCGATTCCTGTTTTCCACCCTGCTGCTGATGGCATTGCTCGTGGGGTCCGCACACGGGGCCGACACGGTCGTTGACCTGGTCAGCGAAAACGCCACCGACCAGTGGGTCTTCTCTGACAGCAACGGGCGCATCGAAAAAGGCGAGCTCGTGTTGGATGGACGCCTTATCCCGACCCAGGCCTACTACCTGCCCTCGGAATGGACCGATGTTTCCCTCAAGGCAAAATTCTTCGTGGAACCACAAGACAACGGCGTATTGGCCTGTGGCTTTGTGGTTCGTGCGACCGATGGCGACCATTTCTATTATGTCCACTTTGATAGGGGACAGGCCATCCTCTGTCGCTCGGACAAGGCCCAATCCTGGAACGAACTGAAGCGGGTTGGCGGGTTGGACAAACCGGCCGGCACCTGGCACGAAGGCGAGTTGCAGTGCATAGGCGACACCCTCCGCGTGTTTCTCAATGGCACGCTCCTCTATGAAACCCAGGACGCCACGCTGAAAAAAGGCCGAATTGGCTTTTATGCCGGTCAGGGACTCGCCCGGGTAAAAGACATCGTCGTCTCGGGGGACGCCACCAAGGCCGAGGGCGATTTTGTCCTGCCGGAACCCCCATCCCCCGACTTTACCTATGTGTGCACCGATGCCGGGGCGGGTGCCTATGAGGCCTTCCCCGATGTCTGCCGCCTCAGTGATGGTCGACTCCTGTGCGTCTTTTACGCGGGCTATGGCCATATCGCCTTGCCCAATGAACAGCTTCCCAAGGGCGGACGCATCTCCTATTGCCTCTCCAGCGATGAGGGCCGCACCTGGACCCCGGCAGCAACCCTCTACGATGGCCCCGACGATGACCGGGACCCCTCCATCGTGCAAACCGCCAGCGGACGGCTCCTATGCAGCTACTTTTCATTGGCCGCCGACCCCGGCAATAGTCCTCCTTTTAAGGGCCTCGGCTCCTGGACGGTACACTCCGATGACCTCGGCAAGACCTGGTCGGAGCCCCGGCTGATTACGGCCGATTACTATTGCAGCTCTCCCATCCGCCAACTCTCCGATGGCCGTCTGGCCCTGGGACTCTACCGGGAAACCGACAGCCTGAGCCATGGTGCGGTCGTCTTCTCCGATGATGACGGCATGACCTGGGGCCCTGTCGCCGACATCGACAACAACGGCATGCCCCTCGATGCGGAAACAGACCTCATCGAGTTGAAAGACGGCACCCTCCACGCGGCACAGCGCAGCGGCGGCGACACCATGGCCTGGTCCGAATCGAAGGACGGCGGCAAGACCTGGAGCGTTTCCGCCCCCTATGGCTTCCCCGGCCACGCCCCCTATCTGCACCGCACGGTGGACGACATCCTCATTCTCGCCCATCGCCTGCCCCAGACGAGCCTCCACTACAGCTTCGACGAAGGCAAGACCTGGAGCGACTCGGTCCTGGTCGATAACTTCATCGGCTCCTATCCCTCCATGGTTAATCTGAAAGACGGCACCGTCCTCATCGTGTATTACGAAGAAGGCGAACTCTCCAACATTCGTGCCAAGCGCTTCCTGGCGAACTCCACGGGCATCCACTTTATGCCCGTCGAGCAGGGCACCGTGCCCACGGCAACCCTCGTCGATTATGCCCGCATCTGGGACGAAGCACCCCACAGCGCCTTCACCAACCTCATCCGCTATAAGGACGCCTGGTATTGCGTATTCCGTGAAGGCGACGGCCACGTTTCCGACAATGGGGCCCTCCAGGTCATCACCTCGACCGACGGCGAATCCTGGACCTCCGTCGCGCGGATTACGTCGGAAACGGCGGACCTGCGGGACGCCCAGATCTGCCTTACGCCCGACAACCGACTCATGCTCACGGGCGCGGCGGCACTCCACCAACCGGCGGACGCGCGGCACCAGACCATGGCTTATTTCTCCGAAGACGGCCGCACCTGGACCGAGGGCGTGCCCATTGGGGAGAAGGACCTCTGGCTCTGGCGGGTCACGTGGAATAAAGACACGGCCTACGGTATCGGCTACACCACGGGCAAAAAATGGCCCAAGCGCTTTGCCCGGCTCTACAAGAGCACCGATGGGAAGCAATTCGACGTGCTTGTCGATAAACTGAGGGACGACGAATACAGTAATGAGAGCCAGATAGTCTTCCTCGAAGACGGCACCGCCTATTGCCTCCTGCGCCGCGATGAACAGGCCCCCAAAAGCACCGAAGGCCTCTTCGGCACCGCCCAGCCGCCTTACACCGACTGGACCTGGAAAGACGTCGGCATGAAGATTGGCGGTCCTGCCATGATGGAACTCCCCGACGGGCGCCTCGTCGCGGCGGTACGGCTCTACGACAGCCCCGTACGCACGGCCCTCTGCTGGGTCAATCCCGAGACCGGCAAACTCACCGAATTCCTCGGCTTGCCGTCGGGTGGCGATACGAGCTACCCCGGACTCGTCTGGCACGACGACCTTCTTTGGGTAAGTTACTATTCCTCCCACGAGGGCAAAACGAGTATCTACCTGGCGAAGGTGAAATTGGACTGAGGCGGGCTTTGTCCGCCCACCAGCGACGACGTTCAACAAGAGGATATTGCAACTATGAATCGAAGACATTTCCTCCGGCTGATTGTCGGCACCGCCCTTGTGGCGAACGTTGCGTGGGCGGATCCGGCCGCCGAGCCACTCAAGGTTGTGGCCTTTGGTGATTCCACGACGGCCTTTCGCGATACCATCGCGGAGGTGTACTCGGTGCGGCTGGAAAAATTGCTGCGGGCGTCGGGCGTGGAGGCCACTGTCGTCAACGCGGGCATCGGGGGCAGTCACACCGGCTCGATACGGGATAATGACCGCTTCAAGATTGAGCACGCCCGGGACCGCTTCGAAAAAGCCGTGCGTAGCGAGTCCCCCCAGATCGTGGTCATCCAATTCGGGTGGAACGACTCCTGGGCCGATAGCAATGATGCCAACGAACCCGCCCGAATACCCCTGGCCGCCTATCGCGAGAATTTGACCTATTTCGTCGAGACGCTGAAGGCCGATGGGGTCGAGGTCATCCTCATGACGCCCAATCCGCCCCAAAGCACCCTGGACCCCCTCCGAGTCGCCCGCATCCACGCCTATGTCGCGACCATGCGCCTCGTGGCCGCCCGTCAGGACGTCCCCCTGGTCGACATCTGGGCAATCTATAGACAGCTGCCCGACGAGGAGGCCGACGCCTTACTGCTCGACGTCTTACACCCCAACGATGGGGGCCATGCCCTGGTGGCGGCAGCCCTCAGCAAAAGGCTACTGGCCCGCGACTAAGTAAGCGAAGATTCGTTTCGGACATTTTCCTAGTCAATCGGTTGAGCGCTCCCAATTGTCAAAGGCTGCTTTAAACGATAGTGGCCAAGCCGCCGGTACGTTGGCCTTTTGCAGGCTATTGACTGTCGCTCCTCTGGAACCAGGAGCCTGAGTCCTGGAGACTGAAATCGATGGGATGCGATTACATTGATGGACCCGATAATCCCGTTTGCCCATGGAAAACCCCGATAAATTATTGTCTCATTCGCCTTATTCGTTGCGCGGTCACCACGGTCTATGGTATATCCTAGCCCGAATATTTCACAAAGCCGGGATCTTTTGGGCTGCTCGGGGTATTAAGTA
>CAXBPH010000001.1:0-83754 GCA_963977445.1 uncultured bacterium | reverse complement strand
CCCCAGAGCAAAGCCGAAATGCTGGAGACCCTGAAGAAATCGCTGGGCGATATCTTCCTGTTTGGATTGGCCCTGACGACCTTGGTCGGCCTGTCTCGTTTTGGCAGCAAGGCAGCGTAAATAGTTCGAATTACTAAAAGCACGTCATCGCCATCGCATCGCCTCTGGGAGATGCGGTGGCGATTTTTTTGGCTTCATGGGTGACTCGTTGGGCCGGAGTTTGACCTGGGTGGGGCGTTGCTGGATTGCGTTCCCGAAACGAACAAGGTGGTTGTAGGCCGTGGAGCTCAGTAGCCCAATTCGGGATAATTCGCCTTTGCGCAGACGGGGCATATGCCATGGCTGAAATCGGCGTCCGTCCGCCCGGATACGTACTGTTCCATGGGTTGCCAGATACCGTCGTCGTCGCGGATGTTCTTGCAATGGCAACAGACGGGTAAGAGACCTTCCAGCGTTTTTACGCTCGCCAGGGCAACTTTGAGCGAGGCGGTCCGCTCTTCGACCCGATGTTCCAGCATGTCCCGGTGTTCCCGCTCCTGTTGTTTTACATGGCGGGTGAGGGTAAAGGCCCAGATGAGCGAGGCCCCGAGGGTGGCAACGTGGGCAAAGTTCAGGGTGAAGAAATTGGCGGGCAGGACATCGAGGTAGACCAGGACGAAGAGGACAATCCCCAGCAGGACAAAACCCCAGGAAATTATAAACCAGGAAACGGGTGCAACGTTTTGTTTTTTTGACGAACGAAATGCAAGAAATCCAATGAGAAATGGGGTGCCCAGGGCCATGGCACTGACCGCGTAAAAAGCCGGACGGGCAGCACTCAGGCCTGCCACACCTAAGAGTATGCCGGTGAGCCCATAGATCGTGGCGATTCGGGCAAGGCGCGGCGTGTACTCCCACGTGCGGAGGTAACTCATCGAAAAGCCGATGGCAAGAAAGAGGGTCGTCATTGCAGAGATGATCAGGCATTGACTGGTCCACGCGTTTAACGGTGACCAGAGGAGGAGGTGGAGGGCACCGGAGCGCATCGTCATATTGGTAGAGGTGAAGAGCAGTAAGAAGAAAAGCCATCCATTGGCGTTTTGCCGCAAGCCGCGAAAGAGGAAAAGATTGTAGAAGGCAAGACCAAAGAGTGCACCTCCGAGCAAGTAGGTGAAGGCCAGCTGCCGGTGTGCGGAGCGTTGCGCAAATGCTTCGGACAACACGCGCGCCTGGAAGCGCAGGGCACCGTAGTGGCGTACCTGAAGATAACAGGTCGTGGGTTGGGCGTCGGGCAAATCGAGCTGAAAGTTGGGGCGGAGGGCCACAAAGGGCTGGGTCATTACGGGTTGGCTAAGACCGGCAGTTTGGGTTCGATATCCCCCGTCGGCCGTGGGGATGTAGAGGGTGGCATTCAGGAGTTGGGGGTTGGTCAGCTCCAGGATGTGGGGCCCGGACCCTTGGGGTGAGACCACGGTGAACCGAAACCAGTGGGGTGTTTGTGTATATCCAAGGCGCACCCGGGTATCGTCCAGCGGCTGGAATCCGTCTTCTCCAACGGCTGCCAGGATAGCCTCCGGGGAATCCGCCCCCTGGTTGTCTTCGACAAAATAGAGTTGTGAAGTAATATTCTGGATATCGCTTTCCGCAGACAGGGATAGGGGTGCAGGCGACGTCGATAGCGCCAGCAAGGACAAACTTGCGAAGAATCCGAGTAACACTACCACGGGAGATTTCCTGAAAACTTGGAAGGGCAACCCGAAGGGACACGATTTCGTGGATAGATTCGGAGGAGCGTCATGAAAGGTCATACTTGGCCAAAGTAAGGTTATTTTAACCTATCGCCCCGTGAACTAACAACGAAATGCCGTGGACGGTTGATAGTTGACAGTTGATAATTCTCAGTGAACAATCCAGCGTATGAGGGCTGAAGGCCCGCTCCAAGCTCGGTGTCCCGCAGGTTCAGCATGTTCCACGGTGGGTCCATGACCTGCGAGGTTACGACTGGGTGCATTATATGCAGAGTTTGCACGGCGTCATGCGACGAGCACGAGCTGAGTCCGCCGTTGTTGCTCCGATGGTCTTATCTTTAAGGTTCTTACAACCCTTATCCGCATGATAGACCTCGTCGGCGGTAAATACCGTTCCTATGATTTCCGGCTTAAGAGTCATGGGTGGCGTATCTGCAGGGTCGACTCGCGGTTCCGGTTCCGGTGCCGTTGGCGGCGTGTAGTTCGGCACCACTGCTTGGAGTTCTGCCATCCTATGTTCAAGCGTGTCGAGCTCTTTGCGGTCTTTTTGGGCATAGGTTATATCAAGTATTGGCAGACCATGCTGGTCATCAACACGTACGGTAGAAACGTTGAATTCCAGATCCTCCCGATCTTCAGGGACACCATTCCAGTTTTCCAAGTAGTCCGCAGAAAACTTCCACGTAACTTGTTCCCCCGACTCGACACCTCCAGGAATCTTGTAGTTGAACTCCCCCTCAGCCCAAGGAACAGTGCGGAATGGTGACTTTATGAACCCGTAGAAGTACGCCCGAGAAACAGGTTGGCCCGTCTCATTTCGCACGGTGAGTTCGATGGTTCGACTGCCGGAGTCCGAGAAATAGTACTGAGCATCGACAACACCAAAGCGTTGTAGGCTCAACTCCGTCTCCCCGGTCTTCACGAGTTCCATACGGGCCTCGGATATTCGGTCGACCAGCAAATTAATCTCGAAGATAGCTTCGCGCTCGACCTGCTCCTGCATCATGCGTTTGGCATCTTCAGTGATTCTTTCGGATTCGTTTTTTGCCTCCGCCAGAATGATGACGGCTTGGGCGTTTGCCTCGGCGAGTATCGTATCCGCTTCCTCATTGGCGACTTGGATACCATGATCGCATCCGCCGAGCAGGACTGTGGTTGCGATAAAAATAGGTAGGTAGAACTTCATGGTGCGTCCCTTAGTTTGTGCCCCAGACAAACTGCCCCCGGAGCCTAGACTCTTTTCGTTAGAGGTGATTTTAAGCTTTCCATGGATGAATTTCAAGACCACCGCAAAACGCCTACAAGACAATTGGACAGTCACTTTAAAACGGGGAAAGTCATGAGCGATGGCACCTTTATTTTGTAGCTTTGCTTCCACTACAAAAGCACAACCGGGGGCAGGGAGTGGTGCTAACACCATCAGATACCGCTAGGGCCAAGGCTGCAATGTGCTCAATGAGAAGAGGGTTTGAGTACATTGCAGCTCTCCTATGTCCATAGTTCCTTGGGACAAATCGCGACGGTGCTGGGCACCTCATCGGGGCGCACGGAGTCAACCCGATACTGGACGCAATACCTCCATGCACAAGAGGTTCGTGGGACAGTTCCGGCGACCGCCTGCGCTCCCAATTATTACGGCCTTCTTCCCCGATCCTACGCCAATATGGCTTTCACCGGGTGGTGTTCCTCCACGCCGGAGAGGCGGACGTCCAGACCCTGGAAGGGGACGGAGAGGCGTTCGTGGTCGAGGCCGAGGCAATCGAGGATGGTGGCGTGCAAGTCATTTACGTGGACCGGGTCCTTCACGATGTTGTAGCTGAAATCGTCGGTCTCGCCGTGGACGATGCCGGGCTTGATGCCGCCGCCGGCCATCCAGAGGGAGAAGCAGCGGGGGTGGTGATCCCGGCCATAGGTGGTGTCGGTGACTTTTCCCTGGCTGTAGACGGTGCGGCCAAATTCGCCGCCCCAGATGACGAGGGTGTCGTCGAGCATGCCGCGTTGTTTCAAGTCGGCCACCAGCGCCGCCGAAGGTTGATCCGTGTCGCGGCATTGCTTGGTGAGGTGGTCGGGCAGGTTGTCGTGGTGATCCCAGCCCATGTGATAAAGCTGTACGAAGCGGACGTCCCGCTCGGCCATGCGGCGGGCGAGGAGGCAGTTGCGGGCGTAGGTGCCCGGTTTGCGCACGTCGGGGCCATACATTTCCAGGATGTGTTCCGGTTCGTCGCTGATGTCGGTGAGATCGGGCACGGCGGACTGCATGCGGAAGGCCAACTCGTATTGTTCGATACGGGTGCGAATTTCGGGGTCCTGCACCGCGTTGTACTTCTGTTCGTTGAGGTCGTTGAGCTGGTCAAGCATCTGGCGGCGAATGTTGGTGTCGCATCCTGCCGGGTTGGCCAGGTAGAGCACGGGTTCTTCACCGGCACGAAGTTTTATGCCCTGGTAACGTCCGGGGAGGGCACCGCTGCCCCAGAGACGGTCATAAAGGGGCTGGGTGGCGAGGCGTCCCGTGCCCCGGGATATCAGCACGGTGAAGGTAGGTAGGTTTTCGTTGCTGCTGCCGAGGCCATAGGCCACCCAGGCGCCCATGCTGGGTTTGCCCGCAAGTTGGGAGCCCGTCTGGCAGAAGGTGATGGCCGGGTCATGGTTAATGGCTTCGGTGTGCATGGAGCGGATGACGCAGATGTCGTCGGCGATGCCCGCGGTATGGGGAAGTAATTCGCTGAGCCACATGCCGCTTTGGCCATATTGCGAAAAGCCGAAACGGGACGCCGTCACGGGAAAATTCGCCTGGCCCGAGGTCATGCCGGTTAGCCGTTGTCCCATGCGGATGCTGTCGGGCAGCTCGGTGGTATCAAGGTCTTTCAGTCCCGGCTTATAGTCGAAGGTTTCGAGTTGGGTGGGTGCGCCGGACTGAAAGAGGTAAATAACCCGCTTGGCCCGGGGAGCGAAGTGGTTGGCTACTTTACGAATATCTTCTTCCGTCGATGCTGTTGCGGTGCCGGCGCCGAGGAGGCCGAGCGCGGCGGCACCGAGGCTGCATCCGGCACGTTGGAGGAAGTCGCGGCGGTTAATATGTTGGGCAAATTTTAGCGCGTCCATAGTGTAGTTCCGGTAGTTATTTTATTGAGGTTTCGTCTCAAACGGAGTTGTCGGGTCAATAGCAACGTTACGGCGATACATAGCACGAAGTATTGTGGGTGCCACCCTTACACGGAGGAGCGCAGCGGGGGAGTTTAAGGGTGTTGGGTTGGGATACACCCTTAAAGCCACTCGTACCTCGTGTCTGTAAGGGTGGCACCCGTTTAATCCCGTTGTACCGGCTTCGAATTTCCGTGAAAGGATTCTGTAATTCATACGTCACCGTTTTCTATTCCCGCGTCAAGGTTTCGTCGAGGTTGAGCAGAACGCCTGCGACGGGTGTATAGGCCGCCAGGGTCGCTGCGGGGATGTCCCCGGGAACGGGAGATTCGCCATTGCTCACCAAGGCCTGGCTGGCCTCTGGGTCGCTGGCATATTTCTCTTCATAGCGGTCATAGCCGAGTTGCAGGGAATTCAATTCCGATTCCGTGGGGTTACGTCCCGTTGCCAGGCGAAAGCCATAGGCCAGACGGGCACGGGCGTCGCCGTCTACTTCGGTCACCATCCGCTGGGCCAGATGGCGGGCTGCTTCCACATAGGTGGTGTCATTCAAGAGCGCCAGCGCCTGCAAGGGGGTGTTGGTGCGTCCCCGGCGTGCGAGGCAATACTCAAAGCTCGGGGCGTCAAAGGTCGTCAACGTGGGGTGGGGCACGGTTCGCTTGCGATGGGTATAGAGGCTTCTGCGATAGAGATCATCACCCGTTCCCTGCACATAGGGGCCTTGGCTGGCACCGCCCGCGAGTTCTTCCCACAGTCCCCCCGGTTGATAGGGCATGGCCGGTGGTCCGCCGAGTTCCTTCGCCAGTAAGCCACTGACGGCCAGAGCGTTGTCCCGAATCATCTCTGCAGAGAGGCGATAACGGGGTGCCCGGGCATAAAACTGGTTGTCCGGGTCCTGGGCCAGCAAGGTCTGATTCAGGGCACTCGATTGACGGTAGGTGGCGCTCATGACCAGATCCTTCAACAGTCCTTTCACGTCCCAACCGGTTTCCTCAAAGTGAAGGGACAGGGCATCGAGCAACTTGGGGTGGGTCGGGGGGCTTCCCTGAACGCCAAAATCTTCGGAAGTCTTCACGAGACCACGGCCAAAGAGCATTTGCCAGAATCGGTTTATCGCGACCCGTGCTGTGAGTGGATTTTCCGGTGAAATGAGCCATTGGGCCAGGCCCAGACGATTGTGGGGGACGCCGTCGGCCAGGGCAGGCAGGAAGCCGGGTGTGTTCGGATGGAGTTCTTCACTGGTGTCGGGCGCGTCATAGGCACCCCGCTTGAGGAGATAAGTCGGCCGGGGCGTTTCCCGCTCTTCCATCACCATGACACTGGGGATGTTTTTCGCATACTCATTGCGGGCCTTGTTTGTCGCGTCGAGGGCTTCCTGCTGGGGACGAAGGAGCTTGGTGATTTGGAGATTATGAAACCCCTGAAGGGCCTTCATCTGATCCTCGCCAATATCCGTCGTCAAGGCGGATGCCAGGGAGACGTCCTGGAATTGGGTCACCACGTCCAGCGGCAGGGCCTGGTCAAAAAACTGAAGGCCAGCGACTTCCCCGTTGAGATAGGTGCTAGACGTGCGTTGGCCCACGCGGAGGGGTTGGGCCGTGTCGATGGGGCCGCTCAGGGCGTCGTTCAAGACCTTCACGGGGACTTCCATGCCATTGACATAGACTTTCATGCCGGACGCTTTACTGGAGCCGTCATAGGTGAGGCCTACAAAATTCCATACGCCCATGGTGACGGCGTTCTCTGCCTGAATCTTGAAGGCATCCGAATCCCATGCGCTGACGACATGAGCCTCGATTGCGCCGTTGCCGGAAAGGAGCAGATCCACGCCACGGAAGTCCTGCGCTTCATCCATCTTGCTGTAGAGGGCACCCGCTGACGTGGGCCGGACCCACAGGAGTGCGGTAAAGGGCTTTTCCCGATCAAAGGTGACGCCCTGACCCAAATCGATGGTCGAGGTTGCCGTACCGTCCAGCGCGAGGGCTTGCCCGAGGAGGCCCGCTTTCCAGACCGGCGTGTTGGCCGGTGGTGCTTCCTGGGTGGGCAGCGTTCCCGCCAGGGCCGCCTCGTAGACGGGATGGGGTGCGTTCTCCGCGGGTTTGACCTCTCGGAGCGCGTTCAGCCAGCCGTCAAACTCACCACCCTGGGCCGCGCGGGCCTCGTTGTATTCGGCCTGGGCCCGATTAATGGCCTGGTCCAGCCGGGTCAGTTCCTGCTGCTGTTTAAAATCGGGCACGAAGACCTGTGGCCCCGTATTGCCCCGGGTTTCCTGATAAAAGCCATTGTCCTCGGTGCTATTGAAGAACGCGTAGAATTGATAGAAATCTTTCTGGGTGATGGGGTCATACTTGTGATCGTGACAGCGCGCACACCCCATGGTCAGACCGAGAAAGGCCAGCGACGTGGTCTCCACCCGGTCCACGAGGTTTTCCACGAGCCATTCTTCTTCAATGGAGCCGCCCTCGGTGACGCTCTTGTTATTGCGGTTGAACCCCGTGGCGATGCGCTGGGATTCTGTTGCGTTGGGGAGGAGGTCACCGGCAAGCTGTTCAACGACGAACTGGTCATAGGGCATATTGTCGTTGAAGGCACCAACGACCCAGTCGCGCCAGGGCCACATGACCCGGTGGAAATCATTCTGGTAGCCATTGGTGTCGGCATAGCGGGCCACATCGAGCCACATCCGGGCCATGTGCTCCCCATAGGCAGGGGTATTCAGCAGGCCGTCAACGAGGTTCTCATAGGCATCGTCGCTGTTGTCCAAGACAAAGCGGTCGATGGCGTCCAGGGTGGGTGGCAGCCCCGTTAGATCCAGGGTGAGACGTCGGATGAGGGTTTCCCGGTCCGCCTCGGGCGAAGGAGACAGGCCCTTCTCCTCCAGACGCGCCAGGATAAAGGGGTCGACAAGGGTCCGAGCCCACTGTTGGGTTACGACGGCGGGCGTATCGGGGAGGGAGGGCGTCGTATAGGCCCAGTGACCTTCCCAGGTCGCGCCTTGTTGTATCCATGCGCGAAACAACTCGATTTGTTCCGGGGTGAGACTTTCCTTCTCCGATTCCGGTGGGGGCATATGGTCGTCGGGATCCGTGGTGAGAATGCGCCGAATGAGCTCGCTGTTTTCGGGTTCTCCCGATACGATGACTTCCTTTTTTGCAGCGGATTCCACATCAAGCCGCAGGTCGCCCTTGCGTTGATTGCCATCGGGACCATGGCAGGCAAAGCACCGGTCTGCCATCAGGGGGAGAATGTCCTGCTGGAAATCAACCTCGGTGGCGGACACGGCGGGCGCCTGAACTAGGGAAACGACCCCGATCAGCAGGGAAATGTATGGGATGGGATGCATAACAGTCTCTCTCACGATAAATTACACTCCTGGGGCGCGAGACTTTCGGCGTGGTATCACAACAGACCGTCACGTGCACCGCCCATCATTGGAACACAACGCCCGATGCCATTCAAGAGGGGAGTGACGCCCGGTTCCGCATGGCGAATGGAGTCATGGTGATTTGCGGAGCTGCATCAGATGCGAATTGTGCTACTGCCTGCGTCGTTCCCGGCAATCGGATTCTAACACGGAACATATGCGTGTGAAACGGGACTCCGGTACGCTGTGCGCTGATCGGGCGTTGCTTCGATGTCCGTTCTACCGGCAGTACCTGCTGTTATCAGCAAACATAGCATAAGGAGTTTTACCATGAACAAAGGCTTCACTCTCATCGAACTTCTCGTTGTTATTGCTATCATTAGCCTACTGGCGGCCATACTCCTGCCTGCCTTGGCCCGTGCCCGGGAAGCGGCGCGCCGCGCGAGTTGCCAGAACAATCTCAAGCAATGGGCCTTGGTCTACAAAATGTATGCCAATGAATCGGCGGGCGAAAACTATCCCCCCATGGGCGATGAGTCGAAGCTGGACGATCTCACGAAAGTCGGACCGGTCGCCATGGTGGACGGTAGCGCCGTCTATCCCGAATACCTCACCGACCTGAATCTGTACTTTTGCCCATCCACGGCCCGTGGTGCCGCAGAGCTTTTTAGTGACTGCCCGATGGCCAATGGTGAACCCAGGATATAATCAGTCCGAATTTCGGAAAGCTTGATCCCGAGGAGTTTGGTGACAAGCGCAGTTACCTCTACTATGGTTACCTGGTGGAGATAGTTGATGTCTTTGGCACGATGGTCATTGCGGTACAGGTCCCCGGTGCCATTGGTGGTGGACCTGCAGAGCAGCAGGCCCTTCTCGACGGGTATATCGATCTGGGTGGATTGATCCCTGGCGTAAATGCTGCGGCAGCGCGGGGAATGATTCAGCCCTATATCGACGCGTCTGCGGCGGAACTGGGCGAAGCTGCCGGGACCTATGTGGCCCAGGGCAACAATGGCGGCGACAAGATTTCCCGTCTTCGCGAGGGCACCGAGCGTTTTCTCATCACGGTAAACAATGCGGCTGGATCGGCGAAAGCACAGAGCTTGATTGCGCTCATGTGGGACCACATCGAAGCGGCCCAGCCGAGTGCCCCCTCCGGGACCCAGCGTTTCAACCACATCCCCGGTGGTTCCAATGTGCTCTATCTGGACGGTCATGTGAAGTTTGTAAAATTTCCGTCGGACGAATTTCCGGTGCCGAAGTTGAACGCTGTCTACGGCGCAGGTGTCTGATACCATCTTCTTGCATTAATGGGCTGGAGCAGGTCATCATCGACCTGTTGCAACCCAAGTTCAGTTCCGGTAGGTATTAACCTGGAAAGTTTGATAGCCCATGCGCTCGTTAACGATACTCTTGCTCATTTCCTCACTTGCCCGATTGGCCGTCGCCCACCCCGGTGGGGATCATGACGACGACCATGCCCCGCTTATCGAGCACACTATCGTCGGTGATAAGAAGCCCTGGACCAGCGACAAACCCCGATTTGCTCCCAAGGACTTCCAATTCGTGGTGGTGTCCGACAACACGGGTACGCCCCGTCCCGGCATCTTCCGCGAGGCCATGGAAAAAGCCGATCTGCTCCAGCCCGCCTTTATCATCAGCGTGGGCGACCTGATAGAAGGCTATGTAGATACCAAAGAGGAATTAAACGTCCAGTGGGACGAGTTCATGACCTACCTGGAACCCCTCACGGTGCCCTTCTTCTTTGCACCCGGTAACCACGATGTGGGACGGCAGCTTTGGCACGATGTCTACCTGGAACGGGTGGGGCCTTCCTATTACTATTTTCTTTATCAGGATGTTCTCTTTCTCATTCTTGATACGAACGACGGAGAGAATAGGGGCACGGGTTACAGCGAGGAACAGCTCCAGTGGGCCAAGGGCGTGCTGGACGCCCACACCGATGTGCGCTGGACGTACGTTATTCAGCATAAGCCCTTCTGGCTATCCCACGAAGACGAATGGAAGCGGGCCGAGCCCCTCTTCGCCGGGCGCCAGCACACCTTCTTTGCTGGCCATGTCCACAATTACTCCTTCGAGGAGCGCGGCAACATCCAGTATGTCACGTTGGGAACGAGCGGGGGCGGCTCCCGGCTTCGGGGTGAGGCCTACGGCGAGTTCGACCATGTGATGTGGGTTACCGCCCGAGACGAGGGCCCCAAGATGGCTTCCCTCGCGCTGGACGGCATTCAGCCCGTCGATTTTCGAACCACGGCGCTGATGGAAGAATTGAGCGCCTTTCGCAGTGGTCGTGTGGTCCAGTCGTCCCCCGTCGTTATCGAAGGCGATACCTTTGCCACGGCCTCCTGGGACATTTCTGTGACCAATCCCTGGGACAAGCCCCTCCGATTCAAGGGCTTCGTAGAGGCCGATGCATCACTTCGTGTATCGCCCAGTAGTATTAGTTTTATTGTGCCGCCAGACAGCGCCGTGACCAAGCGTATATCCGTGGCCGCTGAGCCGGCGCTTTTCGTGGACCAGATCCAGCCCATCGCCCTCCATTGGACCGGTATCTACGACACCTTTAATGCCGAGCCCATCCAGTTCAACGATGTCCACCGACTTTTTGCCGACGGACTTCACCACGTACCCAGGATAGAAGGTATTGCCGTCGATGGGAAATTGGACGATTGGGGCGTGCTGCCTTTCGAAATGAAGCAGCCGGGCCAGATTTATACCAACGAACTTGCTTGGAAGGGCATGGAGGATGCCACATTCCGCTTTGGCCTCGCCCATGACGACACAACCCTCTTTGTGGCCATGGAAGTCGACGATGACGTGGTCGACGGGGGTGGGGTGAAATTGTGGCAGGACTTCGCCGTGGTTTACGCACGCGCAGCGGGGGAGGATCCCGAAAAGACACCGATGACCGAGGAATCCGTTGTGGCTATCGTTGAAGGTCCCGACCTCAGCCCCGAGGAACGGGCGGGCTATGAGCGGAATGGCTCCAAGCACCTTTCTGCCGAGTTAGACTGTATATCCGCATTCGATGCGTCAGCGGAACGAATTACCTACGAGTTTTCCATACCGCTGGCGGCGTTGAAACGTATTTCCGGAGCAGAAACGGACCATATCCAATTTAATATCGGTATCAACGACTACGACCCTTCCGATGCCCGCCTTGGTGTATCTTTGATTACCTGGCGCCCCGGTTGGGCGACGGGAGCCCACTTCCCTGCCTCGGGGATATTTGCCTTGGAATAGGCCTTTGGTTCATGAAATTATCGGCAATTCTCCACCGCCAGGGGGCTGAGGGGATTTTTATTCCGAAGCGGATTACTGTATGCTGGGCGCTTGGGGATTCTTGTCTGTCAGTTTCGACAGCACACGATCATTGAAACTGAACGTAGGGGCATCTGGAGCAATTCGCTATGTCGACACTACGCCGTGGACTTGTTGGGATGGTTTTGTTCACCCTATCCTTCGCGGGCCATGCCGAACCCATTTATCGCATTTCCATGGATGGGAATTTCGATGACTGGGCGGAAGTGCCGTCCTACACGGATCCGGTGGACGACCAGCATGATACGGATCAGACCATGGCAACCGACGTGCCCGCCTATGTGGACCACGAGGATGTTGATCTGGTTGAATTTAAGTTTACCCATGACGAAGACAATTTTTACGGTTATTTCAAATCACGGGGCGTAATCGGACGTACGTTAAATTCCGGTGCAGGTACGGGGGGCCGGTACTACGTCATCATTACGATTGATATGGACAATGACGATAGCACGGGCTATCCGCTACACGAGGGGGGCTATTTCCCCACCACGACCGGCTATGACTTGAACATGGAAGTGGAATATTTCGATGGTACCTTTAACACAGGGCACTATCTGCTCCATGGCTGCCTCGATGCGACCACCTTTATGGCTTCGGAAGCCGAGCAGTCGCAGGGTTATGTGACGCTGGTTCCGGGCAACTATGATTGCTATACCCAGTGGGTGTGGTATGACACCCCGCCAGGTTATGCCAACGAAATCATAATTCCCACGGGAGAAGCGATTTACTGGGTGGTGGATAAAGGTCCGGTATACCCCGACTCGATCGTAGAAATATTTCTTTCCGCCGACGGTCACGAAGCGGAAATGAAAGCGCCCTTTCGGGGATTTATGAAAGATGGCCCAGGCGGCCGCCCCATCATTGAGCTGGGCGATACGATAGATGTTTCTTTTTCCCTTGAAGCGAGTGGTGAGTTGGCGGTGGGTGCCCAATGGGCGTCTGACACGGCCGACCCGATTAACGGGTATGTCCTTGGCAACAAAGATGCCACGACACCGTTGCCCCTCGGTCCCTACGCGATTGGGTTTGCGGGCGTTTTTCTAATAATTGGTGGTATTCTGAGTTCTCTCGCTTTTGCTCGGCGCCAGTCCATAAAATAGTTTTCTTTTCCGTCCATAGCAGGTATCATAGCAATGTGGGGCGGATGTACGTAAAAGTGTAGTTGATAAAAATCGGCAATCTTTGCCGAAGTTTTTGGAGTGCTATTGTGAAATACAAAGTATTGATTTATGTGGGTTGTGTTGTCCTGATGGTGTCAACCGTAAACGCAGCACCAATACGTCCGATTGTAATCGACGGCAATTTTGGTGACTGGGCGGGCATTCCCTCTTATACGGATCCGGCGGATGATCAGCATGACACGGATCACAAGGGTGCCACCGATGTGCCCGCCTATGTCGACCATCCCGATGTGGACTTGATCGAATATAAATTCAGTCACGATGAAGATAACCTCTACGGGTACTTCCGCTCCCGGGGTCAGATTGGTCGTACTTCCAATTTAGGTGTCGATGGCAAAGCCGGTCGCTTCTACATCATTATCACCATTGATATGGATGAAGATGATGAAACCGGCTATCCCCTTCACGAGGGGGGCTACTATCCCACGACGCCGGGCTATGATATGAATATGGAGGTGGAGTTTTACGACGGCGAATTCAATACGGGCCACTTCCTGCTCCACGGTTGTCTTGAAAATTCTGGCGACCCCGCCTTCCTCCAATCCCAGGTGGAACAGTCCATGGGCGTGGTGAACCTGGTTCCCGGTAACTACGATTGCTATACCCAATGGGTTTACTACGATACCCCTCCCGGTTTTGATCCGGCGACCTTCGGTCAGGAAATCATCATTCCTACAGGAGAGGCCATCTATTGGGTGGTGGACAAGGGTCCGGTTTATCCCGACTCCATCGTGACCATCGCAATTTCTGCAGATGGACACGAAGCAGAGATGAAGGCCCCCTTTCGGGGATTCATGAAAAATGCCGCCACGGGCGAAGCTATCGTGGCACTCGGCAAAAAGTTGGATGTCTCCTTCTCCCTGGAAGCGAGTCCGGAATTGGTGCCCAGTACCGACTGGGGTTCCGATACGGCCGATCCCATCGTAAAGTATGTGGTGGGCTCCGAGCTCGCGGGCAGCACCGGTGACCGCGTGGGCCATGCGGGGGACAATGACGATGATATGAAGATTAGCTCCAGCGAACTCTTGCGCATGATTCAGCTGTACAATCTGGGCGAATTCAGCTGCGACCCCTCCGGTGAAGATGGTTTCATTCCCAGTGCCGAAGGCACCGAAACCTGCACCCCCCACAATGCCGACTATAACGAGGACTGGCACTTTGACCTGTCCGAAATGCTTCGGGCCATTCAGATTTACAACAAAGGTGGCTACCGCCTCTGTGATCCCGACGAAACGCCCGGTGACGACGGACTCTGTCTCGCCACCGGATAAGTTACTCAATCAGACGCTACTTCAGAGCCAGGTGCAACACAGGTTGTTCCTGGCTCTTTTTGTGTCCGGAAGACCGTGGGAGGGGGCGTTGTGGCGCGTTGTCTTTTTGCGGTCCAGTCGCATGTTTGGGCAATAAGAAAAGTTCATGCGTACGTAGCTGGGATGATTGATTCGAGATTTCAAGCGCCAAAGGTGCCGCGCGATCCCGCGGTACGAGGGTTCGTGCGCTTGGAATGGACACACCGCACCTCGCCCCTCTGATTTTCATGTGATCGGCGAAATATGCTAGCAGCCCGTTGCAAAAGGCGCGTGAAGGCGAGAACGAGAATTCTTGGTCGAAATCAAGGCGCGAAGCCACGGGAAATACGAGTATTTTCAAGGATTAGCAACGCAAAGTTCGGCCAAGCAAAATGCTCTATTCCCAATGACCTATTGAAGACTTCCCACAATTACATAGACCCCAACGACGTCCCGCAGCCCCTTCGCACGAATCCACCTGCGGCGCATCTTCGACAGGAGTGCCAGATCGCGCGGCACGTCCATGGTTTGTCGTTTTATCTGCAAAAAGTTGCGTGACGACATGATTCGCAAGAACCTATCGAGCCATCCTTTTGCCTCCTGCACTTGAAATATCGAATAAATCATCCCAACTAATTGCCCTGGAACCAAAAAGAAAGCGGGACCACTCCGAAGAATGGTCCCGCAAAATGCGTCGTTTCTGAATCAGAAGTCGATGGCGTCCAGGCCCGTAATGCACGAGTCCAGGGGGATGGTCTCGATGTGGGTGGCCCCCATCTTGGCGAGTTCATAACGTACGTGTGCCAGGCCCATCCGCTTATTCTTGATAGCCACCTGTACCGTGAACTGCGTAAAGCTCGTGCCCTGACTCATGGTGGGCTCATCGCCGAATAGGGCGTTCTCACTGAGATAGGCAATGACCTCTTCCACATCCTTGTTGCGGGCATTGAAAGAGAGGAGGAGTTTGTCTTCCGCAAAAATGGAGCCCTGCAGGTTCAGCAGGAACATGCGCGCCAATTCCAGTTTCTCGGGGTTTTCCTTGATCTTCGGATTCGCCCAGATGCCGGTTTCGGAGGTGAAGACTTCTTCGCTCATCTCCAAACCATAGTTTCGGATGGCGCTGCCCGTCTGGGTGATTTCCAGGCCGAAATCTACGGAGCCCTTCAGAACCTTGGCTTCGGTCTTGCCCCAGGTTTCATAAATAACCAAGCCCGACTTTATCTTTGGGGGGGTCTTGAACTTCTGCACGGAGAATTCGCCGTGGGAATCCTGGAAGCCCAAATCGGCGATCTTGCGGTGGAACCAGTCAAGGGCCAGATAAGGCATCTCTGAAACCATGGTAATGAGCGGCTTTTCGACCAGCATGTGACGCAGCCATTCGTCGAAACTCGTGTCGTCGCCCAGCGGATTGTTGATAATCACCAACCGGACACCGCCACGGTTCAGGGAGAGCACTTTTTCCAGCTCGATTTCCTGGTTGTATTCATACTTGTATTCGAGGACCCGCTCTTTGATCCAGTCATCGCCCGCGATTGCGACGTCAATTTCACCGATAGCCAACTGGGCACCGAATTCCTGGGGCCGTCCATCCCATCCCATGAGGACGCTGTTCATGGGGAAGGTGGTGGGGCCGCCTTTTTCGTAGCCACTGGTGGGGAAACCCGCGTGCTTCAGCAGATCGATAAGGTTGCCGCCGCGGTTGGGATCGGCCAGCGAGCCTGCTGGCATGCCGATTACGAGTTTCTGGTCGCTCATGGTGGGTTCCTGTAGTGAAATGTATCGCTGTTAAATGTAGTAGCTACATTATCAAGCGGAGTGGTAAACATTATGCTTTCAGAATTGGAAAAACAGCCCAATTAATCGTTGCGACTGTGTTCCCAGTATAACGCCCGATACGGCTGGCTTTCCAGTAGTCCGAGCAAGTTTTCCTACAGTATCTGTCGAAAGAGCATGAATCCTTCGGCGGCAGCAACGGAAATCTCGCTGCCGCGGAGACGGGCGGCATACTCCACATTCTGCACGCTGGAATGGTGAATGGGGTCGCGCATCTGGGACTTGTGCAGACTAAGGGCATGTAATTTGTTCTCGAGATAGTCGGATATGTCGACATAGAAGTTCATGTGAATTTTTTCATGCTCCAGGCTCCAGAAAAGGGACGTGTTGTTGTATCCCAGCACCAGTGGCTGCACCGGTTTGTCCTTGGGGACACCGGGCCGTGCCGCAGTGAAGGCCGCCCGGAATACGGCCTCGTGATCCTGGTTGTACGAGGATACGGGGATGGCCAGCATGGTGGGCTGGAGTTTGTCGAGGGAAAGGCGGGACTCCCGCTCAAACTTGGAGATGAGATCGCGACGGGGAATCATGTCCAGTCGCAGGTGTGATTCCGCATCCCGATAGAGGTATTCATAGTCGTCCACCTTGAGGTAATCCATGACCGACTCAAATTCTTTTTCCCGGGTACTCCCGTCGACGAGCTCTTCTTTGCCGTCATAGTGTTTCAAGGTGCCCACGGAGCAGCAGATGACATAGACTTCGCCGCCCAAATCCTTGATGCGGGCCATGGTGCCTGCGCAGCCAAAGCTTTCGTCGTCCGCGTGGGGGGAGATGACCAGCAGTCGCTGTTTGGACAGAAATTCATCGGCAGGGGTCTCAGGTGTTCGCATTTAATAATTCCTCATAGACGGTTTCAATCCGTTGAACCATTCGGGTAAGACTGTAGTGGGGGACCACCTTGGCGTGGGCCGTGGCACCCATGAGTTTGCGGCGTTCGGGAGAGGCGACGAGTGACGTGACGGCTTCGGCCAGCGCCTCCGGGGAGCGCGGTGGTACGAGCATCCCCGTTTCGTCCTCATCGACGACATCAGGAATACCACCGACCCGGGACGCGACGACGGGCGTTTCTGCGGCACCCGCTTCAAGAATGACCCGGCCCATGCCCTCATTGATGGAAGGAACGACCAGCATGTCGAAGGCGGCCATGAGATTGGGGATGTCGTCGCGGAGCCCCAGAAAGTCGATGGTAACACCAGCCTCCGCCGCTTGGGCTTCGAGGGCGGGGCGGAGTGCACCTTCGCCGACTAGGAAGAATCGCAACGGGCTCTTCGTCGCTTTGAGTAGTTGGGCCATGGCTACAAAATACGTGAAACCCTTGACGGGTTCAAGGCGCCCAACGGCACCAATCAATATTTCATCGGGGCCCGCACCGAGTTGGGCACGGGTCTGCTCCCGCAGTGCACGGGCTTCGGCATAGGGGGTCGTATCTATCCCACTGAAGATGACGCAGTATTGGTCACGCTGTCCGATGCCCTCGGCCAGATGCTCCTCAATACCGCCGGCCGTCAATTCGATGATGCGGTCCGTTCGCCGTGCGGCATGGCGTTCCATCCAGACGAAAAGGCGGGTAAGGGGGCCATTAAAGTAGCCGTGGAATACATTGCCATGGGGCGTGTGGACCACGTGCGGGATGCCCGCCCGCTCGGCGGCCAGCCTTCCGAGGATTCCGGCCTTGGAGGTGTGGGTGTGGACAATATCGTAGTCGCCGGCCTTGAGCTTTCGGGTAAGGCCACGCAATGCCAGCACGTCCAACGGTGGTAAGGGTGCGCGCACCAGAGCAGGTTCGCGATGTATAGGAATCCCGGCGGCCTCGATGGCGGCTTCGATACTTCCTTCACGACCCCGGGTGGGCCCGCTGATAAGATCCACGTCAAAGCGGTCGCGATTGGCGAGACGTACGGTGTGAAAGGTGTTCTCCTGGGCCCCACCCTTACAGAGGCGGGTGATGATATGGGCGACGCGGATTCGCCTGGGGTTTTCCGGGTCAGTCATCGGCCAGAACCTGTTCCGTAAATCGGTCCCAGTTCAACGTGTCCCGCACGCGATCCAATCCGGCCTTCCCGAGGGTAGCAGCGTGGTCGGGGTCCTGGAGCAGAGCGGCCAAGGCTTCCACGAGGCGGTCGGCGTCTTTCGAGGGTACGACGATTCCCGTTCGGTCATGAAGCACCGCATCGGTGACGCCCCCGGAACGCCCGGCGACGACGGCCTTGCCATGGGCGTGGGCCTCGGTAAAAACCAGGCCGAATCCTTCCACCTGGCCATCGTCATCCTGTCCGGTGGGCAGGGCGAAGCAGGCGCAATCCTGATAGAGGGCTTGCAGTATGTCTTCCTCGACGTAGCCGGGACAACGCACGGAGCCTTCAATACCCAGAGCGTGGGCCTTTTCCACACACCGTTCTCGTTCCGGTCCCCGTCCCACCATGACCAGTTGGACGGCTCCGACCCGTTCCTGAACATAGGGCAGGGCTTCCACGAGGCGTATGTGCCCTTTTCGTGGAATGAAGCGTCCCACGGCAAGGACAAAGGGCCCCTCATGGAGATCAAGCTCGTGACGGGCTTGGGCTACGGTAATTTCCGGCACTGCCGTCGCGGGCGAGGCCCCCGGAAGGGCAATCCGAATATGGGATTCATGGACACCGAAATTAATCAGGTTTTCCTGGGTGAAGCGACTGATGGCGATGCAGCGCAGGCCGTTGCGATAGATCGAGCGCAGGGCCATTGTGGCGACGGGATTGCCTCCGAACTTCAGGAATTCGTAGGCGTAGGCGAAATTGATGTAGGGCGTGCCCCGTCGCGCATAGGCCAGACGGCCCAGGATGCCCCCGTAGGCCACGTTGATGGCCAGAATAAGGTCTGTATCTGCCACAAGGGGCCAGCTCGTCCTGAGGAGGGGGAGGAGGCGAAACCAGCCCAGATCGTAACCGGGGAATCGCACGACGGTGACGGGCTCGGCCGCATCAAAGGCCTCCATACCCGGAAACGCAGGGGCGACCACCGTGACGTCGTGCCCCTGGCGTGCCAGCACGCGCGACACCTGCAGGGCAACCGTACTGATGCCCCCTTCAATGGGGGGGTAGTCCACGGTGGGAATGAGGATGCGCATGTAACTGGCCTGTCCGATACCTGGGTTGGATTCAGGGATTCTTTACAATGAGATAGTCGCCAATAGCCAGGGCATCCATGCCCGTGCTATAAAAACATCGGATCGCGTCAGACGGGCTGTGCACGATAGGCTCACCCATCACGTTAAAACTGGTGTTGAGCAGCATGGGCGTTCCGCGGAGGTCGGCAAAGGCCTTGATAAGTTGATAGTAACGGGGATTGGCCGCTTCCGTGACCGTCTGCACCCGGGCGGTGCCGTCGATATGGGTGACCGCCGGGACTTCCGCCTGTTTCTCGGCGCGCACGGGATAGACAAAGAGCATGAAGGGCGAATCGGTACAGCCTTCAAAATAGGTGCTCGCGTGTTCCGCCAGGACGCTCGGGGCAAAGGGTCGAAATTCTTCCCGAAATTTGACGTGTTTGTTCAGGAGGTCTTTCATGTCGGGTCGGGTCGGGTCGGCCAGAATACTGCGACTTCCCAAGGCACGGGGGCCAAACTCCATCGGGCCCTGAAACCAACCCACAATTTTCCCCTCAGCCAGTAACTTCGCCGTATCTTCGGCGATGTTTTCTGAGCGGTGATAGGGGGTCTTGGTCAGGTCCAGAAAATCGCCGATTTCTTCATTGGAAACTTCGGGGCCCAGAAAAGCGTGATCCATCACAAAGTTCCGGGGGGAACCACCGAACTGGTGGTGGAGCTGGAGTGCCGCTCCAATAGCGATGCCATCATCGCCCGAAGCGGGTTGCACCCAGATGTCTTCAAAGGGGCCTTCCCGTTTGAGTCGCCCATTCATGGAGCAATTCAAGGCAACGCCTCCAGCAAGACAGAGCTTTTTCAGGCCGGTTTCCTTGTGAAGGCTGCGGCACAGATTCAATACGATGTCTTCGAGAAGGCGCTGGGCCGAGGCCGCCAGATTGCGGTGATGCTCGGTGATGGGCTCGTCTTTTTTTCGGGGCGGCCCGAAGCGGTCAATAAACCGTTGGCTGAAATAACCACAACGGGAACCGGGAAGATAGTGCCACGCCGTGTATCGGTGATCGATGGCATACCAGCCGTCCTCCTGGGGACGAATGACCTCTTTCAGATCGTCATAGTAGGTCGGTTCCCCGTAGGACGCCAGGCCCATCACCTTGTATTCATCCGACGCACGGAGAAAGCCGAGGTAGTCGGTGAGGGCGGAATAAAAGACGCCGAGGGAGTTGGGGTAGTTGGTCTGGCGAAGGCGGGTGATGGCGCCGCCACGGCCCACTCCGGTCCAGGTTACGGCCCATTCGCCCACATAATCGATGGAGAGGAGGGCGGCTTCCTCAAAGGGGCTGCATAAGAAAGCGCTGGCTGCGTGGGCCGGATGGTGTTCCATATAGTGGAGCTTCCCATGGGGCGGTGTCAGCTTCCGCATACCTTGGATGTATTGGGCGTTGTGAATTATTTCATACCCGGCAAAGGCTGTAGCGTAAAATGGATGCTTGAAGAAGGTCGATGCACGGTAGGGAAGGCGCTTTCCGAGGCGAAGGCCCGGGCGCATGTAGCAGCCCACATGGTCCACCTCTTCCGCCGTTATTCCACCCGCTTCCAGGCACCAGGCGATGGCGCGGTGGGGGATGCCGCCCTGATGTTTCACCCGGGAGAGACGTTCTTCGGCTACGGCGGCAACGACTCTTCCGTCACATACCAGTGCCGCTGCGGAATCGTGCGAATAGCCACCAATGCCCAGAATATTCAACCCGACTCTCCCGAAATGCGTAGATTGGATACAATTCGTAGCGCAATTTGGAACATATTTATTACCTTATTTGCGCACGATTGTGAGGTCATTCAAACCGACCAGTCTCTATTATAGGAATAGTTGACCCCGATTACGAAATTCATTTTACGTGATTAGCACAATTACGTGTTATAGTGGTCTTTATAAAAGCGTTAACAACGGTATATGATTAGCGTAGAACTTGTACCCTTCCAATCAGGAGCAGATACGTGGAGGAAAACATGACGGAGAACGAACAGGCCGCGCGACTGCGTAAAAAGAAAGATCAACATCTGGGGGATACCAATCCATCGGATATGGTCAAGATGACAGTTACGTTGCCCCGGTCCGCCGCCGCATTTTTGCGGTGGAAGGCGGAGGTTGAAGGTATTAAGCGTGATGAACTGCTGCGACGCATCGTGACGTATTATGCTAAAAAGTTACGTGAACGGGATTTGGATACGCCCCCCGTTCTCGATTGACCAATGGGGAAGATGACGACCCCGGGGGACACAATCCGTGACGTGAGCGAATCGGTAAATGTGATTCCAGGAGAGAGCCGGCCCACCCATTACCGAAACCGGAAGACGACGGTGAAGCGCATCACCGTGATCTTCGGTTAACGGGTTCTATAACAATGGGTTATGGGCGCTTCGCTGTGGCGGCGTTATGGCGCTGTCTGACGCATTCCGCCAGGGCAATAGCCGTGCTTACCGACGCGTTCAGGCTGGTAATGGAGCCCGTGAGCGGTATACGCACGGCAAGGTCGCACTGTTTCTCCACGAGGGGACGAATACCTTTGCCTTCATTGCCCACCACGATGGCTATGCGTCCCTTAAGATCAGCATCCCAAAGTACTTGCGGTCCTTCGGGCATGAGCGCGGCCAACCAGAAATCATGTTTCTTGAGTTCGGCCGCTGCCCGCGCAATATTGGGCACCTGAATCATATCAATGTGTTCCAGCGCCCCGGCAGCACTTTTTACCGTGGCCGGGCCGATGGGCGCACTCCGATCCTTTGGAAAGAGCACCGCTGCGGCACCACAGGCGGCCGCTGATCGCACGATGGCCCCAAAATTCTGGGGGTCTTCCACACAGTCCAGAATGACGATGAACGCATCGGCAGCGACCGGGCGGCCGAGCCATTCGGGCAACGTTCGGACAGGCAGGGGATTGGCATGGAGTACCACGCCCTGGTGATTGGCCCCATCGGTCATGCGATCCAATTCCAGGCGCGAGACCTTTTCGATGGGTATACTTCGTGCTGCGGAAGTGATCTCTTCCAGCCCGTTACCGGACTCCAATATAAATAGTTGAAGTGCCTTCCGGCGCTTGGCGCGGAGGCACTCCAACACGGGAATTCTACCAATCAGGGTGTCTTTGTTATTCATCACTATAGTTCGTGCATCTCTATAAGTTTTGCGGCCCGAAGATTGAGGGCGTCGAAGTTGCCCACCCGTTCATCGATCTCGTGCGCGTTTGCATCCATTAACTCTCGCAAGATATCGACGCTTACCTGATACTGCCCAATGCGGTCGTAGCAGCTACTGAGTCGTTCGAGATTGTACCAGTAATTGGGTCCATTTTCACCATAGCGGTCGATACTTACTTCAATTATCTGGATGGTAGTCTCCCATTTCCAAAGGATATAGGTGTATCCGGCCAGGCTCGTCAGGCCAGCTTCATCGCGTAAGTCCTGCTGCGCGTCAACGCCCGGGCTGGCTGCGGTGTATTTTCCATACATCCAGTTTACGCCGCCGCTGGTGGCCAACCAGCCAATGCCGACGATTACAACGATGATAAAAGGCCACTTCAGTCCACTTAAATCCATGATTGCTCTCCTGCTTTGTTGTGGAAACACAAGATTGCGCCTACACAACGACTGACCACGTGCCATTCCCATGTGACGATGGGAACGACCTTATGAATAGATAATATGGCTGTATAGCATGCCTGGGAGTCGGGGGCTTCCAGGAGTCAGACTCCTAGATACCCAGCGAGGCACGCAGGGTGTTTATCACTTCTGAGAGGCCGGGAATATACATGAAGGTGGTGACCCATGCGGCGGCGAGGAGTATAACAAGCAAAATGATGAGTTTGCTGAAGATACCGCGAATTCTTACGAAGAATGTGGATCGTGCTCTACCACTGGTGTCACCCGCTTGAATAACCCGTGCCTCATTCGCCGTGCGGCAGGGGGTAGAACAAAAGGCTCCCGTGGGGCCCGAGACCGTGCACTGGGCGCAGGTCGTTTTTCCACATTGTTTGCATTTCGAAGCGGCTATTTTTCCCGGATGATAGATGCACGAAGCGTGTTCCAATCCTGGCATAATCCCTCCCTGTACGGTACTGATTTTCTGACTGTGCTTGGTTTACTCTAACAGAAAGCCGGTAGTTTTTCATCCGTGATTTCTTCGCAGGGGGACTGCCCAAAATGATGTGGTCAGTTAATCCGACCCTTTTTGAGCGAAGCGTCCGTTTGGGTGCGGGGATAGCCACCTAATCCGTGGGGGCTATCGAGGTGACCGGAAACCAAGCAGCCACCGCCGAAGGGCACTGTAGGTGGCCGTATTCAGATCGTGTTGGAGGGCTTCAGCGCTGGCATACCGTTCACCACGTTTCTTGAGGCAGCATCGAATGATGGCATCCATGCGCCTCGGAACGCCCCGTTGGAGTTGTGAAGCAGGCGTGTAATGTCCCAGAGGCAGTTTACCCGTTAGCAATTGGTAGAGGATAACGCCCAGTGCGTAGAGATCGGCGCGTTTGTCGATATTCAGGGGATTGGACTTCTGCTCGGGTGCCTGGTACTGGACGGTGCCCACGGCCATGCGGGAAAACGCTGGGTTACTCTGATCCAACAGCTTCGCCAGACCAAAATCCAATAGGGTGATGTGGCCGTCGTCGCCAATCATAATATTCTGAGGTTTCAGGTCGCGGTGAATGGTGGTTCGGTGAGCGTAGGACAAGGCGCTGCAAATCTGGCGGGCGATGTCCAGCACGTCAGCAATGGGGAGCTGGCCACCCTTGCGTTTTAAAAAGTCGTAGAGGGTTTCCCCTTCAACCAGGGCCATGGTGAAGAATTGCATGCCCGAGTCGAAATCCATGCCCAAGTCGTGTACCCGGACGATATTTGCATGGGCAAGTCGCTGGGTAACTTTGGTCTCGATGAGGAATCGGCGCTGGGCCTGGGGGTTGGACAGGAGTCGGGGCAGCATGACCTTGAGTGCCCGACGTTCCCGGAGGTGGGTATCTTTAACCAGATAAACGGCCCCCATACCGCCCATCCCCAATTGTTTGAGAATTTTAAATCTACGGTTAATTACGACACCGGGTCGCAGGCGAACCGAGCGTTGGTCGGAGATTAGATCTGGAGCTTCTGCACCTTTTTGTGCTTCCAGGTCTTTGAGAATGCGGGCTTCGTCAAATCCGTCGAAACTGCTTTCCAATACCGTCTCGGGTGGACCGGAGGCGGGCGCGTTGGGTGGAGATAGCTCGGGAGAGGGCGAGGAGGGTTCGGCGGGTTTTGTTTTTGAGTTCGAATTCATGCCTCAGTGATCGCCTTTGCTTTCATCGCGTGGTAAATACGCGTTGACCGTTGAGCCGCTAACAACTTAACTCCATGGTACACCGATCCGGGCAGATCACGCAAAGGTCACTTTGGGCCCATACTTCCCCGCGCAAGCCGAAGCGTAGGGGGATTCACGTAAAAAGCACGGGATAAATGGCTATCCCGTGCTCATGAAATCATCTCAAAGAGTTTCTATTTGAGTGTTGCCAGATAGGCTACCAGATCGCTCAAATCCTGGGCCGACATGGCCGCTGCCAGTCCCGTCGGCATGAGTGAAGTCGCACTTTTCCGGGTGTCGAGGATATCAGACCGCTTCAAATCTTTTACGGTGCCGGTAGCATCCATCAGTCTCACTTCTTTGTCGTTCTCACTCACAATGAAGCCGCTGAGGAAGCCGTCCCACTCGGTTTCCACTATCCAAACCTCATATTCGTGGGAAATGGCTGCACTCGGAAAGAGGATGGATTCCAGAATGCCTTCCCGGCCGAATTTCTGGCCAATCACCGTGAGATTGGGACCCACTTCTTTGCCTTCCTCTCCGATTCTGTGGCAGCGGAAGCATTGGGCAAAATCTTCGCTGAAGAAGACCATCTTGCCCCGTTCCGCGTCGCCCGCCATGGTTATCAGTTCCTCCATGGGGGGCAGGGCCGCACCATCGGCGGTGGTGTCTCGGGGAAGCAGTTGTTCCGCCATCATGCGGGCATCTTCGAAGGGGCTGTTGTGAATCTGTTCCGAAACCACGGGCAGCAGGTCAGCCGGCAATGTTTCCTGTTCCACCGCATCCAGCAGCGCAATGGCGCCAGACTGGGTGCCCGCCAGGTGTTTGGCGAGGTCCGCGCGCAGGGTCAGATCCTGTTCTATGTCCAAAACGAGGTCCAGTAGAAGGGAACGGCTGGCGCTGCCACGGAAATCCTGGATCGTCTGGAGAACCGCGTTCCGCAACAATTCATTTTTATCCTGCAGCAGGGGTGCGAGCTCCTTTACCATGCCGTCGGCATCCTTGGGGCCTACTTTGGGCGCAATCGCTCGGATGCCGCTCAGGGAGGCCAATCGACTGTCCAGTGTGAGTGTTTCCTGGTTTGCACGGGCAATCAATACCGGTACGAAGCTCTGTCGTTGGGTGTCGGCAAGGAAGGACCACACCGCCTTGCTGCGTCCCGGGTCATCCAAGGCGGTCGCGAGGGCGTCGTCCAGGACGTCGCCGCCGGTAACGCTGCTCCAGTCCTGGCCGCCATTCCGGGAAAGGTGGTGCAGGGCGTGCTCGAAAAGGGTGGCTTCGGTGCCGGGTGCTTCGATGAGTTGGACGAGAAGCTTGCCGCTTTCCTCGGTGCCGATGGCGTCGAGCACGTCCATGGCCAATTTTCGGGGGGTATCACCAAGGTTGGCGTTGCTGAGTGCGGTCTCGGCGATCACCATAGCCTCTGGGGGATGAAGTTGGAGGGCCAGGCCGGAGAGGCGTTCATCCCAGCGGCCACCCAATTTCTCATGAAGTTGTTCAAAGCCCCAGGATTCCCGGCCGGTGAAGGCGATACCCACTGCCTCCCGATAGAATCGATCCTGGCCGTCATATTGCAGGGCCAGGGCGATAAGCCATGCGTCTCGCTTGGAGGAATCCGGCAGGTTGCGCAGTTCTACCAGCACCTGGCGGCGGACCATGGGGTTGGGGTCGTCGACCAACCCAGCGGCCATGAAGAGCGCATCCGAACCCCGGGCGGCCAACAGGCGAACGGCTTCAACGCGGAAGGCCGGGGCATCATCTTTGGCCGCTTCCAGGAGGGTTTCCAAGCCGTGGTTTTTTTCCTGTCCGAGGAGCCAGAGGGCCCGTGCGCGGAGGACCGGATCATTGCTTTGATAAATCTTATGGAGCAGGGGCACTTCGGCACCCTTAAGGTCTCCGGTGAGGACGGTATAGGCCAGGTAGCGGCGGGCCAGGTTGGGGGAGGCCAGGGCGTTGGTAATGCCTTCGTCTGTCGTTAACTCCAGCGGGGGAATCGTATAGGGCGTTGCAGGCGGTGCCAGGCGGTAGATTCGGCCACGGGTTGTGTCACCCATGTTGTGACCGCCGACGCCCGGGTCGTACCAGTCTGCGACAAGCACGGAACCATCAGGCGCTACGCAGACGTCGCTGGGACGAAACCATTTGTCTTTTGGCGCGGAGAGGATAATTTCTGTTTCGCCACTGTAGCCTGCGCCATTGGCCACGGCGCGGTAGGAGCGAATGACGCCCGGACCCGCGTCTGCATGAATCAAGGTGTTCTGCAGGCGCGTCGGAAGGAGGGAGCCTTCGTAAAACAGGATGCCGGTGGGCGAGCCAAATCCCGTGCGAATCATATTGGGCATTACGCCGGCGCGGTCTTTGTTCCAATGGATCGCATCAAGGCGACGGTCGCCCTGGCGCCGGGGCCAGTACCCATAATGTCCGCCTTCCATGACGTCATTAATCTGGACCTGTTCGTTGCCATCGTCGTCATTGTCCGAACCAAATATGGTGCCAAAGGAGTTTATGGTGGGCTCATAGGGGTTGCGCATGCCCTCGGCCAGGATCTCCAGATGATTGCCCTCAGGATCGGTGCGTAACACGGTGGCCGCATCAAACTCGGGATTCTCAGCGCCCTTGCCAGCCGTGATGCGGTGGCCCGATTTATCGGTCACGTCAAGGCCGCCATCGCCTACGGTCATGTAAATAAGACCATCGGGGCCCGCCATGATGCCATGTATGGCGTGGTCATGATCAACGCCCCCGAAGCCGGTGAGGATGATGGTTTTCTTGTCGGCCTTACCGTCTTTGTCGAGGTCTTCGAGATAGAAGAGGTCGGGGCTTTGGCACACATAGACCCGGTCGCCGAGGATAGCGATGCCCAGCGGTGCCTGGAGCGAAGGATCCTGGTAGAACGTGGTCGCTTTATCGCAACGGCCGTCTCCATCCGTATCTTCAAGGACGCGGACACGATCACCACCTTCCTGGACAACGGGATGTTTGAAGAGGCGGTAGTTGGCTGCCTCCGTCACCCAGACCCGTCCGTCTGGACCGATGTCTATGGCCGTTGGATTGACCAGTTGGTCCTCAGATGCGAAGAGCGTCACTTCGAGTCCGGGAGCGGTTTCCATGCCCGCCAGGGTCTCGGCGCTTTCTTGCTGGGCGTCAAGTTGCGGTTGCCAGAGTCCGCAAAGCAGCGTACTGACCGTCATGCCCAACACAAATCGATTGCGGTGATTTTTCATTGTGATAATTCCCTGCCTTGTTTCTCTGGCCACGTTCTTCAGCTTGAACAGGGTAGTAGTGTAACGGATTCTCGGGAGGGATGCACCTGCATTCTCGCTAACCGTTTGATAGCAAAAGGCGGAGGTTCATCAATAGATCCAGGGTGCGCTGAAACCGGGGTAGGACACTAATTTGCGGTGACGTTGGACGGAATTTTCGGATAGGGATAGCCGCAAAGAAGAAAAATTGATGTTATTTGGTGCTGGGTGCGTGATTTATATGTTATTGGGCGAATTCCCTTGCCCAAATCTTGTTGACTGGTTTATGCTGAGGTTCACGGCGGAGTATATACCGCCCAGCATGGGCAGGAGTGTACGTAATGAGCGATTTTTTAGATAAAAGTCTGGTCAGCGACTTCGTAACGGAGAGTCGGGAGCATCTGGATGCTATAAAACCGGATCTGCTGCGAATGGCGGAGGGAGAAGTATCCCCTGAAGTGATAAGTCGGGTGTTCCGGGTGCTTCATAGCATCAAAGGTGGCGCGGGCTTCCTCGCTTATGATTCCCTGAAGAATTTAAGTTATCGTATGGAAAACGTACTGATGATGCTTCGGGATGGCGAATTGCCTCTGGATTCTGAAGTTACAACCCTGCTACTTCAGGCGATCGATCGACTGCGCTCGATGGTCGATGATATTGAGTCCAGTGAGAATGTTCCCTGCGAAAGGGAATTGACCGCGTTGAAGCGCATCATCGAAAGCCAGCAAACGGGCGAAACGGTGGCAGGAGCTTCCGATGGATCTCCTACGGCAACCGATACGCTTTTCCCAAAAATGACCTACGACCAGGAGGAGACCCTCGCGATACTTGGCCGGGGCAGGTTTGTGTATCTTGCAAATGTACGACCGGGCTCCGATTTTGGTCCGGCAGCTTCAGGGAACGCTTTCATTGAAAATACGATGGCTCTGGGAGACGTGCTTGCCGTGGAAGGGCCTGATGGTCCGCTGGGCAGTCTGGAGGCCGCGGTTGCACAGGAATCGCCCTTTGCATTGCTGTTCTCTTCGGTTCTGGAGCCTGTCCTGGCGGCGACGGCCCTCGAATTGCCTGAAAATCAGGTCACGGCCGTGACGGAGTTCATGGTATACAGCGCGGCAGAAATGCCTGCCGATCACGCACCCTCCGTTTAGGCGGATGCTGACCGCCCAATGTGCAGGCGTTGGGCGTTGGGTTCTCAGGAGCGACCGGTGAAGCTGTAGTGGGTGGGGGACGACACTCCGTACGGCAACGTCGAATTTACCTCACCGACAGACCCTCGACCACGCGGCCTGTTACTCCAGACCGTACTTCTTGATTTTGTATTGAAGCGTGGTTCTCTTCAGGCCCAGGTGTTCGGCTGCCTTGGTCTTGTTCCAACGAAAGCGTTCCAGCGCGCCTTGAATCAAGTCACTTTCCAAGCGGTCCGTTTTTTCAATCAGGGAGCCCTGGGGTGGGGCAGGTGCCTGTGGGGATGCTGCCGCCAGGGCCGCACTCTCCAACATATGGGGTGGCAATTCCTCGCGGGTTACATGATCGGTTTCCGCCAGCACCACGGCACGTTCCATCGTGTTTTCTAACTCACGCACGTTACCGGGCCACGGATAGTTCAGCAGGATGCCAATGACGTCGTCGTCGATGGAAAGCACCTCTTTGCCGAGCTCCAGTGAGAATTTACGAAGAAAGTGATCAACCAAGGCGGGAATGTCGTCCCGTCGGTCTTTTAGCGCGCTTACTTCCAGAGAGAAGACGTTGAGCCGATAGTAAAAGTCTTCCCGGAAGGTGCCCTCGGAAATGGCTTCGCGAAGGTCACGATTGGTTGCCGCAACAATGCGCACGTCAATTTTCATGGGATCGCCGCCGCCAACCCGCTCGACTTCTCCCTCTTGCAACACCCGAAGCAATTTGGTCTGTATGCGTGGGTCGATTTCACCCACTTCGTCGAGAAAGAGTGTCCCGGTGTGGGCTTTTTCGAAGCGCCCCACACGCTGTACATCGGCACCGGTAAAAGCACCCTTTTCGTGTCCGAAAAGTTCACTTTCCAGGACGCCGGAGGCCAGCGCGGCACAGTTCAGGGCCACAAAGGGGCTGTCCCGACGGGAACTGGCTTCATGTATGGCTCGGGCAACCAGTTCCTTACCCACCCCGCTGGGTCCGGTAATGAGGACGGAGCTGTTGGTGGGGGCGATTTTAATGATGAGTTTCATCAATCGGCGAATCTGGTGACTGGCGCCGACCATATGTTGGACCGAAGGGTGAATCCACGTCTGGGCGGGCGGCGTGGTGGCACCACTGCGGGCACGAATGATACGGGCTACCTTGCGCTCCATATCGGCCAGACGAAAGGGTTTGGTCACGAAATCGTAGGCACCGAGACGCATGGCCTCCACGGCCGTGTCGATGGTGCCAAAGGCGGTGACGATAATTACCCCGGTATCGCTGGAAACCGCCTTGGCGGCCCGAAGGACGTCAATGCCGGACGCTTCCGGCATATTCATATCGGTAATTACCACATCAAAAGTGTGGGTGTTGATGAGTTCCGTGGCCTCCAGACCATTGGCGGCCGTATCCACGGCATAGCCTCGTTCTGTGAAGGCAGCTTCCAACATTTGACGCATGTTGGCCTTGTCGTCTACGACGAGGATACGATGTACTACGTTATTATTAATATTCACACCTTTTCCACTTCATGAGCAACTAATCACCCTACAGGAGAGTACCACGAGATCTGCGGATTATCAAGGCGCATTAATCCTCGAAAAGGTCCGTAAAGTCTTTCTCAAGTTTATCGGACGTTACCAGCCAATTCTTCACATCAGATTCCAGATTTTCTGGCTCGCTGGATTCACCAAGCAAGGATTCCGATAAATGGTCGGATTGCCTGTTGCCCCGTTTGCGCGATTCGAGGGTTTCAGCGGAAACAAAATCAAACTCGTCACAGAAATTGGTGAGCGTCTTGTTGGCTACTTTCTCCGTGTCCGGAATGTAGCATTCGTTGGGGTACCCAGCACGATGATGGGTGCAATTCCTGCAACAATGCAGGTAAGAGCCGCACCCGTCACAGGTTTCCTTGACCGCAGGCTGCCGCAGGGTGCTCTCCCATGAGCGACCACACTTAAAGCAATTGTACATGAGTCTGTATCTCCGTTTGAACTTTAGCCTACAAGCCCGATGGCGGGGAGTCAACTGCGCCGTGGAGGTAGCGTGTTGTGGGGAGAATCACGTACAATGGTGCCCTCCCGTCCTTTGGCGACGAAGGTCCGTGTGTGCCGTATTGCAGATACGTGAAACCCGGGCAAATGGGCCGCAATTACGGCGGTCGAGACACTTTGAGTAACTATGGAGCTATCCATCCGATGGTCGACGAAGAACTGTTGAAGATACTGGTATGTCCTGAAAATAAGACGGCTGTCAGCCTTGTGGAGCAGGCCACGATTGATCGTATTAACGAAGCCATCGCCTCCAAGACCCTGAAGAATCGTGGCGAAGAAGATGTTGAGCAGCCTATTGAAGGCGGATTGCTTCGCGCGGATGGTGCCTATCTCTACATTATCCGTGAAGACATTCCGGTCATGCTTATCGACGAAGCCATTCCCATGGCGCAGCTGGGCTAAGCTTTCGCAGGGATTCTATTGCGATTTGCGGGTGCCCCACCCGGCCCGGGCGTAATACCACATTCCCGTCATCCGCTGTCGCAAATAGTTCAGGAATACGGTTATCAACGGTTGCTTGAGTTTGTAGAAGCGTCCATCGACGGTGAAACACCGCCGGACGCTTGCGCCCGAGAGTGCGCTGAGCAGGTTGAGCCGGGGGCTGTCGAACATGATGACCAGATGAGAGCACTTCGCGCGACGAATCTGACCCAGGGTAGTCCAATTTTGCGCCAGACGCTTGGGTTTCGTTCCGTCGTCCAGCCGCAGTGTCTCGTCCACCAGCCCTTCAATGGCATGGTAGGGAAAACTGGTGGGGATGGCCGCGACCAGGGTGGCATCGGGGTAGTTTTCCCGGAGGCACCGAAGCAGGCGGACGTAGTGGGGGCCTCGGCTGTAGAAGGCACAGATGCGGGGAGCGCTCATGGAGCCACCATCCGCGTACCGCTTTCGCAGGCCGCTTCCAGAATGGGGATGTAGTACTCTTCCACGATGTGGGGCCAACGGTATTCCGCATAGACCCGTCGGTGGGCTGCGATGCCCATGCGTTGACGCAAATTGGGGTTGTCCAGCAGGACGTCCAGCTGTTTGGCCAGTTCGGCGGCATCACCGGAATCGAAGAGAAAACCCGTTTCTTTGTGAACCACGATGTCCTGCAGGCCACCTACACGACTGGCACATACGGGACGTCCGGTCGCCATGGCCTCCAGGGCGACGAGGCCAAAGGGTTCTTCCCAGCGGCTGGGCACCACGCAGATATCGGCCTGCCGGTAGTATTCAACCAGGGAGGTGTGGGATTGCCATCCAATGGCCAGGGCGAAAGAGGGCATGGGCGTTTCTTCGGGCACGGTGGCGTGAATCATAAAGTCCCGCCGCTGTTGATAGAGGCGCTCGCCCGCTTCCAGGAGGACATCAAGCCCCTTCATGGGATCTTCTGCCCGGCCCGCCATTAAGATGCGCTTGGATTCTTTGGGCGATTTTGGGGCCTGTGGTTCAAAGGTGAATCGTTGGCTGTCCACACCGCCGGGCACCACATACACATCGGCGCAGTGGTGCTTCAGGTTTTCCTCCATCCGCGCGTTGTAAACGATGGCACTGTGAATGCGCCCGAGAAATTCCTCTGCGACGTTTCGATAGCCCGGGTCATAGGCCTGTGCGGCGAGGTATTCCTGGGTCCACGCGTGGTGCCGCCCCGACTTAATCTCCGGGCCGAGATGCTCAAAGGCACAGGCGCGGCAGACGCCAGGCGTCTTTAGATAGTGGTTGGGACAGGGCGCGCCGTCCTTAAATTGGAGTATATCGCGGAGACAGGCCATTTCGTAGGCATAGTAACGGACGACGAGTGGATAGTCTGCGAGGGCGAGCCCTACGTAGGGTTTCATGAGGAAGCCATCGCCCAGAAAGACCACGTCGGGGTTCCACATGTCCACTGCTTCGCGAATACGGGCAGGCAGCCGCTTCCGATGGAAGTTGCGCCCCGTACCCGACACGCCCAGGAGAGAAAAGGAGAAATGTCCGCTGTGGATGGCGCCCCGCTCCCAGGAGTTGGCGTCGTTTACGACGACCACCTGTACATCGTGACCGGCGCGGGTCAGGCCCGTTGCGAGATTATACAGATCGACATCGGCCCCGCCATTGGGGGGCCAGGAGAAGAGTAAATCGACCAGACTGATACGCAATCGTGATTCCTTGAGTTATGAGACTGGCGGACAAAATCCAACCAGCGGTACAATTTCTAATAGTGCCTGTCCGTACCATACCACTGGCTGCCACCATGGTCCAGATGGAGCACGCGGAGGCCCTCCAGTCGGGTTTCTTTCCCGAAGCATTCTATGACTTGGGCGCTGAACCACCAGTCGGACCCTTCAAAATGGTCCAATTCCTGGTATCGAATCTTTTCAAGCACGGCGCGTCGCACACTCTGGCAAAAGCCGGGGGGAACTCCTTCCGACTCGTGGTGACGGTATTCGCCGTCACTTTCGAGCAAGGCGTCATAGTCCGCCCAGGGATGGGAAAGTCCCAGGAGCACACGTGCGGTCGTTTCGGGGGACAACATATGACGCCCATCCGGTACCACAAATCGGGTGTCCTCGGGTTCACGATCCAGTCGTGCAAAATAATCGGGCGGCAGCATGATATCCGCATCCAGGAGGGTAATCCAAGCTCCCCGGGCCAAATCGATACATTCGTTGATGATAAAGCCCTTTGCGCGGTCGTGCTGCGGGGTAAAAGGCATGCGGATTATCGTCAATTCGGGGCATTGGGCGGCCAGACTGTCCAAGACGTCGTCGGTCGCATCGATGCCGGGTACATAGCCGACAAGGACTTCGAGTCCCTTGCCCTCCAGTCCCTCTTGATGGGCCAGCGCCAGCAAGGCCGCCTGGAGTCGACGGGCATACTTCGTGCAAACGATGACCACGCTGTGCCTGCATGGCGGCGGGGGCGTGGTCGCGGGTTTTTCCTCCCAAAGGAGCACCGTCTGGGTGACGATTTGCCCGTCGATGTTGGTCAGGGCGATACGGGGCTCCACGACGGTGCCCAGATACTCGGGAACCAGATCGGCGTCTTCAAATGCCGTGGGCATCACGGGCTCACCGTCCCGCAGGAGGACGTAGTAACCATCACGGTCGACATGGAGGGTCAGTTTGTGGCTGAAGGCGGTCATGGGGCACATGAGGCGGGCGTGCCGACCAAAGGCAAAGCCCATGAGCGCCGCCATTCCGCCCCCAACGGTGACACTTATTGTGAATGGCGGTGACAGGCGGGCGAGTACGGTGCTCTGCAGTTCGGCGGTGGAAAAGGAGAACCAGCGTACCGAGGCGGGCATACGATGGGTCTTGTGATCCTGAATCTCATAGCTCTCTGCGGGAATTTCCCGGGTAGGTCGTTCCCGTTGGATACGTTGTTGGGCTTCTTCGACCCGATGGGCCCTCTGAGACCACTGCTGGACCCGCTGGGTGTCTATAGGGTCATACCAGGTGACGGCAGGGTCCAGAAAGGCGTGGGGGTCATACAGGGGCTCCCCCGGGTGGGCTACGATGGCTCGACCCGGCAGGCGCTGCTTGAGGAGCTCCGTGTGGTGGTCGCAGATGGGATGAAATCGACATTGGGCGCAAATCGGGCCCAAGTTCTTTCGCTGTTCGGTGCGGTGTGCTTCTACCAGGGCCTCTAACTCGGTGAGGTCCTCTGGGAAAGGGCTGGGCTGTTTGCGGCGCAGGGGCAGGCGGCGCGTCAGCTTGTGCAGGAACCAAATCCAGTAGAAATACCACGGATGCTCCAGCACCCAGGGCAGCACGGCATCGTCGATACGGTTGTGGAAGGAAGCCCCTTCGCCCAGAGCGATTTCTACGGCCTGGCGCATGCGCGCGGGCGTGAGTCTCTTGAGTTTTCGTACGAATTCCAGGGCGGCGGGCCGATAGTACTGGTGGTGGGTTAGCCACTGGGCATGTTGGGTGACTGTGGGCCACAGGTCTTCGGGAAGCTGGCAATAGGGAATCTGTAGGCAGTGGATTTCGGTACCCCGGTCTCTCAGTCCCCGAATCAGGGAGATAATGTGTTCGATCGTGTCCGGTGGCAGGGCGGCGGTGGTGCTGACATCAGTGAGTGAATCCACCAAGGAGACCTGTACGGACGCGGCTTCGGAAAGCAGGTCCATCAAAGAATCGTCTGGCGACGCCGAGATGGCCTCTGCCGTGATGAAGAGCCGTAGGGGTAGCCCGACGAATGTTGCCTGGTCCATCCAGCCCCGTAGCACATGGGCGTCCAACTCACTCACGTCGAGTGCCAGGTCCAACAGCCCCGCTTCGGCGAGGGTGGGTAGTATTGCCGGGGGGGTGACCGGGGTGCACCGCAAGGAAAGGCGGAGACCCAGATGGGCGGCCTCTTCCAACAAGGGTAGCAGGGCGCGCTCATCCGCCTCGGGCAGATAGAGGTCCACCTTCCGGGCCTTGAACTTTTCGGTCGAAAGACGGAGCCACTGGCGGATTGTGGTCGGGTCGGTCCGCTCCCCATGTTCATTGACTGCCAGCACCAATCCACGAACGGATCGGAGGGCGGGCGCTTTGATGGGTGGGGTGTTCGTCATAGGATCAGGCCTGAAGCTAGGTTGTGGTGCACATCGGGCATGATTCTACCCCAGTCCGTGCTTGGAAGGGAAAAGGGTTGGGTTATTCAGGAGGCGTTACGTAGGAAGTTCGAAAATTGCGTGACCTTGGTCAGGACTATTTCGCCTATCGTCTCAGGTCTGCCGTTGCGCTAGTTTCCAGCCGCGAAAGTAGCACAGCCTTTCGATTACGCGCAACAACATCAGCGCGGGTATACGCTTCGGGGCCGTTTTGAGGCCAAGACATCGGCCCCAATGCCATCGCAGGTCTTTTATCAGGGACCGGACCCCGGTAACGGTCGGGCGGACAGCCTGGACGCCCCAGTAGTTGTCACCGTCCCATTTGCCCAGCTCGGGGTTGCGCTCCTCGGGGGTGAGCATACGCTGGGCCACGAGGCCGCAACCGAATCCATAGTTCGTCCAGGTCCGCATGAAGCTTCGCCAGGTGTCGCGGTAGTCGTGACAGACCACGGCGTCGGGTGCGAAGGCGAAGCGATAGCCTTGCTTGTAGAGGGCGATGCTCGCGGCCACATCCTCACCACCGGGTCGGGGGATGTCGTCGGGGAATCCCCCTGCAGCCTGCAACGCGTTGCGACGGTAGACGCAGTTGCACGTGACCAGGTAGGGGATGGGATAGTCGGGGGCGTGGATTGGCTGGAGGGTGTTGTTCACCGTGTTGTAGCGGGCGAAGCGATTATCCGGATTCCAGGGGACCACCGCACCGCCGACACCGACAATCGTATTGTTTCCGTCGAGGGGTGCCACCAGTGCGGCCAGCCAACCGGGTTTCACGACACAATCGGTGTCGGTGAAGGCCACGAGTGGGGCTTTGGCGACCTCCAGTCCGCGGTTTCGTGCGGCACCGGGCCCTTGATTGTGTTCCTGGCGGAGGTAGCGGCCATTCACGTCGCCGTGATTTTCCAGCCAGTCCGCCACCTGCGACTGGGTATCATCGGTTGAAGCATCATCTACGATGATGACTTCCCAGAGCGGCTGATTGCCCATTGCAAGGAAGGAATCCAGCAGCCGCACGAGGAGCGTCGCCTGATTGTAGGCGGGAATCACAATAGATACGGCGATAGTGGCGGGAGAAAGGGGCATAGGAACTATTGGCTTCCAACGTGCAATGTGGCGCGAAATAACGTATGGGCTCCTGTCCCAAGTGCGAAGGCCCGCTGTTGTCCCGGGTTGCACAGGAGTTGGAGTACCCGTAGATCCTGATCCGTGTCGGTGCGTATGGCCGTGGGGTAGGCGTTTCCGAGATGCTCGGAGGCCGTCAGGGTTAGTGTGGGTACGTCCTTTCCCTGGGCCACAATGGACGTGCCCTCGGTGTAGGCGCTATTGAGATGAGTCCAGCCACGACCTGTTTTTGTCGCGTTTCCGAAGTGGCCCGATTCCGATGGGGTGGCCCATTCGTCATAGGCAGTCGCCAGACAGAGAGACAGGTTGTATTCGGTCAGTTCCAATTCCTGGTCCGCCGTTAATTCGAGTTGTAACTCCAGCGTGTCTGCTGCGATGGCGCTTACGGTCCATGCGATGGCGCAGGGGATACGCTGGACCCGTCCGGTGGCCGTGAGGGTGTCGTCTTGTTTTGCTGTCACTGCCCAGGAGAAGTCGTGGCCCAGCACCCAGAGATCGCCTGTGCGAAGCTGAAGATGACAATGGAGCCCGTCGGTCAAGGGGATGCCATCGCCAAGGAGCTGTACCTGTCCATCATGGAGTATTGCGCTGATGCTGGCGAGATCCAGCCGTTGCGCGTCGCGCCGCTGGGTCCGAAGTTTTTCCAGTCCCTGGGGGTCTTGGGTGGGGTCCATGGTCAGGGTCCCGAGGTGCCGTTTCTCTGGTGGCAGGGGGTTGGCACCCGTGGGTATGGCTTCGGTCAGGTGGATAATGCGGGCCTGCCCCATGTAATCCGAGTTGTCCAGTTGGAATCGGGCACCCGACGTGTCCCCCTCCAGGGAGAAACAGAGTGGGGGGAGGTCGGAATCCCCATCTCCCGCCAGTTCACAGGTGCCTTCCGAAGGTGGAAGGGTCAGAACCGTGCTCCATTGGTGATTCTCCGGGCCGATTGGTGGGAACGCACCGCTTCGGCTTCCGGCATGCCACTGCGCATAGGAGCTTACCGCAAACACCTGGAGGGCCACATAGCTCAGGTTGAGGGCCTGGGTGTTTTCCCACGAAACCGTCACGACCAGACCGGTGTCGTCCAGCGTGCAGGTCATGTGCAGCGTAACGGGGAGTCGCGGGAAGGTGCCGGAACCTGTGAGGGTCGTTGGGGCTGTCTCTGAGACATGCCACAGGGCATCGGTGGACTCGTGATAGGTGCCCATGCTGTAAAACTGAACTTTAATGCCCAGGGGGGCCGTTAGTTCTCGCTGACGGTGGAAAAGGGCGATACGCCCATGATTGAAAATGGCCTCGGTATCGTTATGGACCAGATGGCCGATACCTTTCGTTTCACCAATCTGGCGGAGATAAAAATCGATGGTGTCCTGGGCGTTGCCCCGGGAGAGGGCCGTTCCCCGATCCAGCAGCAACACCCGATCACACAGGGCCTGAATGCTTCCCAGATCGTGCGAAACGAAGAGGATGGTCTTGCCTGCGGCCTTCAGGGCCAGAATGCGGGCCCGGCACTTTCGCTGGAAGGACTCATCGCCCACGGCCAGTACTTCGTCGACGAGGAAGACGTCGGGATTGGTATGGATGGCCACGGAAAAAGCGAGGCGGACAAACATGCCGCTGCTGTAGGTGTCCACGGTGTGATCGATGGCCTCGGCGAGCTCGGCAAATTCAACGATGTCATCAAAGCAGGCGTCGACCTGGGCATGGCGCATCCCGAGTAGGCCTGCGTTGAGATAGACATTTTCCCGACCCGTCAACATGGGGTGGAAGCCCGCGCCCAATTCGAGGAGGCTGGCGACCCGTCCATTGACGTTGAGGGTTCCGCTGGTGGGTGCGGTGACGCCGGCGATTATTTTGAGTAAAGTGCTTTTGCCGGAGCCGTTGCGCCCGATTATACCCAGGGCCTCCCCGGCATGGACGGTCAGGGAAAGGGGGGCGAGGGCCGCGTCCGACGCCTTTTTCGTTGCAAAGAACGTTCCAATGCCGCCTCGGCCCAGTAAGGCCCGCTTGCCACCCTGGGTGGGATAGGTCTTGGTGATATCGCTGGCTTCAATGACCACCATCAGAGGTAGTCCGACAGGGTGGGGGCGCTGCGCCGGAAGGTGATTACACCGACCAGTAGTGCGATGGTGGCCACGATCATGGGCCAGAGAAAGAGCCATCCATCGGGACGGCGACCTTCGAGGAGTGCCTGCCGATAGGCTTCCAACAGCTCCGCCATGGGGTTCGCCAGATAGGCCTGCACGACGAGGTGGGGAACATGGCCATTCTGTGCCGCCGAGAGCACCCAGTCGAGATCATAAAATACGGGGGTCCCATAGAATCCGAGGACGAGGGCCACACTGACCATATAGCCTATATCGCGAAAGCGGACATTGAGGGCGGCCGTGAAGAGGCCTACCCCTACGGTGAAGGCGAGTTGCAGGAGAAAGAGGGGGAGCATCCAAAGCACCGCCAGACCCAGGCTCCCGCCGAGGACGAGATGGACCAGAATGAGCACGGTCACGCCCACGAATAGCGAAATGAGCGGATAGCCCATGGCTGCCAGCGGGACGACCTCCCGGGTGAAAGCGACCTTTTTTATGAGGTGCTGATTGTCCAGCAGGGACGCCGTGGCGGCACTGATGGCCTGGGTCGTGAACTGCCAGAAGACCAGGCCGCACAAAAGACCCGCCGCAAAGGGTATGTCGGGTCCAAACATGGTCGCCCCGGTTTTCGGGGCGAGAATGCGCTCAAAAATGAAGGTGAGCACCACCATATAGGCGAGCGGTTCCAGCACGGCCCAGAGAAATCCGAGGGCGGCATAGCGATAGCGCACCCGGAGATCTTTCCGCACCAGATCGAGAAGCAGTTCCCGGGATGCGATGAGATCACCCAGTAGCCGAAGGGGGGGCATGTGGGCCCAACCTGCATGTCGTAGAGTTGCCATGGCGTGATGGTAGCACCCGTGCGGACGGGCTTCAACGCAACCTTACCCGGCAGCGACTTCCGCGAGTTCCTCGACGTAGCCATCCTTGGGTGCCTTAATCTTATCGGCGGCGGCCAGGGGCGCAAACTGAGCGACCCATTGCTTCGCGGTATCTTTTCCCACGGCGTCGACAAGACCCTTAAAAAACACGTTGGGATCTTCGGGAGCCAGGGGGCACTGTACACCCCGGTTTTCCCAGCAATCGGTCAGGAGAAAGCCCAGCAGACGGGGCGGGGTCAGACGGGGCTGCATATGGACGCAGTTGAATACCTTCAGCTTGGGAAGGCCCCGGCTGGGGCGGAATACCTGAAAGGTGGTGTCATCAATCTGGTGCGTGTCCAATCCATCACGGGTGATGGGGTTGAAAGCACTGGCGATGACGGTGACCATAGCCTGTTTAAGGGCTTCGGTCTCTTTTTTGGTAAACGTGTGGGGGGCGGCGCCGAGGGACATGAACTGCTCGTTGCGATGAACGCCCAGGGGCTCATAGCCATTGGGGGCCGTGGTGATATACGCCTGGATATCCCGATGGTGTTCTTTACGGCGATAGCGGTCGGGCATGAAAATCCCTCCCGAACGCAAGGGCACGGTCATGTGCTCGGGAATTCGCTCGGCCAGTGCAGAGAGGTGTTTAAACTCGGTGGCAACCCGCCGGGTGGCTTCTTCTTCATTCTTGGCGACGACCAGGCGCAAAGTTACGCGCTTCTTCAGCGCGTTGGAGGCGCGTGCGTGGAAGATGAAGCGAAGGGCGTCTTCTCCGACCAGTTCGATATTCATACTGGTCAGTTTACCGGTACCGAGGGTCTGCTGGAGTACAGGCGTGAGGAAGCGGTCCTGTTCCTTGACCATCTTTTCGATGGCGCTGGTCAGGGTTTCCAATTTGTAGAAGCGTCGAAAGGGCTTGCCGCGCTCATCCTGAAATTCGATGAGGTTGTGCCACTTTATTGCCAGCGCGAGATCACGCTTGTGGGCCGGAACGCCGGTAAATTGCTTTGGTTTACGTCGGGCAGGTTGATTGGGCATGGTAGGGAGTTCTCTTAAACGCGATCGTTGTCGGCTTGCCAGTCTTTGACAAGTTTTTTGATGGCATCCGCTTTTTCGATTTTCTCGTCGAGAACCTGCCGGGTTAGATCGGGCAATTCTTCATCGGAGGCAAAACGGAGGCCTATCAGTTGCTTTACAGTGAGGTTTTGGGCGGCCAGGGCCAGTTCATCGGGAAGGATGGCCGTCAGGCGGAGACGCATTTCCGTACGGATGATGCGATCCTGGAGTTTGACGGCATAACCTCGCAGGATAAAAAGGCCAAAGATGGCCGAAAGTGCGTGAATCAATACCGCAGACCCGATGCAGCAGGTGCCTGTAACCGTGCCCGTTTTTACCAGACCAACTGTTGCCAGAATGGCAGCGGCCAGAAAAAGCACGACGACTATCAGGAATGATTTCGGGATTACGGTATGGTTGTCGTAATTCTGTGGGACGGATTCCGCCATGAGAGGTTCCTTTTCGGGCGTTGTAGTTGCCGATTGATGGTGATAGTATTCTTTAAGTCGGAACGAGCGAAACGATACTATAGCATATTTGCCCCGCTGCCGTGGTAGCGCCCGGCCAACGAAAAACATCTGTAGTCCCTATCGTCGGAAGAATTCAGGAGTACACGAGCCCATGTTGACCGAAGCACAGTGCAAATTTTACCAGGAACAAGGGTATCTTCATATCCCACAGGTGTTCTCCGCCGAGGAGATCGGTGCCATGGACGGGCAGCTTGAAACCCTGTTGACGGATTGGGCCCAGACCGACATGGGATGGACGGGGCCCTGGCGGAATGCCTATATGGACGCAGCTACGTCGGAAAAGTCGAAGCTCACGCACCTGCACGACCTTCACTTCTATTCCGAGGCCTGGAGCCGGGCCATGTTGAGCCCCCGATTGACGGGCGCCATGTCCGACTTACTGGGCCCCAATGTGGAGCTCCATCACACGACACTACACATGAAGCCCCCGGAAACGGGCCACCCCTTTCCTCTCCACCAGGATAACGCCTTTTACGAACATACTGATGGCCGCTATATCGATGTATTGGTTCATTTGGATGATACCTGCCACGAAAATGGCGAAATTCGATTTCTGGCGGGGAGCCACAAGCCGGGTTACCTGCCCCATATCACCGAAACGCCCGAGGGCCCCTGCACGCCCCATCTTTCGACCGATGACTATCGGCTTGAGGATACGGTGGCGGTGCCTGCCCGACGGGGGGATATTGTGATCTTCAACATCTTCACGGTCCACGGCAGCTACATAAACCAGACGGACAAGGTTCGCCGGCTGGTACGTTGTGGTTTTCGCGACCCCGAGAATGTCCAGTTGAGCGGCCAGAGTGTTGGCCGTCCCGGGCTCATTGTGAGCGGTATGCGCCCGAAGGCGCCTGGGCAAATGCCTTTTCCCCAGGAAGCTATCGCCTGAACGGGGCTGTGGACTCAGGTCTCCGTGCCGTTATAGCGAACGGCCAGCATGGTGATATCGTCGTGCTGGGGGTGATTTCTTGTGAAGGCGTGCAGTCCTTCTACGACACACGCGGTCATATCCTTCAGTGAGCTTCCGCTGCCTTGATTGAGGTGTTCGATCAGGCGGTCATCACAGAAGAGGGCGTTGTCCTGATCCATGGCTTCGGTGACGCCGTCGGTATAGAGGAATAAACATTCACCGACGCCGAGCTGGAGTGAAGTTCGGACGTAGGTGACATTTTCCATGACGCCGAGCACGAGCCCCCCCTGATTCAGCAGCGCTTCCGGTGCGGTGCCATTGTTGCGCACCCAATAAGGGGTGTTGTGGCCGGCATTGCTGTAGGAAACCTCGCCGGTCCGCGTATCGAGCACGGCATAGAACACGGTGACGAACAAATCAGAAGCGTTGTCGGCATAGAGCAGGCGATTTACGTGATTCAGGCATTCGTCCGGGGCGTGTTCGTGTAGCGCCGTCGCTTTGATCAGGGTGCGACAGACGGCCATGAAGAGGGCAGCGGGGACGCCCTTCCCAGAGACGTCGCCGATTACGAAGGCGAGGTGGTGGTCGTCGATGAAGAAAAAATCATAGAAATCACCCCCAACCTGTTTTGCCGGGGTCATGGCCGCAAAGATTTCCAACTCGGACCGATTGGGGAAGGGCGGGAAGGTCTTGGGCAGGATAGATTCCTGGATGCGTGCCGCCACATCCAATTCATGGTCCACTTCAACCAGCCGCCGGGTCGCATCCTGGCCGGCCCTGAGCTTGAATACTTCGGTTGCGGTTTTCTCCAGCGTGATTTCGAGATCGATGAAATCGATGGGCTTGGTGATGAAGTCGAAGGCCCCCCGATTCATGGCGGTGCGAATGTTGTCCATATCGCCGTAGGCGGAAATGACGACGGCCTTGAAGAGCTCGTCCCGTTCCGCAAGTCGCGCGAGGAGGGTGAGGCCGTCCATGATCGGCATATTGATATCCGTGAGGATGATATCGATTTCGTTGCTTGCGTCGATTGTCTCCAGGGCTTCTTTTCCGTTGGAGGCGAATTTTACGTGGAAGTCACCCTGTTTGATTTGCTTTCGAAATTTCTGACGAAAGAGGGTTTCCAGATCGGGCTCGTCGTCCACAATCAGCAGGCGGAGGGGTGTAAGGGTTGCGGTGGTCACGCGCTATTCCTTATGGCGATTATTTTCTGCTTCAGGGCGTGAAAATCAATGGGTTTTGCGATGTAGTCGTTGGCACCACGTTCCATCGCTTCCTGGTAGGTACCTTCGTCATCATACGCAGTTATCATGAATACCGGCAAGTCGGTGCGATCCTGTCGGATACACCGAAGGAGGTCGAGGCCACTCATGTCGGGCATATTCACGTCGGATAGGATTAATACCAGGTCGGTTCCGAGTTCACCCTGGAGCGTTTTCAGGGCCTCGTCGCCGCTGAAGGCAAAATGAAATTTGAGCTCGTCGTTGCGGATCTCTTTACGAAATTGTTGTTCAAAAAGGAGTTGAATGTCGGTCTCGTCGTCTACCACCATGATTAGCATCATGTACTCTTCTCCTGCTTTGTCGACAGCACGGGCAGCATAATCTGAAACTCTGTGTGGCTCCCCGGTTCCGAATCGACGTGGAGTTCACCGTGATGTTCCTGGACCACGATGTCGTAGCTGATGGAAAGTCCCAGCCCCGTGCCCGCTCCGGCCGGTTTCGTGGTAAAGAAGGGCGTGAATATTTTTTCAAGGGTTTCCTGGGGCATGCCGTCGCCGTTATCTCTGATGCGGATGATTGCCTGGTCACCCGCAATTTCTGTGGAAACGGTCAGCTTGGGCTGAAAGTCACCGTCCTCTTTTTTCTTGCGCTGGTTTGCGGCATAGCAGCCGTTGTTCAGGATGTTCAGGAACACCCGGGCAAGATCCTGGGGGACGACATCGAGGAGGGGGAATTCAGGGGCCAGATTCACGTCGAGTTCGATGTTGAAGGTGCTGTCCAGCGCCCGCATGCCGTGGTAGGAAAGCTGCACATATTCCTCCAGAAGGGCGTTCACGTCGGTGGGTTGTCGTGCGTCCTTTTTGCCCCGGGAATGGAGCAGCATGGATTTTACGATGTTATCGGCCCGCTTTCCATGTTCTTCTATTTTTTCGCTGTTCAGACGAATGTCTTTCAGGAGGTCGAGCAGGTTTTCGCGAACATCCGGCTCAACCAGGGACAAGGGGCCTTCCATTTCCGTAGCGAGCTCTTCCGCAAGCTCGGCGGTCAGCTCGGCAAAATTTGTAACGAAATTAAGGGGGTTTTTAATTTCATGGGCGATGCCCGCGGTAAGGGCCCCCAGCGAGGCCATTTTTTCGTTGAGGACCAATTGGTCCTGGGCATTGCGCAGTTCTTCCAGGGTATGGGCGAGTTCATCGCGGTTTTGCTGCAATTCGATGGTGCGTTGCGTCACATCGCGCTCCAGGGTGGCGCTATATTCGCGGAGGATACGGTCTGCCTCTTTGCGCCGGGTGATATCGCGCATATTTACCACGACACCCGCAATCGACGTGTCTTCCGTGTGGTTGGTGCCGACGGTGGCGACGTAAACCCAATGCCCATCTTTGTGTTTTACGCGATATTCAGAACGGACGGGAGCACCGGGGTTTTCGTGTGCCTCCTGGGAGATTTTGGCGATGGCCTCCATGTCGTCGGGATGTATCCATTGGGATAGGTCAATGTTCAGCGCTTCGTTGGTGGTGTATCCAAAGGTTCGTTCGAAGGAGGGACTCACAAAGAGCAGGTGATTGGAATCATCGAATACGACGATAACGTCGGGCGCATGTTCAATTAGTGCCTTGTAATACTGCTGGCTTCGTTCCACTTCTTCCTGGGCCGCTTTTCGGCTGTTAATCTCATTTTCGAGGGAACTGTAGAGTTGTTGGAGCTTGTTCATGAACTGGTTGAACGCACTGGCCAGCTCGGCGACTTCGTCTTTTCCGCGGACGACGAGCCGCTGATTGAGGGCGTCTTCCCCCTGGACCATTCTTTTTAGAATCGCGACGGTGGAGCGCAGGGGGCGAACGATGGGTTTGGCCAGATAGTCTGCCACAAAGCACAAAATGACAATGGCCGCGATGACCATGAAGTCGCCGATATAGAGGATGCGATTCATGAAAAATTTTGAAGAAGATTCCATGCCACGGACGGCCTTGAAGGCGACTTCCGTATCTACCTGAGCGATGAGGGCCCAGGTGACGCCCAGCACATCGATGGGGGCATAGGCGATGAGGGCCTCTTGTCCGGAAGGGCCGGTGTATACACCGCTCCCCATTTCGCCCAGATGAAACACGATGCGGGCGGGCTCGATGTCGAGTCGACTGAGGTCCACTTCTTTGCCTGCATCTACGGGGTGGCTTATGAGCGAATCGATTCTGGAGCGGGGCCGATAGTCCGGGCCCACGAGGTACATGGTGCTGTCGCCCTCCAGGGGTTCCCGCGTATTCAGCACGGTATCGAATCGATCGAGGCCCAGGATGAACAGGGCAACGCCGGTGCGTTTTCCCTGGATGTGAACGGGCGCGCCGACGACAAAAACCGGCGCGTTTTTCATGGGAAGATAGGGGGCGACATCCTCGAAAACGAGTTGGTCATTGCCGCTTTCCCATACCCGCCGATAGGCCCTGGCGGCGATGGAGTCGGCGAGGGGACCTTCCTTAAAGGAGGCACCAAAGTCGACACCCCCTATGGCCGAATAGACAACATCCCCACGCTCTCCATCGACCAGTAGCACGTCGCGGTAGCCCAGGTGGGCCATGGCGGAAGGCCAGAAGATATCCAACTGACTGTGGATGTCTTCATAGGGGGTGGCGTTTCCCGGGGGGGGGCGCAGGGGGGCACCGGGCTCGGGGGGGAATACATAGCGAAGCTGGGCGGCAATGGCGTTTTCATCGAGGCTGTCAATGTGGGCATACAAGGTATTGACCGTGGCCGTGCTGGGGAAATTTGGTGAAAACAGTTTCTCGTCGTAGAGTGCCTTTAAGTGGGCCCGCCCTTCTTCAAGGTCTTCCACGAGCCCGGAGTCTTTACCGAAGGTGTAATAGGTATTGCTCTCAAGGAGGAATCCGAGACGACCGGTGCGGCTGAGGATTTGGGTCTCATTGTTAATGCCGCGAACAAAGGTGGCGAGATGTTCACTCTTCGCACGGACCAGCGACGTGACATTATCCTTGGCCTTGGTTTCGAGGGCTTCCTGCGCCTGACGCCCGGTGTTTTCGAGGGCGCGCTTCGTGAAGGTGTGGGTAAACAGCGTGGCGAGCAGCAGCGGGGCCAGACCGCAAGCGAGGAGGGCCAAGGTGAATTTTCCGAGAAGATTCATTCATTCCTATCCTGAAGGTGCCTTGATTCGGCTCTATCATACCCTATCTGCGCTTGTGAGCGAAGCATTGGGCGGGCGCGTGCTACACCCTCGGGGCAGTCGTGCTTTGGTTCGCAATTCCACCAATATATTCGTTAGACTGCCTTTGCGATGCCATGGGGGCGCTATGTGGTCAAGGAAAGTGCAGGAAGTCCATCGGCGAGACGACCGCGCGACCTGCGATCAATCCCGTCTGATACCACGAGAAAGTAGATCCTACTGTATGAACGTCGAAATACGTAATGCACATATTATTGCCAATCCCGTGGCCGGTGGTGGTAAGGGGAAGGCAAAAGCACTTGCCCTGGAAGCTGCCCTGATATTGCGGGGTGTCGAAACCACCCTGTTCTGCACCTCCAAGGCCGGTGACGGGCGCGTTGAGGCAGGCCAGACGACCGCCGATGTCGTGGTGGTGGTCGGGGGAGATGGCACCTTGAACGAGGTGCTCAATGGGCTTCCCGAAAGATTTACCTGTGCCCTTGCGATTTTGCCGGTGGGAACGGCGAATGTAGTGGCCCGGGAAATGGGTATGCGCTCCAAGGTCGCTACTGTCGCCGATGCCATCGTGGCGGGCAACTACATCGACATGGACGTGGGGCTCCATGGTGAGCAGCGATTTCTCCTCGGTGCCGGCGCCGGCCTGGATGCGGCGGTGGCCCACGCGGTGCATTCGGGACGTGGCCGCAAGTCGAATCTCATGAAGTGGGTGGGCCCCTCACTCCGCGTGGTATTCGGCTATGACTATCCGCATATTCGAGTAACGGTGGATGGCGCGGTTGTAGCCGAAGACGGTGAGTATGTAATCGTAGGCAACTGTCGCTACTCTGCTGGGGTTTTTCCGGCAACGCCCCAATCGGTGATCAATGATCATCAACTGGATGTTTGTATCATGCGCAAACTGAGTTGGGGGCGGCTGCTCTGGCTTGTGTTTCGGGTCTGGAATCCAAACTTTGTCGATGCGTCCTGGATTACCTATTGCCAGGGCCAGACCGTGCTCCTGGAACCCGCCGACAGCGACAAGCCCGTCCTGATGCAGATCGATGGCGACCCCGCCGGTCAGCTTCCGGGCACTTTTACCCTGCTTGACTGGCCCGTGCGCATGATTCGGCCCAAAGGTTGCGGCATCGTATAGTCAGGGGGCGATCTTTGTGGCCGACGCCTGGTCGAGGTATTCGATGCCTCGATAGCGGCTCAGCTCCACTTCCATGACGTATTGGGTGCCGTCGTCAAAGGTCCGTGTGGTGCGGAGGGTACGCGTTGTGACGGTCTCGGGCAGTTGGGGCGTCTCTTCACGCAAGCCTTCGAAGAGAACCCGACCCACCTGGGTGGGGGGAACGGCCAGACCCAGCAGGTGGCAGACGGTCGGTGCCAGGTCCGTATTGTGCGTCGGTGTACCGATTAATATGCCCTGTTCAAAAGCGGGGCCCCGGGCGATAAGGGCATTGTGTATGTCCCAGGGACTGGCACTGCCATGACCGGCAACACCGCTTGTGGCAACGGTGCCGCTGAAGGGCCCGGTCTTGTCATCGGTCCACTTGGGCGAGAAAACGATGTCGGGAGCGCGCTCCGGGTGATCGGCATGAATCACACCGAGCGACAGGGTGCCGGGCACCACGCCTTCGATGCTCTGCGGCGACTTGGCCTTGGTAAAGAGGGGGCCCACCCATGGGGTTCGCTGAAGCGTCTCTACCAGCTCACCCAGAAGGGGCTTTGCGGCCTCCCGCAGGTAGATGGTCGCCCCGGTTACGATAATATCCTCCGGGGCCAGATGGTGGGTGGCAACAAAATCATGCAACACCTGGCGGGGGTCTTCTTCGAGGGTGTGGGTGGAAAATCCGTGGTCAGACGTCACCATGATATTGGTGGATTCGAGGAGGCCCCGGGATTCGAGCGTTGCGGCGATGCGTCCGAGGGCGTCGTCCACCCCGCGGAGCGCCGCGTAGTTTTCCGGGCTGTCCATGCCATATTCGTGGGCCGTGTGGTCGGGGTCACTGAGCCACATGATCGTCAGTGGGGCCTTGAGTTCGTTGAGGCCATAGTCGAGGTAAGCATCGACTACCCGATTGTTGCGTGCCGTATTGGGTGCGCCGTCGGCCGGCTCTTCACCGAGTTGGGGACCCAGGGTTTCGGCGAGGGACTCGGGCAGAATAAAGCCGGTGTTGATGATGGCACCGTTGGGGACTTTGTGGTTTAGGAGGAAGGCCGAGCCATGAGAGCCCGAGCTGAATACGCCCAGCTTCATGCCCTGTCCCGCGAGATATTCGCCCATGGATTCGACCGTGAGGAGGTGGCCGCCCGTTGCGGCTTCGATACGCTGTAAATCACCACGACTTGCCGTGCTGAGGGTCTTGTCTGGCTCGATGGTCGGAAAATACACGCTGTTGTCGGCGATACCATGCTGGTTGGGGTAGGTGCCTGTGGCGATGGACGGGGAGTTTACACGGGTCACCGTGGGGAAGGTGGCGTGGTGTTTCTCAAATACCACGCCATCCCGGCCCCAGGCATAGAGATTGGGCATCCGCTCCTCGGTGACGTAATCGGGCCGCAGTCCATCGAGCACGATGAGGAGGACCTTGTTCGCGTCGGATTCCTCCGCGACTGCAACCGATGTTGCCGCGAAAGAGAGGGAAAGCAGACAACATAGGGGAAGACGGTTCAGGTGCCGTGGCATGGTAGCAATCCTTTTGTTGTTTCTGGTCATGTGCCGTTGGTGGTCAGCCTAACAGATTCTATACCCACCGGGAAAAGCTCTGAATCGGCAGGGCGTGAAAGTCAATGCCGTGATGGGCAACAGGAGGCACAAGGCCCCTGAAACGTGCTATCCTTATGGCCTTCACGTACAAAACAGCATTTTCCCGAGGAGCGGTTATTTATAATGAATACGACTTTCGAAGGGGCAAACGCCCTCCGTCACGACTGGACTGAAGCCGAATTGCAGGCTATCTATGACCTGCCCCTCACCGAGTTGGTTTTTCAGGCCCAGACTGTTCACCGGCAGTTTCACGATCCCAACAAAGTGCAGCAATGCACGTTGTTGAGCATCAAGACCGGTGCCTGTCCGGAGGATTGCTCCTATTGTCCCCAGAGCGCTCACTACAACACCGATTTGGAAAAAGAACCCCTTATCGATGTGGAAGGAGCACTTGCGGCGGCGAAATCAGCGAAAGAGAGTGGTTCTACCCGTTTTTGCATGGGTGCGGCCTGGCGCGAAGTGCGCGATGGCGAGCAGTTTGACCAGGTGTTGGAGATGGTGCGCGGTGTAAAGGCCCTCGGTATGGAAGCCTGCTGCACGCTCGGTATGGTCAACGAAGACCAGGCCAAACGCCTCGCCGAAGCCGGTCTGGACGCCTACAACCACAATCTCGACACGGGCCCCGAATATTACGAGAAAATTATCTCCACCCGCACCTATGATGACCGCTTGCGGACCATTCAAAACGTGCGCAATGCCGGTGTCACCGTCTGTTCCGGCGGTATCGTGGGCATGGGGGAGACGGTAAAAGATCGCATCGCCATGTTGGCCGTTCTTGCGGGTCACAATCCCCATCCCGAGAGTGTGCCCATCAACGCCCTCGTTGCCGTAGAAGGTACGCCCCTCGAAAAGCAGGAGCCCGTCGACCCCATCGTCATGGTCCGCATGATTGCTACGGCCCGTCTTGCCATGCCCGCCAGCATGGTCCGCCTCAGCGCAGGACGCACGTCCATGACGGACGAAACCCAGGCCCTCTGTTTTCTTGCTGGCGCGAATTCTATCTTCGCGGGCGAAAAGCTTCTCACAACAGCCAACCCCGGCGTGGATCGGGACAAGGCGTTGTTCGACAAATTGGGCTTGCAGCCCTTGGAAGTCGCTGGGGCGTAAGGGCGGACAAGAATCGCCTCGTTGAATGGGACCGTGAACCAACGTGGCTTAGGCTTCCAGCCTGAGATGACAGCCGCTCAAGATCTCGAAGGAAGCCCGATTCATTCGGCCGACTTGGCATCAGCACAGGGTAACCCCATCGTGCTCGTGCCAGGAGTTGGACGCTCCCAGGAAACTCTTCCACACGCCATGTCAGGCTGGAAGCCCAACCCACGTTAGCGCGTCTTTATAAGCTCAGGCTGCCTCTATGGGAATTGTGCGCGGTCAGCGCGACCGGCTGCCTTTTCTCGCGGTCGTCTACCCCAAGCCATAGTGGCTGTTTTCTTTTACCACCTGGTCGTCATCGGATATGGGGAATTTATCGCCGTATTTGATGAACTCCACGTGGCCGTCCATGTAGAGGACGTTGCAGCCGCCGGGGAGGTGGTTGAAGGTAACGGTACCCACGGCATTGTCGCCAAACTCGCTGCTTCCAAAGGTGTCCCACAAGATGGGGATGAGGCTCTGACCCTGGGCGCCCGCACTCGCGTTGTTGATGTCGGTAATCATGAATCGCTCGATGCCTTCGCGAAGGCGTAGGATCGTGTCGCCGCCAGCGGTGCCCGAAGCGTCTGGCACGTTCGGGACCCAGGGCGGCCAGGGGCTGTAGTCAAAGCTGAGGTCGTCCTCGTAGTTCTTCAGGTGTACGGTGCCCACGCCCAAAATGTCCACATCGCCCGAGATTTCATTGATGGAGCTGGCCCCCCAAAAGCCGTAAAACTCGGGGATATTTTTAATGGCATAGCCCTTGTAGATATAGGAGCGGCTGAGTTCGCCGCTGATGAAGTAGTCGACGGAGTCCCGGTCATTCACGGCTTCGGCGGCCGCCTTCCAACTTTCGAAATTGCCCCCGTCATTGGGCACCCGCGGCAGCACACTGGCCCAGCCGGGGTCGGCGCCACTGTCGGAGGGACACGCGGCCACACCCAAGTCGCTCAGGTATTCGGGGAAAATGGTGCGGGCGTGGGGGGAGCTCCACAAGGGACTGGAGCGCAAATCGGGCCGCACGCTGCCGTAGGGAGAGAGTGGTGGGAAGTGCTCCCCCTTCGATTCGTTGGTGTACATTTTGAAAACCAGGCCGAACTGCTTCATGTTTCCCTGGCAACTGGCGCGCCGTGCGGCCTCCCGGGCGCGTGCCAGGGCAGGGAGCAGGATGGCGGCGAGGACGCCGATGATCGCAATGACGACGAGTAACTCGATGAGGGTGAATCCCTTACTTCTCATGAAGGTGTATGCTCTCGATGGGTTATAAATAATACGTTGGACGTCCGAAATGACGCTTTCGTATTATCGCCCCCCGGCCGGAGAGAGTCAATGCGATAGGCGGGACAATGGCCCGGGGCTTGAATTCGTATCCCTTTTCGAATTTCATCTCCCTCAGGGTAGCGTCATCGTATGAGACATGGAGTCCCGTTGTGCGGTTCTACAGATGAAGGCAGGTGGTGCCGTGTGGGCCCACTTGCCTTTCATCTGTATGTACACCTTCAGGCGGCGTTCACCCATGGACTCGGCCCAGTACGTCTTAAAGTTGCTGCGCGTATCGGATCCGATGCTGTCGAGTTTTCCGCCGACCCCTGGCCCCTGAAAAAGAAGGGCCGGTCTTTTTCGACGTCATCTGCGGGGCAACACTCGCATGCAAGTCGGCTGCCAAACGGGCGGCAATCCAACGAAGCGTGTGCTGCACCGGATACTCCGTTATGTTCCTGGGAAATGCGGTCTGTTCCGCGTGGACTTAGAAAGCCACCTGGAATCGGGTCTGGAAGATATTCAAATCGCCGTCATAGACGTTGCTGTCGAGGTCGGCGTGGATGTAGTTCCACATGATGCGCGTGTTGGGATTGAGGTGCCAATTCAAACCGATGGTGATGTTGTCTTCTTCGCCACCACGGATCTGATCGTTATATCCGAAGGCCCGGTCCCAGAAAGAGGTGTAGCCATCATCGAGGTCGATGTGGGAATAGCGCAGGGCCACTTCCCAGGCACCCCAACCGCGTTCTTCACCGTGAACTTTGAAATTGTTGTTGGGAACGACGCGGTCAAATTTGGCGTCTGCATTCTTATAGGGACGGTGTTCGCCGGTGAGGAAGTAACTGGCCTGGACATAATAACCATCAAAGTCGTGGTCGCCCAGAAACTCGGTATCGAAGTCATTGAAGAAATATTCACCCTGCAGGGAGAACGCACCGAGAACGAGGGCTCCTTCCAACACGAAGGAATCGATGGCGTCGGTGTCAACGGCACCCGTGTCCACGAAACGTGCAGCACCATGGGATTCCGGACGCTGGCGCAATCGTACATCGCCATCGGGGTTGCGGTGGGTGTAGGCCGCACCGAGGTGGACGAGTTTTCGCCCGTCTTCTTCATACCAGGGCAACCCGGTTACGCGGGCCGTGACGCTGTAGCCGCCATCATCCGCATCATTACCATAGTCGTCTGTGGTGCGGAAGATACCGAGGGCCGCCGTCATGCGTTCGTGTTTTTTCTCGCCGAGGAAGGCGTTGTGGGCCATGATACCGGTGTTGCGGCTCGGGGCGAAGATATTGGGCAGGGCACGTTCCATAAAGGTCGCGTCATTCGAACTGGTCAATTCTTCGAGGCTGAAGGGCTCTTTGAAATGACCAATTCTCAGGTTGCCGATACCAGGTAACTTGGCAATCTCCATATAGACATCTTTGAAGTCCACATCACCGTCAGCAAAGTCATACTGAAACTTGAACTTGATGTTTTCGTAGAGGGTGCCGGAAATATAGACTCGTCCACGTCGAAACTCGGTACCGTCTTCCAGGTCAACCATGCGCTGAAGGCTGCTGTCCTGGTCAAACCAGTACCAGTCATTGTGAATGCGCCCACCAATTTTCAGTTTTGTGGTGCCGTCGTTGGTCTCGAAATTGAGTCCGCTCTTCCAGAAGACCCGGAAGTCGTTGTCGCTTCCGGCTTTCTTCTCGTCAATTGCCTGTTCCAGGGCTTCCACCCGTTCGACAATGGGGCCTGCTTCAACCGGGGCGGCCATTTCCGATGCAGCTGTCTTGTCTTCCAGGGCCTGGACCCGCTCCTTGAGGGCTTCAACGAGGATCAGCAAGTCTTTTTCACGCTGCGACGCATCTTGTGCACCAGCCGTTGTTGTCAGTCCGAAGAATGCAATTGCTGTCAGACAGCAGGCACATCCCAAATTGTGCCATTTCGACATTTTTAGTTCTCCTTCACTTACATGTCACCGAATAAATTCGATAGCGTTGATCACTTGGGGCGATGCGACCCCTGTCGGCACCGCCAAACGTTGGATGACTGCTTTAGCCCGGAGCCGGAAGGATTTCCGTACCGACGGCCAGGCACTAAATGACATGGAAGTCTCAGGGTATTGGTGCTACGCAACCCGGGATTGTTAGCGTGCAGCCGACACCTGTGTTCTTCCCAAGACAGCATCGATGCACCGACGCTGCAATACGTGACAGTGTATCCATCGACCATTAGTCTATGATTAGCTGGCGATATATCTTGTGTGTGAAGAAAAGGCAGGAAAAACAGAGCGTGTCTGGGCCACTTTCCGGGATGACATAGGACGATTTGTGGCGGTATGCATTGCTAAGCAATGTGTTTTGGGTGACGACTTGCCGCAGCATTGAATGATGTGTTGCGTTGGTTTGTGGGTGTTATCGCGTCCAGTTCGGTGTCTGCTAAATTGAAGGGGGGGCAACACAAAAATTATTGGCGTAGAAGCGCTACCTGACGGGCGTTTGACGTGGGGATTCGGCACCCCTTAACGTTGGGGGGCGACGCTTTGGCACAGCGTATCGAAACGTCGTTATTCTGACCGAATGGGCAGGGAGAGGCTGAAGGTGCTGCCTTCGCCGAGGGTACTGGAAACGGAGACCGTTCCCTTATGAACGTGGGCAATGTGTTTTACGATGGACAGGCCCAGGCCGGTGCCGCCTAATTCACGACTTCGGGCCCGGTCGACACGGTAGAACCGTTCAAAGATTCGTTCGAGCTCATTGGCTGGAATACCCACGCCCTCGTCGATGACGTCCAGAATAATGGCGCCATCCTGCGCATGGGCATGGACGATTATGGTCTGGCCGCCTTCGCTGTACTTGATAGCGTTGTTTATGAGGTTTACCAGTCCCTGTTCCAACAAGGCGGGGCTTGCGGCAACCTGAAGTCCCTCGGGACATTCCAACTGAATCCGGACACCACGAAGGTCGGCCTGATGCTGACAGAGTTCGGCGGCTGCGTCGATGATCGGGGTCAGTGGGGTGGGCTCTACCGCGAGCGAGGCATGTCCATTATCGTCTTCGAGACGGGACAGGGCCAGCAAGTCTTCGATGATTGCATCCAGGCGATTGGCCTGCTTTTCGATGATTTGCAGGAAATGCCGCGTATCTTCGGGGCGGGCATTGGGGTCGTCTAGCAGGGTCTCCACAAAACCCTTGATGGAGGTGATAGGTGTCTTGAGTTCGTGGGATACGTTTGCGACAAAGTCCTGGCGTACGGCTTCCAGCTGGTGAAGTCGGGTTACATTGTTTAAGACGACTACGGCACCCATCGAGCCATGGGTCGAATCCCGGAGCACGGTGCCCTGTGCTTTGAGAAGGATCGATTCACTCGTTCCAAACCTGAATTCCGTTTCCACCACGCCCTGGCTCTTGAGAACCTCCTGCGCGAAGGCATGAAGGGCGGTATTGCGAATGGCCTCGATGAGTGGTCGCCCCTTGATGGTTTCCGGGTCCACTCCCAGGAGGGAGATTGCCGCCTGGTTAACGGTGATGATGCGCAAATTACTATCGACCGCCACCACGCTTTCAACCATGCTGGAAAGGATGGCCTGCTGCTCATTTCGTTGTTGTTCTACGAACTGAATATGGTCCGCCAGTTGTCGTGCCATTAGATTGAGGGCTTCGGTCAGCCGGGCGAATTCCTCGGACTCCGGAATGGGCAGGGGCTGTTCCAATTGGCCCTGGGCAAATCGTTCGGCACCCGTCTTCAAGGCCGCGAGGGGTTGCATTACGCGCCGGGAGACAAACCAGCTCAGCATGGCGGCGAGGGTGGTGACGGCGAGCACAATAAATAACATGCGGGCATAGACCACGTGCAACGTATCACCGATGGCGGTCACCGGGATGGCTACCCGAACAATCAGGCTATCGGCTTTGGCGGAGGCCGGAATGGCGACATACATCATGCGTGTATTCAGGGTGTGACTGAATCGAACGACGCTCCCGACCTTGCCCTCGTAGGCCTCTATGATTTCCGGGCGATTGGCGTGGTCGGTCATTTGTTCCGCCAATTCGTGGGAATCGGCAATGACCCGCCCATCACGCAAGATCAGGGTAATCCGGGTTGCGGAGTCTTCCCCCAAGACCTTGCAACGGGCTCGTAGGGCATTGATATCTCCGTTTGGGTCATATTGAGAGGCAAGTGGAGCGAGCAGTCGGGCCCGGGAAATAAGATCGGACTCGGTGTGTCGTAGGTGGAGGTCCTCTACCGTTTTCGTCACGTAGTAGGCCACCAGGAGCAGGGAGAACAGGGTGATGAGGAGGAAGGCAGGAAAAATCTGCCATATAAAACGTTTTCGTGCCACGGTGAATTACACCGATCCAAAACGATAGCCCACGCCCCGGACCGTTTCAATGAATTTTCCAGCAGCGCCCAGTTTTTTGCGGAGGCCAACGATCTGCACGTCTACACTGCGCTCCGTGACAATATAATCATCGCCATGGACGGCATCGACGATCTGGTAGCGCGTGAAGACCCAGCCGGGCCGTCGGGCGAGGTAATGAAGCACCTGGAATTCGGTGCGGGTGAGGGAAACCAGTTCACCATCCACCGTGACTTCGTGGCGTCCCGGGTGAATCGTCAGGTTGTGGATTTGGATCTGAACATCGTCGCCGGGAACTTCGGTGTCATGGCGTCGAAGTACGGCCCGAACACGTGCCAACAAGACTCGGGGGCTGAAGGGTTTCGTCATATAGTCGTCGGCACCCAACTCCAGGCCCGTAACAATGTCGACCTCCTCGCCCTTGGCCGTGATCATTATGATGGGCAAGTGCTTGTTGTCTTGACTCGAACGTACCCGTCGGCATACTTCCAGTCCATTTATTTTGGGCAGCATCAAATCGAGTAGGACCAGGTCGGGGGCATTGCGCTCAATAATATCCAGCGCAGCCTCACCGGTAGCTGCTTCGACAACATTATAGCCATCCCGGCTCAGATTGTAGCGGAGCAATTCGGTAATGTCGGCTTCATCTTCTACGATTAAGATTTTTTCGTTGGCCATGGCATACCTTGTTGTTGATGTTCGACGAAATCATGCGTCGAGGCCTTACTCGCGAGGAGCCACGCCTCAAGACACGTTGCGACCGACCATCGGTAGAAACAAACCGACGTAGTATTTCATATCACTGTTAGCGGCGTATTAGCGAGATCGGGGGCCCTTAAAGAAACGTTTCCACTGGACGGTCAAGGCCCACCCTTCAAAATCGAAATCCTGTTTCCAGAAATAGTTATACGCGCCATTGACCGTAAGTGCGGAATTCTTTGAGAGAGGTAGCTCAAAACCCACCACCGTCGTAAGGCTGGGGAGGGTCCAGGCGTCAGCGATTTCGATATTCAGGAAATTGGGTGTGGGCGGGAAGCCCAGCTTGGCCTTGGCGCGAAAGGTGGCATGGGTCCACGTGAGTCGTGTTCCGAAAAAAGGCCGCACTTCGGCGAGACGGGCACGGAGTCCCTGGTAGTCTTGTTGCTCGGGCATGCCCCAGGGGAAGTAATCCACGCCCAGACCTGCAAAAAGAGCACTTCGCATTATTTCAAAGTCGGTGTGGAGGGGGACGAGAATTATGCTCCGGTCATCGGTCTTGGTGCGCACTTTTCCAGCCGTGTAGCCCGCTTCGAGGAAGACCGACCAGTGGTCATTCAGGTTTTTTCCTACGCCAATATGGGGGGGCCAGAGGCCATGGTCGTCACGAAGGTCGCTCACGGTGTATACCCCATCGTGACCCGGGGCCAGGCCGCGCAATACCGGCTCGAAAAGTTGCTTGATCAGCTGTTCGGATTCGAGCTTGGGATAGACATTGACAGCGGCGATGAAGAAATACCAGTCGCCGGGTGCCTCGTCTACTTCCGGAGTGTGCGGGGGTAGCTCCTCTATAGCTTCAGCCTCGGCAGGCCAATGCATTAGGAGACTGGCCATGGCGAGTAGGACAACGGCATGGATAGCCTGGAGTAGACCCGATGACAGGGCGCGTGTACAGGCCCTGCAATCTTCTGGGCGTAAGGAGGCGTGGAGCATGGACGAAGTATAGCCTTAAGCCGGTTGTCGAACAAGACGTTTGCCTGGGGTTGGCGGAGAAGTGTCTTCGAGTGCCCGTAGTGTTTGGGGGGAATAATTCGTAGCAGCGCGGGCCTTTCGTTTACATTGTTGTCGCAAAGGGTTTAGGATGATAGTGAATGACGCGGCATAGTCAGAATGTCCGGCTCCGTATGCGGGTAGTGGCCGTGCGACGCGAATGGACTTTTACGAGAAAGGCTCCACGTATTTCTGCCGGAGCGGGTAGTACATGAACCAAAATTCAGAAGAGGTGGACGGCGGGGGAACGGGAGGCGGGCTCCTGAAATCATTGGGAAAGCAACAGACCCTTCTAATCACTCTGCTTGCCGTCGGCATGATCGGCCTCCATCTGGTCATTCGCTTTGGGTTTGGTATTACGGATCGCGTCGCATATTCTCCCCTGTGGCTTTGTCTGTTGCTGGGTGGCGTGCCTCTTGTGGCCGACCTGGCCCGAAAAGCCCTGCGCCGTGAGTTTGGCTCGGACCTCCTGGGGGGACTGTCCATCGTCACCTCAATCCTGCTCGGCGAATATCTGGCCGGTGCGATCATCGTCTTGATGCTGAGTGGTGGGGAGGCCCTCGAAGCCTATGCCCTGCGAAGCGCTTCCTCCGTGTTGGCCGCCCTGGCCCGACGCATGCCCGTTACGGCCCACCGTCGCCAGGCGGCGGGCGGGCTCGAAGATGTGCCCCTCGAAGCGATTGCCGTGGGTGACGAAGTTGTGGTCTACCCCCACGAAATATGCCCCGTCGATGGGGAAGTGCTTGATGGCCATGGCGTCATGGACGAATCCTATCTTACCGGCGAGCCGTTCAGCAGCACGAAAACGAAGGGCTCCGTCGTCATATCGGGTGCTATCAATGGAGAAGTCGCCCTTACCATTCGGGCCACCCAGATTGTGGCCGATTCCCGCTATGCGCGAATCATGGCGGTCATGCGGGAATCAGAAGCCACCCGGCCCGAAATGCGCCGACTCGGGGACCAGCTCGGAGCCTTCTACACGCCCCTGGCGGTAACCATCGCCCTGGCCGCGTGGGGCTTCAGCGGGGAAGCCACACGATTTCTGGCGGTACTTGTGATTGCGACACCCTGCCCCCTCCTGATCGGTATACCTGTTGCCATAATTGGCTCGATTTCCCTTTGCGCGCGCCGGGCCATAATCGTTAAGAGCCCGGTAGCTCTTGAGCAAATTGCCCGTTGTCGCACCGCTATTTTTGACAAGACGGGTACGCTGACTTATGGCGCACCAACCCTTGTCGAGCAAATTCCGGTTGAAGGTGTAGATGCTCAGGAACTTCTCCAGCTCGTTGCCGGGTTAGAGCGCTATTCCAGGCACCCGCTGGCCTTGGCTATTACCGAATCGGCCCATGCTGCCGGAATGACCATACCCGAAGCCATGGCCGTCAGTGAGCATCCCGGTGAGGGGCTTCGCGGTACGGTTGAAGGGCGAGAGATTCGTATTACAAGTCGGAAGAAGCTCGAGGCCATGGGTGCATCGGGTGTTGAAAACTTGCCAGCAACGGGAGATGGTTTGGAGTGCGTCGTGCTGCTGGATGGCCGCGTGGCCGCCTGCTATCGCTTTCGCGATGCGCCGCGTGCCGACAGCCATTCATTCATGAGGCACCTGGGGCCCCATCATCAATTCAATCGACTCATGATTGTGTCGGGAGACCGCGAGTCGGAGGTGCGTTACCTGGCTGGCGAGGTGGGCATCACAGAAATCTACGCGCAGCAAAGTCCCGAAGAAAAGCTGGCTATCGTTCGGGTGGAAACCGAACGGGCCCCGACACTCTACGTGGGCGATGGTATTAACGATGCCCCTGCCATGATGGCGGCCACCGTGGGGATGGCGATAGGCCAGGGGAGTGATGTGACCGCCGAGGCGGCCGGTGTGGTGATCATGGACAACTCATTGAAAAAGGTGGATGAGTTTCTTCATATCAGTCGGCGGATGCGCAGAATCGCCATCGAAAGTGCCGTTGGCGGGATGATTCTCAGTATCGGCGGAATGATTCTGGCGTCTTTGGGATACTTGACCCCCGTTCAAGGCGCGGTTTGCCAGGAAGTCATCGATGTGCTGGCGGTGTTGAATGCCCTTCGTGCTGCCTGGTTACCGCGCAACCTTTCGGATATGTAACGTGCTATGACAACGGCACCCGAGCAGCGTAGCTGACGTGCCGGGGTCGTCAGCACTACATCGACCCAACTTTGTGCGTCACTGCTCCAGTGAGCGGGCTTCACAGAAAACGATTTGCCCGCCTTCGGCCTCATATTCCACTTCCAGGGGATTACAGCAAATCTCGCAGTCGTAGATGAAGGTTTGGCCCCGTACGGAAAGATCCAGTGGTATGGAAAAAGTTTGCCAGCAATGTGGGCAACTTATATCGTAGTGATCTTGCATTTTCTTGTCCTCCTTGTCTCATCGTATTCAGGATGAATTTCTGGTGGAAATGGTTGTCGAACGAAGTCCTACCAAGAACGTACCGCCCGGGGGAATCAAAAATCAATGGGACGGGGCACTATCCGCAACCTTGAGCGGTTTGGGTTGTGCTTGAAGCGCACCGGGGGGTGAGGTGTATTGTTATACCAGAGCAACGCTCCTGATACATTGGGGATAGGCTCGGGCGGCATGTAAGGCAGGCTGGATAAACGGAATTTCAGGAGGTGTACGTTTTGGGGCAATCGGTCGTATGTGAATGTGGTCAACGCAATGACCTGGGAGTATTCGCCTATGGCGAGGCGCGCTCGTGTCTCGCCTGTGGACGGCCTCTACCTGCCGCCGAAGTATCCGCAGAGAAGATTGTCTTCGCGGAGGCCTTCGTGCCGGAGCTTCCATCCGATGCCTTCGCCGACGACCGTGCCATGGAATCTGATTTCAGTCCGGGGGTTGGGGACTTCGAGAGCCCATCGCCTTCCGCAACGCCGGAGGGGCCTCCTGAAGTTGCGTCTGCTCCCGTTGCCGCACGCGATTGGACCGGGGGGATTCGTGAGGCGGCGGCGGAAGATGAGCTGGAGCAGTGCAGTCGCTGCCATCGGACCTTTCGGGGGGATTGGGACAAGAATGCCAGCCCCCAGGGATTGTTGTGCCATCTGTGTGCGGTCCAGGCGGCACCGGGGTATACACCGCCATCGGTGGGGGAACGCCGCGATTTCTATCGCCCCGAGCCCCCCAAAAAACTCGCTGTAAACCGAGACCACGAAGATGCCGAGCGTGGGCGAAAGAAAAAAGGCCTGATCACACTCGCAGTCGTTGGTGTCGTGGTCGTCCTGGTGGCTGCGGCACTTCCCGTGAATCAATGGATCGCACAACTCTTCGCCGTAGATATGGAACGGGCCCAGACGTTGCCTGCCGTTTGGCACTGGGTCCTTTGGGCCATGAATTTTGTCGCGAGCGCCCTCGGTCAAGGGATAGGACTCTATGCCACGTTGGCGCTGATGGAGCTGCTCTACGAAAACGATTCCCGCCAAAACTATATTTCTGTCGCCTATCTTGGGGTTACTTTTGCCGCCATAAACGCCATGGTGAATTGGGGTGCGGAACATTTTGGCGCCTTCGGCCCTGCGGCGGGCATTTTGGTTGCCATGGCCTTCATGGTTTCCTTTATGGCGAAAATACTGTTGATTTCCAGCCGCTTTCCCCTTCGAATGGAAGGTGGTATGGGATTTTTGATTGCATGGTTTGTGTGCAGTTTGTTGTTGAGTCCCTGTATGCGATTGGTGGAACAACTGTTGACCGGCCTGGTGGCGGCTATCGCGTTATAAGTAGCGGTACAATGCGCCGGGCCTGATGGGAGCGAGGCCTTGGATACGCGTTTTCGGTTGGTGTCGAGTTTGGTGTTGTGGGCCCTTTCCCTGTCGAGCGTTGCCAGCGAGCCAACCTCGGTGACGGCCGAAGCGCGTGCTACCGAAGGGGTACCGTTCTCGTGGCGCGATGGGCGGGTCTATCAACGGCCGGATTTCGACGCCTACTTTCCCGATAGCCAGCCCGGTGCCCTCATTCTGAATGAGCGATGGTCAAAGGGTGACTTGGATGCCATGACCAATCCCGAAGGACTCGCCCTGGTTCGTCAGGGCTTGCGGCGCTTCCCGGGAGACCGGACGCCCCTGCTACGTTGGGTGGGGAGTACCTTTATATGGGGTAAGGTGGTCCAAGACCCCGAAGCCATTGAAATCATGTATCACGCGTCAATGGGGACGGCGTCGGCAACAGACACCTACGGTACGCGAAGTGCCGCCCTCTATTTCGGGCTTTCCGTGGTGCGACCCAAGACAGACGCCATCCTACGGACGCTGGTAGAGATTTGCATGGAAATAGATGGCCCCAATGATTTGAGTCGGGTTGCCTGGGGTCTGGGGGAGCAGCGGGAATCGTCCATTCGTTTTCTCGCGCCCTATGCGCAAGACCCTGAGCCCGTTGTTCGTGAAAAAGCGGATGTGGTGCGAAAGATACTCCGACGGGAGCTCAAGGCCTTTGCCTGGGCGGCAGAAAAGGAACTGGCGACGGCGGAGGAACGGTATGGCGGGCGCCTGAAAGCTCTCACGATGACCCTTCGTACCGGCGACTCCTCCGAGCGGCTGGCCGTATTGAACCTGATTGAAGAGGCCCATATTGCCCGCATCATGAACGAAGCCCATATCTCTACGTTCTATTTGTGCAGCCTGGATAAGGATCCGGAGGTGAGAAAAAAAGTGGCGCGGATTGTGGGCACCCGATGGGTCTGGGCCGCCCCGAAACAGGACCCAGCCGCCATCGATCTCTTACTGGCGATGACGGAAGACACGGATCGGGAGGTGCGCTATAACGCCGTCTATTTTGGCCTGTCTACCGTTAAGTATAAGAAGACTGACGTGCTCCGACGACTCCTCGAAATTGCGTTTAAAGATCGCGAGGAAGCCATGTACAACCGGATCGTGTGGAGTCTACGTGGTCATCAGGAGGAGACCCGGGTGCTACTGGATCAATATGCGTCCTGCGCTATGCCGGTGCTGGCCGAAGGCGCACGCGAAGTTTACGCGGATATGGTCAACACCCTGTAACCTGATTCCCTTCTTTTTTGGGGCGACGGGGCCGTATGGCAGAAATTTGACACCCGGTGCCTGTGTATTGCTATGATGCCTCCGTGGGTTTGCCAGAGGTATTCTAAAAGTAAGAATTTCTGGCATGAATGTAACTTCTTGTACGCTTTTGGTGTGTATATTGTGTTGGCGATAATCTGTCATACATGATATAGTAGGCAAGAAGAGCCGTAATAATGGTGTCTCGGGAACCATTTCGACGTGCATTTTACCTTCTTATCGACTTGTCGTGGCGCAAAAGAACATGATCAAGATAGATATAAAACAACGTATAAGCTCGTTGCAGCAAATGCCGGTGCTGCCCCATATTGCGCGGGAAATTCTCCTCGCGCTTGATTCGGGGACGGTGCACTGGGATGAGCTCGTGTCTATCGCCGAATTTGACGATGGGTTGGTGCACCAATTCCAGACGGTAGCCGCTGCGGAATGTGATTGTGCCGAAGACGCGCCGCTGGACGAGCAATTGATGGCGTTGGGCCTCGCACGGGTTGCCCAACTTACCTTCGATCGCGTATTGCCTGCCCTTTTTGACGTCCCACGAAGCCATGGTCTCGAATTGAAGGCCTTCTGGCTACATTCACTTACGGTGGGTCACTACGCCGACACCATCGCCCGCAAAATACGAAGCCGCTACCAGCCTTTGGCCTATGTGGCGGGGCTATTACACGACATTGGCAAGCCCGCCCTGGATCGCATCGCACCGGGTGGTTACAACCGGGCCCTGGAGCTGGTTCGCCAGCAGGGATTGTTTGCCCTCGAAGCAGAGCGCCGTGAACTCGGTGCCGATCATACCGTGGCCGGAAAGTGGCTTTCTGAAGCGTGGGGCCTGCCGTCTTCGGTGATCTTCGCCATCTGGTTACACCACCACCCGCCAGGCACGCTGGACAATACGCCCTACCCGGTAGAGTTGATAGAAATCATCTCTCTCGCGAACATACTTGCCCATGGCGAGACCTTGGATTCTCCACCCCAGGAACGGGTTGCCTCATTGGATGAGCAACGTTACTTGCGTCTGGGGCTGGAGCGGGTTGATGTGCTGGAGATGGTGCGCGATGGTCTGAAAGATTCGCAGCCAGAAGCCACCCCGAAACGCAGGCTCCAGGAGGCTGTCGGCGTGGGTACCACCCGGGTGGAAACGGCACGCCTGCGGTTTGAACGCAATTATTACGAGGCCCTGAGCACCTTGCATGAGCGCATGCAGCCCGGTCTCGTGCCCGCTGCCCAATTGACGCTCTTTGTCGACGGGCTTCGGAAGGCCTTTTCCATTCCTATGGGACTCTGCTATCTGACGGACGACACGACGGAAAGTCCCGTTGTATTGCGTTGGCGCAGCCAGTCAGAAGAGCCCGAAAGTGTTGTGACGCGCGGTGGCGATGATGCCTCAGACTCCTCTTCCTCTCTTGATGAACTTATTGCGACGCTAGGGGCCCCCGATGGTGCGGAAGAACACAAACACGTAATCCGTCGCCATGGCTTTGTGGCCCTGCCCCTTCTCGATGGCAATCGGAGCGTGGGACAGCTTATTTTCCAGAGCGGTGCCGGTGGTCCGACCCTTTCCGACAGTTTTTTGAACGACTTGATGCATTTCGTGAAGAGTGCCGGTGCGGCGCTGGCCCGCTGCAAGGCCGTGCGCGGTGTTCATGCCGAAGCAGAATCCCTGGCGGAAGCCGTGTGGAAACAGGAGCTCAGCCACCGTCACGATCGACGGACCGAGCGCCTCATCAGTGTCGGTAAAATGGCGGCCGGTGCGGCCCACGAAATAAACAATCCTCTGGCCGTTATATCGGGCAAGGCCCAGATGCTGCTCGCCAACACCCAGGAGCCGGAAGACCAGAAGGCCTTGCAGGCTATCGTGGAGCACAGTAATCGTGCCTGCGGAATCTTGCGTGACCTGCTCCAGTTTGCTCGTCCCAATCCTCCCCAACTCCTGCCCAGTCGCATCAGCTATCTCGTAAAAACCTCGGTAGACCGGGTGCGCCAGAAGTTTTCCGATGAAGGCATTCAACTGGTCGAAGATTACGCCCAGGATTTACCTCAGATTCCCCTGGACCGGGTGCAGTTGGATCAGGTCTTTCAGAATCTGCTGAAAAACGCAGTCAACGCCATGGCCCGACAGGGGGACAAGCTCACGATTCGCGTGCGGCCCAATCAGGACCGCACCGCGGTGCTTGTGCAGATAATCGATACGGGTCAGGGTATTGCTGCCGATATTATGGATAAAGTATTCGAGCCCTTTTTCACCACCCAGAGTGGCAACGAAGGCACGGGTATGGGACTCGCCGTTTGTCATGGCATCGTGGAAGCCCACCGTGGCACGATTACGCTCCACAGCCAGGAAGGTTCAGGCACAACCTGTACCGTGACCCTGCCCATTGCCTCGGACCGTTCCGGGGCTGCCGAGCCAGAGGCGATTTCAAAAGGCTCCTCCATCGACGAGACAGCGAGCTTTTCACCCCGGGTAAAAGAAGAAGAGGGTGCATCCGGCATTGCGCCCGAAGTGGTCGCTGCCATCAAAGCGGACACGGCCCGACGTATGCTTCGGGCTGAGCAGTCGGCACCCGATTCGCTACGTTCGCAGGACTTTGAGATCCGTCCGCCCGAGCGTGCCCCTGTCAGTGCCCCCGCTCCTGTGCAGGCACCCAGCGCCGCCCCATCGAGCGAACATCGAATCCTACTGGTGGATAACGACCCCGCGCTGGGCGACGTACTCGCCGAGGCCTTGCGCAATCGCGGCTACTCGATCCGCACCGCTGCCGACGGCCTCGAAGCCCTCGCCGAAGTTATTGCGAATCCCGTTGACCTTGTCCTCCTTGACGGTGCCGTCCGCGGCGTCAATACCCCCACCGCTCTGGTAGACGAGATTCAAAAGCGCAAACCAAGCCTTGCCGTGGTTTTGTTGCTCGGGCCCACCTCTGATCTGGAAATAGGTACCGCCAGCGGTAGCGGAGCCCGTGAAGTGCTCCGCAAGCCCTTCAACGTGGCCCAACTCTTCGACGTCATCGAGACGGCTCTCGCAAAAAAAAACGTGGCTTGATTGAGCCCCGAACCCGTTCCGTTGAATCCCTCCGTCATCCCATGTCGTGAATACGCACGTCGCCCCCCAGCCCTCCGGGGGATTGCCTTACCGTGGATTCAATGCGATGAGACGTCGTTCTACCGGGTCGGTCGCACCGGGCTATCGACTGGCGCGCTTCCGGGGCGAAGGCGTGGCGAATTTAATGGGATTGGACGGGTCGGTAGAGTGACAGAACAAGGGGAAAGGGCCTCTAACTGGGCTTGGTATGCCATACGCTGGAAGAGCGTCCCCGCAGCGGGGCGCAACGTGCAGGGGGGGGGTAGGCTTGTTACTCGTTGGAGGAAGGGTAGGGGGGCCTCGGGGGGAAGGTCGACCAAAGTATTTTGTACTCTAGCCTTCACGTTACGTTCAATTTTTTTGGGGCATGCACAAATGGCTATGGGGGAGCGTGGCGCTCGGCTCACTTACGCAAGCTTGCATGGCGTATTGGTTATTGTTTTGAATAGGAATGTATGTTACGTTTGCGGATACGTGCGGGGGGACCGGTCCTCGTGCCAGAACGAGGGAGGGTTGTCGATTGCTTGTGCTTTTCGGGTCGGGCGTTTTGCTTATCTTGGTGTTTTCAATAGTTGAGTGCGATCTGGATCGTTCGGCTGGTACGGGTGCTAAGCACTCTAGAGTATGGGTGCAATGATGGAGGGTCCCAGCATTCTTGGAAATCCTCCTTTCGTATTGTTTATAACATTGGGCTGGTGGGGCTTTGCTTTGCTCCTCATTTATAGTAAGAGGGGGCGGGGCTACTGGGAACGGTTTGTGTCCACCTTCTGGCCCGCTGATGAATACTCCCGCTGCCAGCGATGTAGGAAGGTGATTGGTATTTGTTGTAATTTGGTCAATTTCTTGGTCATCGCTGCTGGGATTTATTTCGCGTATAGAGTGGGGAGCTTCGTCAGAGGCTGGTCCGATTATACACTTGATACCTGGCTTGGCCAGATGTGGATGGTGTTGGGTATCTCCGTTGGTATGCTGGCTTTTCTTCCTGTGCTTCCCGTCTCGGGATGTATAGACAGGGCTCTTGATTTCGCAAACAGTTTGCTGTTGAGTAAGGGAGCAGAGATTTCAGCGAGGAGGTTTTATGGCAGGTACCGCCCACACGACGAGGGATAGAGGAGTGTCGAAGTGAAGCTGCATAGAAGACGCTTGCCGAAAATTCCTAACTCAACATTCATCTCTCTGCTTCACAGGGGACATGATGGAGGCATTTTCTTTCACAGGAATTGCGCACAGGTGAATTTGCAGATATCGGCGCTCTACCGGCAGGGAATATTGAATACAGCTTTTCCACGCCTTTAGAGGCGATGTAGGATAACAGCTACTTTTCCGTGAACGGGTTTCCCTGTCGCTCTAGTTCAAACGCCAACCATGTTACCGGATACAAGACAATTCGGAAGGCAGCGAACGTACAATATTTAAACGCGCTCTTTACGGACCTGGATCTTTCCAACGAGGGGGTAACGGTAGGTGAGGCTGAGCGAGAGGTAGCTAATCTTGTACGTGAGAGTTTTGTGCCCCAGCCAAGCATGCTTCTGTACTCGGGGCAGGGAATGTGGGTGTTTTGGCTTCTGGATTGCGCGGGTCGAAAAGTAGACACGCTACTAAGGCCCATGATACTATATGCATCCCTTGGCGCCCGTAGCTCAGCTGGATAGAGCGCTTGCCTCCGGAGCAAGAGGTCACAGGTTCGAATCCTGTCGGGCGCACCATTTTAAATATTTAAGGCCCAACGAGTTAGACAATAACTCGTTGGGCCTTTTCTTGTTTGGTCGGCGATTACTTTAACCGTTTTGCAACAAGAACGTTTCACTCCTCGCCACCAATCAACGTGTATCCGTGCCAGTGTCTTGTCGGAACAAAACTATGCTCGGCCTGATAGCGCGGGACAGCCCCCATTACGAGGTGCCCCCGCGTTTGGTGCCCCTCCGGTCCGTTCCGGGGCACCAAACGCAACTACATCGGCATTCTTCCCTGAAATACGTTCACTACTCATCAAATGGTTCCTTGCCCTCAACACTAATTCTTACAAGGAGGATGTCTCGAATGATGCTTACTTAAGGAAGTTCCCGTAGAATTTCGAGGCCCACGCCGGGTGCCACCCTCAAACGGAGGAGCGAAGCGGGGGAAGTTTGTGGGTGAAGGGACTTCAACCCAACAAAGTCCACGCAATACTCATTCACGATTTCCTAACGCCTGAAGCCTGCTAGCATGGTACCTAGCCCGTCCCCAGAGCTTTCTATCACGAGCCCACTCCAACGGCAGTCGAGTACTTGTGAGTGCTGTGGATTCAGAAACATCCCGAATGGCCGGGGGATGTGTGTCGATTTTTACTTACCTCGGGGTGAACTGCACTCGCGTGATGTCTCATCACCCACAAGCTCCTACGGCGAAGCCGCCCCGCTTGAGGGTGGCACCCATGGTTCACTTTATATCCGGTCTGTCCTTAAGTAAGCGCCATTCGAGACTGTCTCAAACATTCTGGCACAGAGGGCACTGGCACCTAGAGGAAGGGGTGATCGAATCTCTACTACCCCCGTTGAACGGACCGCCACGCATTACACGAAAAGATGCCGGGATCTGCTTTTAAAAACTTTTTCAGAAAATTACATGAATGGTATTCATCGCCCTGCGGTGTGTCATATCTCACATACGAGTTACTGTGGGACTCATTAGCGTATTTGTGTGAAATTGTGAATGTTAGTGAAAGTTTGGTACTAATAGAATGCTTTAGTAGGGGAAGAATTTTTGGAACTATAGAAATAAGCACCCGGAATCTATCAAGGCTATTGCTTTGTATGAACAGGGCGTGGAGGACGGGTTATGGTAGCGTCGATAGAGGAGCAGATACATCAGTGTCTAATCGAAACGGAGGAGAAGCGGTGTGCCCTTATTGATTCTGATAATGATTCTAACGGGTTGGGGAATGGAAAGCGCACAACACGCCGTAAAATACAGAAGCCTTGGAGGCGGCGCGCTCCGCAGTCTCTTTGTCAAGAGATTGATTTGTTGAGCCTTGTGAGTGAATACGACTATGACTTGCATGACAGCAGATTTCAAGAGTACTGCGCCTCACGGGGTGTCCTTCATGTGGCAGGAAAACACGGTAGCGGATACTGGGAATACTTTAGTGATTTTACTAAATCAGATACGGAGTTTTTTAGTGACGAGAGTCGTCGATTCGCGCAGGAAGTTGGAGGGAAGCGCCATAGATATTCGGACGATGATTTGAAGAGTTTATGGCGTATAGTCATTATAGGTAGGGCGAAGCTTCAAGATTGCTGGGAGATTTACGGCAGTAGTCGAGGGGCGATTGAAAGGGTGAGGTAAATGGATTTTGTTGCTGTTGACGTGGAAACAGCCAACCCGGATATGGCGTCGATCTGCCAGATTGGGTTGGCAGAATATCGGAATGGTGTTCTCTATCGAGAATGGGTGTCTTACGTCGATCCGGAAGATTACTTTGACTCTAACAATGTTCAGGTCCACGGTATAGACGAAAAGGTTGTTTTGGGTTCACCCACATTCCTTGGGATTCTGGATGTTATACGCGAGTTTCTAGGCGATTCGATTTGCGTTTGTCATACCCATTTTGATCGAGTCTCTATCGCCCGGGCTTTTGATAAGTACCTGATTCCTGACTTCGAAATTGAGTGGTTAGATTCGGCAAAAGTAGCTCGTAGAACTTGGGAGGAATGCGCGTGGAAAGGTTATGGTCTTGGTCCGGTTTGCAGTAAGATTGGATATGAGTTCAAGCATCACGATGCATTAGAGGATGCGAAAGCATGTGCTCAAATATTGTTAGCAGCTATCGAGACAACAGGTTTGGATTTGAGCTCGTGGCTCGTTCGGGTACAAGAGCCTATATCTTCCCGAATGGGTTCACGGCCTACAAAGTCTGGGAGTAGTGGGCCCGTCAAGAGGGAGGGAAACCCCGAGGGTGAACTTTACGGCGAAGTCATGGTATTTACTGGCGCGCTGATAGTCTCACGTGGAGAGGCGGCGGACTTGGCAGCGAGCGTTGGTTGTTCAGTTTCTTCTACCGTGAGCAAGAAAATAAGCCTACTCGTGGTTGGCGACCAGGATGTTTCGCGATTGGCAGGAAAGTCAAAGAGCAGCAAGCATTTAAAGGCGGAGCAACTGATTAGCAAAGGCCACAATATTCGAATTCTTCGAGAGAGTGACTTCTTGGAGCTTGTGCGAGGTTCTGTTGGTCACTCAAAGTAGAAAATGTGTATAGAGACCAACTTCTGCAGGACGATTTGTTTGCCTGTTACTTTTTGGTAGGGTCTCAGGGAAGATTCTACGAATTCATGCGGCTGATGCAGTGCTTTTCTATCGATAGTACTGCAACCGTTTTGCAACGGTGAAATCATGGGGGCAACGAAGGGCACGCAATTGATAGTTGAAAACGCTACGTTTCGGTTGTCCCGTTGACGGGGAAGCTTGGTCTTTGGATAACAAAATCGGGGACAGGCCGTTTGGCTTGCGCCTCTTGCCTGTCCCCGTTGTGCGTTTCTTCGGGTGCGTTTTTCGTTCGGATTTTTAGAGCTGGACGAGTCTCATGTGCTTCTTGGAGATTTTTGCGACGCCTGTTTTGGTTACGCGTACGCCGTTTTCCCAGCGGAGGCCAAAATCGGTGTCGTAGAAGAAGGTGTCGACCTGGAAGGTCATGTTTTCTTTGAGGGTGTAGTCGGAGGTGGATTCCATCCAGGGGCGCTCGACTTCCATCATGCCGATGCCGTGGCAGGGGCCGTAGAGCATGTACTTCTTGAATCCCCGTTTCGTGACGAAGTCTTCGTATTCGCGGACGACGTCGGCGGCTGCTTTGCCTGCCTTCATGAGTTCGCTGGTTTTGTGGTGGGCTTCGAGGCCGAATTCGACGAGGCGCTGTTTCCGTTCGGGTAGTTTGCCGATGGAAATGGGGAGTCCGACACTGGAGGCGTAGCCACCGACGCGGGCACCGATATTGAGCTGGATGATTTCGTTCTTTTTGATTTTGTTGTGGGTCGGCCGGGAAATGGCGTGTTTCGTGGCGGGGCCGCAGAAGCAGTAGAGGGCGTGGCCTTCGTATTCGCCGCCGTGCTTGTAGATTTCCCGCTGGGCGATGCCGATGACCTGGAGTTCGGTCATGCCGGGTTTAATTTCGCCGAGGATGGCATCAATGGCTTTTTCGCTGATCTGATAGGCCTTTTTGGCGAGGCGGAGTTCGTCGGGGCTCTTGTCGATACGGAGGTGAATGAGGGTATCGTCGGCCTTAATGAGTTCGACGCCTTTGAGCTCGCTTTGGAGGCTCATATAGACGGGCAGGGGCATGATGGAATAGCCCACGAGGCCCAGCTTCTTGAGTTTTCCGTTGGGCATGGCCTGTTTGACGATGTCTTTGAAGGTGGCCACGGGGATGCCGGGGTACTCGGGGTCGGCGGATTCGCGGTATTCGACCATCATCTGGATGCGGCGCAATTTGCTGCGGCCTTTGGCGTAGGCTTCACTCTCGGGTCCGATGATGAGGGTGGGGGTGCCGGTGGCGGGGACAAATACGCCGGCGGATTCAAAGGTGGGCCAATATTCTGACAGGTACCGGACGTTTGCGAAGTCTGCTTCATTGGAGTGGACGAGAGCGGCATCGAGGCCCGCCTCGCGGATGTTCTTCTGAAACTTCTTAATCCGATCTTTGTATTCCTTGTCGGGTATCAATTGCATGATAGGCATTCCTCTGTGATTACGCTACGGTGAATTTCGTTCACATATTGTCTTGCGTGTTTGCCCGCCGGGGCATTGAGCCACGAATGGACACGAATATTATTGGCCGCAAAAGAACGCAGAGAACGCAAAGAGTAGTTTTCTTTGTGCTCTTTGCGTTCCTTCGCGGCTAAAAACTGTCCCGGTACGCTTCGTATTGCCGAACCCTTAATACCGAAATAACCTGGTTAAAATAGGAAAAACAACTCCACGCGGGTTCCAAAGTCAGCGCAATTACCGCCGTCGAGTATCAATACATCTCGGCCAACTGGCGGGTCTGGTAAAACTTCGCGCCCTGGGCCAGGAGCTTCTTGATGAGAATATCCAATTGTTCGGTCGCGTAGTCGCCACAGTTTTTTACAATGAAAGGGTCGGGCAGCACCGCGCCTTCGCCATAGTGAATCGGGCCCTGGGGCATGGGGTGAAATTCCCAGGGGTGCATGTAGAAACACAAAACGGGATTCTCGACACCGTGCTCCGTGGCAAAGGCGACGAAGCTATCGATGTGGGCGAGGAGGGCGTCGGCACTCTCCGTCCGAAAAAGGGGCCACTGGTCGAGATCGCGGCCGTGGGGGTCCTGGTGGGTCAGGCCCAGATCGGCAAAGTTGGGAATTTGGAGCAGCTTGAGATCGCCGGGCACGGTCCAATCGGTCGCCGCAGGATGATAGGGCTCCAGGCGATTGCGAAAGTGAAACATGGGCAGGGTGGCATCGGCCACATAGCCCAGGTCTTCAAGGGCGTTGGTCACGGCGGTGGAGCCAAAGAGGCGGGGACATCGAAAAGAGACGGGGCGTTCCCCGGCGATAGCTTCGATGGCCTCGGTGCATTGCTTGAGGCGATTGGGCACTTCTTCCGGCAAGATGGGGAAGGCACCGGGTATGGGCCAGAGGGGAATTCCGATGGTTTCGTGGTGCAAGGTGTGGGCACCGACTTCGTGGCCGCCCTCCTGCACCGCTTTGACGATTTCGGGGGCTTCTTCTGCCGCGTCGGTGGTGAAGAAGAAGGTGCCGGTCACGTCGTTTTTGGCCAGCGTATCGAGAATGGCGGCCCCGCCGGGACGGAGTCCCTCGTAGAAGGGGGTCCAGCTACCGATATCGGTTTCCATGTCAAAGCCGAGGGCTACGCGTAATTCTCCCACTAGAATGCCTCCATGAAGCTGATGTTTTCCCGTTCCCGCAAATAGCGTTTCAATTCCGCCAGGTCTCCCTTCAGGATCAGGGTTTCAGAGTGCAGGCGGCTCGGTGCGACCAGACCATGGTGGGTCTGGAGGGCACCAATGGTTTCCAGCTCATAGAATCCCAAATCGCCACCATTGAATACACTATACAAATCCCGGGCGGTCCAGGGACCTTCGGGCTGGGCGTTGTCGGCAATATTGAAATAGCGGCCCCCTTGCTCCAGGGTTTTGCGAATGATGAGGAGCTTGCGCTTGGGGTCGAGGGAGCCGACGAGGCGGGGTCCACTGGCGACGCGAAGGCCGATCTGATGGCGGTCGGCGCCGCCGAGGGCAAAGGTGAAGCCGCCGGGGTGATGCTGGATGCGGTCGCCGGGGATGCCGTAATAATCTTCATTCACGGCGTCCTGGGGTGTTGCCATGGCTCCGAAAGCGATGACGCCTTCGCCGCCGGGGAACTGCTCCAGCGACCAGGGTGCAATGAGGAAGTTTTCGGCGCTGACCTCTGCCAGGGGCGTAATGGTGTCTTCGCAGAAATAACGTATCCCCTTCAGGGTGTAGCCTGCGGGGACGGCATGATCGTGGGGTATGGTGACTTTCCGCTCCATGGAGAGGTAGCCCGTCACGTTGTCTTTATTCGTCAGGGTGCCCCGCTTTTCAATGAGGGCTTGTCCGCTGTCCGCATCGATGACCGAAGCGGCGGCGTCGGCCACGAGGGACGGTACATACCATTCATCGCTGTCGGGCGGATAGTTGAAGGCGAAGGGGCCTCCTTCGGGGGCGGGCCAGAGGGAATTGCCCCCCAGGTTATTGAAGGTGTCGGGTTCGGGCTCGACCACGCGATCGACATCGAGTCGATGGATGAGCTCATCGCCGAGGGTGCAGAAAATGCGGCCCTGTAATTCGGGGCAGACAAATACGGTGCCGTCACGCGTTACCATTTGCAGGGTAGCCGAGCTGTGATTGCGGAGGCATTCGAGGGTCTTCGTTAAACTTAAACCCATAGTGGGTTACTCCTTTGAGGTATCTTCGTTTGTATCGTGACCTTCGCGTAGCGAGATCAACAGGGATTTAATGTCGCGGGCACCCTGAAAGGTAACCCAGACGGCCATGGTGGCGAATCCGCCTACACTGAGAATTAAAAGCCACTTCCACAAGCCCATCCATGCACTCATGCTTCATCCTCCAGTAGATTGCGGTCGATTTTATCGGGGAGCAGGAGCGAGCCACAGACCATGCCGATACAGGCCAGGGCGACGGTTGTGAGGCCCACATTGCCGCTGGTCGCCTGGGCCATGAGCCAGTCAGCGGTCCCATCGGAGATAGGCAGTACGTTGTAGAGAAAAATGCTGCGAAAATCTTCAAAGCCCATGAAGGCGAAAAAGCCTGCCGTAAGGGCCGCATAGGCCCCGGCGGCGCTGGCCCGTTTCCAATAGAGCCCGGCGACGAGGAGGGCAAAGGCCCCACAGAAGTAGAGGGCACCCGTCATGGCCATGAAGTCCCACAGGCGTTGTTTCAGGGGAAAGAAAAAGCTGATGAGTAGAATGGTTATCCCAATGGCAATAATGAAGAACCGTGCAATCATGATTTGGGATTTCTGTGAGAGGTCCCGACCGACCAGGGGCACCACCACATCGTTGGTGAGCACCGTGCTCCAACAGAGGAGGTAGCTGTCGTGGGTCGACATAAAGGCGGCAATCATGGCGGCGGTGACCAGGCCAATGAGTCCCACGGGGAGGATGCGGCCGAGAAAGACGGGCATGGCAAAGAGTGAATCGAGAGATTCAGCCGTTTCATGGCCGGGATTGAAGGCGTCCTTCAGTTCTGGGACGGTCATAATCATGGCGAATGCGGCAATGCCCCAGAAGAAGGGGATGATGGTGCGGATGGTGAAGGAGAGGGAGCCGAACATGAACTGGTTTCTGACGGTGCGCTCACTGTCGCAGGCCAGGGCGCGGGCTACCGAAGTCGGCCAGACGGCACAGACCACGAGGCCCAGGAAGGCCATCCACACCATGTAACTTGCGCCAAAGGGCCCTTCGGGGACGAGGGGATTGTATCCCGCTTCGCCCTGTTCGGTGACGACGATGTTTACGATGTCGCCCCAGGAAATGTAATAGAGTGCCATGGCGGTGGTCACGAGGAGGCCCATGGAAAGGACCACAAACTGCACGTAATCGGTGAGAATGACCGAGACCATGCCGCCGAGTACCGTGTAGAAAAGTACCAGACTCAGGAGGGCCACCATAACGAGTTTCAGGATGGTGCCATCCATGGGGAGGCCCGTAATGCCGACGATGAACTTGGCGCCGGTGTTGAGATACATGCCCATGCAGAAGATACCGCCGAAGGCGAGGAGCAGGGCACCGTAGATCTGGACGCCCTGACCATAGCGCTTTCGATAGTATTCGGGGATGGTCAAAACTTTGTGTCGCCGCAGGTCCGCCACAATGAATCCGGTCAACCCGACGAGGAAAGTGACGACGCCGGCGAAAAGTCCGATATGGAAGGAGGCGAATCCCCCTGCGTAACCCACCTGGGCGTTATACATGACCGTAACGAGGCCGAGTTCCGTGCCGGTGAGGGTGGCAACAGAGAGGGCTGTTTTGACCCCACGCCCGGCGACTACGTAGTCGGTCATGTTGCCGATATAGCGGTTGGCGACGATTCCGATGGCGACGGAAATGACCAGATAGAGGACAACTATGCCCCAGTCGAATCCTGAAAAATTGGTTCCTTGGACAATCGCATCTAGGTGTTCCATAGAATCCTTCCGAGGGTTGTGCGCATGGTCTTCGTCGAGACCGCATCGATTGGGTTGACCTAGATTAATTGAATCACAGGTCGTCGTCAAATTTTGGTCGAAGTTGGAATGCTTGTCGGACTTTTTGCGTAGGGGTCCGAGGTCTTGAAAGGCTCCCCCGGCGCGTCGTTGGCACCGGGGGAGGCGTGGTCTGTATTGGCGGTCTCTTAGCCCAGCAGGTAGGCGTCCATCTTGGGACTGAAGGGCACGGGGCCATTTTCGGTGATTTCATAGCCCGTTTCGATGCGGGCACCATGCCAACGGGGGTGGCCGAAGAAACTGACATCTACACAGACGGCCATGCCGACTTTCAGCACATCTTCACTGCCGGGGCCGAAGAAGGGGGACTCTGCTTCGTGGAGACCGATCGTGTGGGCGAAGGGACAGACGAGATAGGGCATCAACCCGTGCTTTTCATAGTAGGTCCGTCCGGGCACGTCGATTTCTTTGCCGGTGACGCCTGGTTTCAGGAGGGCCTTCGTCATGCGGAAGACTTCCTTCAGGTGGTTGAGGCATTCCTCCTGGTCGGCGGTGTAGGTGCCGGAGACGGGCAGGAGATCACCCATGACGCCTGCGTAGCCATTTACTTTGGGGGCGAGGCCAATCATGACCAGTTCGCCCGCTTCCATGACCCGGCTGGTGGCCGTGGGCACGACTGCTTTCGCCCGGGGGCCCGAGCCCACAATGGCGGTGAAGCCAAAGCCCGTTGCGCCACGGCTTCGTGCGGCATATTCGCCAGCGGCAGCCACTTCGATCTCGGAGACGCCGGGAGCAATCTTTGCTTTCATGGCATCGAAAGAGTGGTCGGCCAGGGCGAAGGCGGCGCGAATCTGTTCCAGCTCCCAGGCGGATTTGTTGAAGCGCAAGGCGACGAATTCTTCGGTAATATCGACGAGGGTGGTGCCTTCGAAGCCCGCTTCGATTTGAGCGAAACATTCGGCGGGCATACGGCCACCGCCGACCATCCCCACGCGGGTTACGTCGCCCAGGGTTTCTTTCAGTTCAGCAAAAAGTGCCGGAAAGTCCGTAATGACCGCATTGGGGTATTCCTCGTCGGGAACCATGAAGACGGAGAAGTTGCGTATTTCGGTGATGGCGCTGTCGAGCTTGGCGAAGGGTTCGCTTTCGGGGCCGCCGAGCAAAATGGGTTCACCGGTCCGGGGGATGAGGACGGTGCCGATTTCAAACTGGGGACACCATCCGGTGAGGTACCAACCGTTGCCGATGTTAAATTCGTCGTAGTAGACCAGGGCGATGTCGAGGTCCTTGGCGGCCATAATCGCCCGAACTTTTTCCAGCCGTACGTCCCGTTCCTGTGTTGTTAAATAGCCCATGATAGTCTCCAAATGGGTTGATGTTCGCGATGGTAAAATCGGTAAGGGTGTCAGCCCTGTGCCTGTGTTTTCCTGAGGAAAAACCGGATAATGCGCTAAATCCATTTTGTATGTTACGTGGCTCGACCCGCTGAAAGATTGGCGGGCGAAACCGCCACATGCCCTGCCATTATGCTATGATGGACGAAATAGGTATTGTGCGTTTTTGCGAGGTTCTTTGTATGAATTCATCTGAGCCATTGAAAGCGGTCTACACGTCGACCCTCCACCGGGTGGGGGTAAGCGCGGCGAAGCCTGTCCATGTGGGTTCCTGGGCGGCGGGCATCGGGGGCACGCGAGAAGACCTCTTTCCCGGCGACAAAGGCTATCCGGGGGGGCACTATGGCTCCATCGTTTCGTTGTACAAGCAGGACAACCGACCCCACGATCACGCTCATTTTGAGATATGCATCATTCGGCAAGGCATCGCGCGACACAGCACGGAATTTTCAACCGATTCGCTCGGGCCCGGCACGGTTGTGGTCATGGCACCGGGCATGGTCCACGCCATCGACAGCTCCCCGGACCTCCATCAGACCAATCTCTACTATCTGACCGAGGGGCTGGCCGACGACCTGATGAACCACTGGAAAGAGGCCGCCTTCGTGCCCCTTTTTCTCGCGGCCGTACTCTTTCGCCGCACGCACGTGGGCCCCATACCCCAGTTCACCTTAAACGAGGCGGAGCTGCGTAATGTGGATCATGAGTTGTCCAACATCACGCAGGAATCGAGTCAGGGGCAGGAGTCCCTCATCTATTTGCGCTCTTGCCTGTTGAAGATACTCATCCTGCTGAGTCGTGCTGCGGTGCGGGAGTCGCCTGTGGAATTGAGCCTGCAATTCCGTAAAGACGTGGTCGCCGGGCTGGAGCATATAGAGGGGCTTATTCTGCGTCGGGCACCCTTTCGGGTTTCCGCGCTGGCGGAAGCGTTGGAGGTTTCCCCAGCGAGTTTATCGCAGCAATTTCAAAAGTCTACGGGCTGGTCGCCCATGGTGTATTACCAGCGACGCCGGGTCCAGCATGCCTGTCGCCTTCTGATTGATTTGGAAAAATCTATTACCGAAGTGGCCTATGAGCTGGGCTACTGCGACTCGGCCCACTTTACCCACCTCTTCAAGAAGTATCAGGGCACGGCCCCTTCGGAATATCGTCGGCTCTACGCCAAAGCGAAGAAGTAATCGGGGTCAGTGAACGGGGTGGGATTCTATGGGCGTGGGTGGAGTGGCGAGGGGAACCCGGCGTAGAAGCCACACCTGGATGGCCAGGCCAACGATGATGAGGATAGGGGTGTAGAGGAATGGCGTTACCACCTCGTAGCGTCCAGCGAGGTAGCCAAAGCCAATGCTCCCGGCAAAGCCACCGACCCCGAGGATACCCTCGGTCGTTGCTGCCCGCCGGTGTTTATGGCGGGGATCGGCAAGGCTATAGGTCATGGCGACAAAAAAGGAAACACCGCAACTCACGCCGACGATAGCAAAACACACCAGCATGATCAGGAGGCTCTGGGTGTTACCCAGTAACCAGGAAGCGCCACCGGCCAGGACCTGCAGGCCAAGGAGGAGGCGCATCTGATGGGGCCAGAGTGGCCAGCGTCCCAGGAGGAGATAACACACGGCGGTGGCGATCCAGAGGGTAGAAACGAGCCAGGAGAAGGTCGTGGCGGGTCCCTGATTTAACAGGGGAGAGGAGCCGCTTTCGAAGAGAACCCGGAGTTCGCCGGCGGCGAGGAGGTCCATCACCCGCTTCGGATAAATGGAACGGGTCGCCCCGACGAGGACATTGAGGACGAAGAGGGCGTTCCAGGCGGCAAGGAGGCTGGTCCAGTTACGGCCATCCGCCGCGGTGCTATCGCTTTCGTCGTCTACTGGAACCGGATTGTCGATGAAATGTTCTTTTTCGTGGGGCAATGTACGAATGAGCGTGAGAATGGCCACGCCCAGGAGGGCCACCGCAATAAAGGGCAATCGGTAGTCGAGGTCGAAGAGAGGGCCGCCGAGGAGGGGACTGAGGGCAAAGCCGCAGCCGGCAGAAATGCTGAAAATCGCCATGTGTTGCGCACGTCGCGCCGCGTCGGGTTCTGCGCCAATCCAGGATTGTAAGGCGGGCCAGACCAGACCCAGTGCAGCGAAGGCGAGGAAGGAAATGGTGGCACAAAAGGGGAAGGTGGGGCGGAGGGGCATGAGGCAGGAGAAAAAGATAAACAGGATGACCCCGAGGAAGGCCCACCGCAGGCCGTTTTCCGTCTGGGCCACGAAACGGGCGCTGATAAGGCAGCTCAGGGCGTAGGCGATCATCTGAATGGCCCCGACGGCCCCGGCCATGGTTTCGTCGCCACCGATTTGGGTGAAAACGAAAAAGGGTGCGGTGGCAAACATGACCATGACGGAGGAATCCATGAAGAAAGCGGTCAGGTACATTCGGTGATGGGGTTTGAGCATGGACTACCTTGGGGCGTCATCGGGGACGGCTACCGTGAGTTTCTGGCGATGGGTGGCGGGTGCGTTCCGCCCGGAGATAGGAATTCGGGCGAAGAGCAGTTAAACAGAATGGGCCGAGCGGATCAAGTGGGACGGGGAGTGTGCGCGCTTTAAGAGCACTCGTTGTAGACCTCGTCTCTCCGTTGCTGAATTGTAATGACTCCGTGGTGCCACCCGATCCGGTATTCCCGGTTCGGGTGCCTTGGGCGTCGATTTTGGGGTGGTTTAGTGGATGACCTGGCGTTGGCCTTGTCTCACTGTGTTTTTTCGAGAGAACCGAGCTACGGTCGTACCCACTTTTTTTGACATTGGCTTGGGTCAAGGCACCCGAACCCGCGCTGAGTACGTCTACGCCGTACTCAGCGCGGGATCGGGTGGCACCATTGGATTGGCATCGATAAATCAGGAGTCCATCAATTCGAGCTCGTGTACGTGCCCGCCTCAATGGGAATCCCTGGTGGAAAATACCTGTGTGCGACGGAGAATGACGAGCTTCGTGATGTTGGGGAAACAGGGACTGACGACATGGGTTTAAACGGGGGCGCGGTGCCTCCGTGGGAAAACGAAGCGACCATTAGACGTAGTCGAATCGGAATCTTTGCTTTCCTGTGATAGGGGGCTTCGGTTTGCCATCAATGCAGCCATTCTGTAACAATCACCGCTCAATTATCGCGATTCGTTGGGCCTTCTCCGTTCGGCAACGAATACAGTGAGCAACGTTGCCATGCAGCGCCCGCCTATCGGCTAGAATAGCCTTCGAAGTAAGAGCGCCCGCTTCGAATGTTTTCAGGCGCGCAAACTTTTGATTCCAGGCCAATGACTTGCCCCCTCAGGTTGTTGGCCGATTTTGTGGATGAATGGGGGCCAACGAATCAGCATTCCCTGCAAGAATGAAGGAAAAACAGATGTCAGAACAGGTTCCCAGTCAGTTTGATGGTGTGAGTGTGCTTTGTAAGGCCAATATTTATTATGACGGCAAGGTGTTGAGCCATGTGGTTATATTTCCCGACGGCACGAAGAAGACGTTGGGCCTGCTCTATGCCGGTGCCTATACCTTCAACACAGAAGCGGCGGAGCGGATGGAGATTGTTGCGGGGTCGTGTAACGTGAAGCTCGCGGGCGAAGATGGGCCCACGACCTATGGCGCAGGCAGCGCTTTCGACGTGCCCGCCCATTCGGCTTTCGATATCGAAATTGAATCGGGCATCACGGAATACATCTGCTCGTATTTTCCCTGATGGCCGAGGGGCTGCACCCGCGATGGCGTGCAGCCCTGATCTAAACTGGGCGGCCTTCCAATCGTTTTCCAGGGAACTCGCGGGGAAATTATTTGCGGCGCGATTTCAGTTCCGAGGGGCTGGGGTGATTCGTTTTTATCGTGGGCACAGAGACGCCGGGGCCGTCGTCTTCTTTTTTTGGCCGGGTTGATTCGTGGGGTTGCCCGCCGTATTCTTCCGCACCGTGTTCCTTGAGCAGGGCCTGCATCGCGGGCCTTTTTGCTGTTGCCACACCCAAGGGTGTTTTGCCGTCGTCTGCTTCGAAATCGGGATTGGCGTCGTGCCTGAGCAAGGTTGCTGCGAGGCGTGGACTCCGAAATTGGACGGCCTGGAAGAGGGCGGGGTATGGGGCGGACTCGAAGGTGTCGGGGTGGCACCCCATATCGACGACACGCTCGATCGTGGGTACGTAGCGCTCGATAACGGTCTCTTCGATGGTTATCTTGGCCGCTTCATTGGCGGCGCCGTTTTCCGTGATTTTCTTGTCGCATTCCCGGCGGATGGCCGTCGTCAGGTCGGTCATGAGTTCATCGGGGGCCTTGCAGTGTTTGAAGGCCTCTTTATCTTCGCTGAAGATCCGGTTGATGAGGTGAAGATCCCCCAGGGCAAAGGCCACGTTGAGGGTGAGCTTGGCCCCTTGCTTGATGAGCAATTGGACGGCGCCGTCTTGCTCGGCACGAATGGCGCTGATGAGGGGGGAGAGGCGGTGGATGTCAAAGGGGTCGACGGAAATGACGTGCTCGCGCAGTTGCTCCAGGATTTCGACGTTGCCGTGTATGGCGGCCACATGGAGGGCACTCCGACCTTCGGCGTCCTGCTTCAAGGGGTCGGCACCGTTTTCCAATAATTCGTGGCAGCGTTGGGCGGAGCCCGGGGTTGCGGCGCATTCGTGCAGGGTTACGACGTGGGCGCCCGGGGCTTCGGGGACGTCGTTGATGTCGTCTTCGTCTTCGTCGTCTTCCATATCCGGATCATCGACTATGATTTCCGAGGTGTCTTCAGGGGTGGGGGGGGCTGTAGTTTCGTCAGCGTGCCCCTCCCCTTTACCCATCAATGAGTTCAGTCGATCTATCAGTGACATGTGCGTTTCCTTTTTTCTCCGTCGAGCGGTGACCTGCGCGGGCTACTGAGAGCGTTCCGCGAAATGTAAACGGGGAATATAGATTCCGACCGCGTGCACGATGCTGCGCCACGCAGTTTGCGGCATGGGACCGCGTGAGGTCAAGATTTCCTTGCGGTGGCACGGGATAAATGCATGGGCGTTGGGCTCAGTAGCTGCGCTCACCGTTCGCCGTGAGCCGGAGCACGGCATCGGGACTGTTGGTGACAACATAGATGGCACCATCGGGGCCGGCGGAGACATCGCGGACCCGTCCGGCGTTTTTCAGGATAACTTCTTCGTGCATGACCCGGTTGTCTTCGATTTGAAGGACCGCCACCGACTCATAGCGGAGGGCACCAACGAGGAGGGCATTGGTCCACTTGGGGAATTGGCTTCCCGTGTAGACATCCAGGCCGCACAGCGCAATGGAAGGACGCCAGTAGTAGGATGGTTGCTCCATGCCTTCGTTTCGCGTGATATCGCTCACGGGTTTACCATCATAATTCCGGCCATAGGTGATGACGGGCCACCCATAGTTTTTACCCGGTCGTATGGTGTTCAGCTCATCGCCGCCCATGGGGCCGTGTTCGCTCTCCCAGATCATGTTGCTGGCAGCGTGATAGGCGAGTCCCTGGGGATTGCGGTTGCCAAAGGTGTAAATCGAAGGAATTGCGTCAGGTGTGTTCACAAAGGGGTTGTCGGTGGGAATGGTGCCGTCCGGGTGAATCCGATGGACCTTGCCGTTGGGGCGGGTGAGGTCCTGGGCGTGATCCTGAGAGCCCCGTTCGCCGATGGAGAAATAGAGGTGGCCTTCGGCGTCGAAAATGATGCGGCAGCCGTAGTGTACGCCGCTGACGAGGTAGGTGTCCTTAGGCGCTTCGAAGATAGGGGATTCCGCTGTCCACTTCCCTTTCTCGAGCTTTCCCCGGACTATGCGTGTCATAGAGGGCGTCTTACCGTCCTCGTCCTTATTGTCGAGGCCATGGCTGTAGGCGAGGTAGATCCAGCCATTGTTGGCATAGTCGGGATCGACCGCCACATCGAGCAAACCGCCCTGACCCTCAGCGAGCACGTCGGGCGTGTTGGCAATGGGCTTTTCGTCGAGTTTGCCACCCTTCACCAGGCGCAGGCGGCCGGGACGTTCCGTGATGAGGGCGGTGTCGTTGTCGAGGAAGGCGATGCTCCAGGGGATTTCCAGATTTTCTACCCATTTTTCCACGGCCACATTGTAGTCGTGGGTCTGCACCTCCGTGGGCACGGGAGGCCGTTCCGCGCCGCCCTCTTTTTCCGCATTGAGGATATAGTCGGTGAGGGAGCGAATCTGGTCGTCGTCCAAGGCCGTTTCATAGGCAGGCATACCCAGGTGGGTGATGCCGTGTTTGATATTCCGGCGAATCGAACTGCCGCCACCACCGAAATTCCAGATGCCGTCCACCAGGCTTTGGCCATTGCCTCCTTGCAGGGTGGCGCCATGGCACTGGGCGCAGTATTGCTGATAGAGAGCCGGTGCGTCGGGGGCGTCCTGGCCAAAGGCGGCGGTGGGGGCGAGGGCGAGGGATAGACCGATTGAAAAAAATGAACGTGCTTTCATGGGGGACTCCAATATTGGGTTCCTGGCTCGATGAACGAAAAATGAAAACGATTTGGGTCTGGAACGGGTCGAACGGTGTGCCGTCCATGACCAGACTTGGTTTCAGTATGAGGGATAGGGGGGGCATGGGGCAATGGGGGGATGGCGAAGGGTATTTCCACCAACTATATATTTCTTCTTCACACGTTCCGGGCTTCGCCTGGAAAAGCAGACGTGCTGCGGGATCCCGCAACGGGGGGCAGGGACGGTAGCGAGATGGTCGGATATGACCGGGTGTGTGGGTTGAGACGGTGGTACCGGATGGCGGGTTCGTGCGTGGGTACGGGATGGACCAGGGCAAACGTCGGCCATCGGGGGGCCCCACGCACGAACCGTCCGTGAGGTCTCAGAGTGGAAACTACGACTTCGGGCTATCGGCTATGCACAACGCACGCCTGCGAATCGACGATGCCGGATCCCGCGGCACGAATGAAGTGCTCTTCACCGATTCCAGAAGGCCGGTCGGACTATCCGTGCCGCGGGATCCCGCAACGAGGGGCAGGGACGGTAACGAGATGGTCGGATATGACCGGGTGTGTGGGTTGAGACGGTGGTACCGGATGGCG